>NZ_JBEYUZ010000010.1:0-233547 GCF_040643755.1 Streptomyces sp. NPDC047079
TCGTAGGTGTTGGTGGTGGTGCTGCTGCCGGTGGTGGCGGTGGTGAGGTTGCCGCATCCCGGGCCGCCGACTCCCACCGCCCTACGAATGGCTGGCTCAACCCGACCAAGAAGGTAGGGCGGTCTTGGTTCCTGACGCCCTGGCGCCGCATACCGGCGCTGGCCAGCGGAGGCTGGCGTCCTGGGTGATGTGGTGGTCGAATCCGGCGGCGATGTCGCTGGGCAGGGGGTGGCCCTGCGGGTGTCCATGTCGACGTTGACCAGGATCAGTTCCAGCAGGCCCGCAGCCTGCCCGCAGCCGCGCGATGTCCGCAACCCTGGGCCCAGTGGCGCCCGCAGGAGCGCGCGCACCACCGACAGATGCGTCACAAGTGCGCGTTTTACGCGTTGGGGTCCCAGTCTGCGAGCTGCTCCATCGGCTCGGTGTCGCCGGTGGTCTCCAGGCCGTCGAGCGGGAGGCGCTCGTAGAAGTAGAGGACCAGTTCGCTCGCTGCGCCTCGCATCGCCATGTCGCCCGGCTCCGCGTCGGCGGCGAGGTCGTCGCAGCGGACGCCGTCGGCGTTGAGGGTCAGGCGCCAGGAGCGGCCCTCGGTCGTGTGCAGGTCGATGGTCGCCGGCTTGAACGGCCAGGGGACGGTCGTCGCCGAGACGGTCGTCAGGAACTCGTCGACGCCTTCGACCGCGACGTCCGTCGGCAGCGGCTGTGCGACGCCCTGGGTGAGCTGGGCGTCGTAGGTGTGGACGGCGATCTCCTGGATCTGGTGCCGGGCGACGGCTCCGCTGGTCTGCGGGGCCTGCGAGCGGCCCCACCAGGTCCAGCAGCCGCGGTCCGGGCCGGCCTCGCGCATCGCGTCGAGCATGAGCTCGGTCGACTCGGCGAGCCAGGCGTCCAGGGCTTCGCGGTCGCGGGGCGCGGTCGGGGCGCCCTTCGGGTCCGTCCTCGCCGGGGGCTCAGCGCCCGGGCCCGCCGCGACGATGGCGGCCTGGCGGCGGCGGCCGTCACCGAGGTGCTGCGCCAGTTCGCGCAGCGTCCAGTCCGGGCAGGTCGGGACCTGGACGTCAAGGTCGGGGGCGGACGCGATCGCAGCGCGGAACGCGGCCGAGCGGTCTTCGATCAGCCGCAGGACCTCGGGGAACTCCAAGATGTTTCGCACGGCGGTTGTTGTATCACGGCGCTCCGGCCGCCGGGTAGCGAATTTTGTCCACGGTGACGGAGTTGGCGCCACCCTCAACGTTGCCCATGAGCACTGCAGTTGGCCCGGCTTGGCGTCGGAGTTGGCCCGCAGGAGGAGGCGGAGAGCTTTTCATGGCTGTGACACGCAGTTTTCGGTGCCACGAGGATTTTGTCATCGGTGCGGCATGGGTACGCCTGCAGCGCGGAGCCTGGCCTCGGTGAGCGCGGTCAGCCGGGCCGCGACCGGCGCTTGGTCCTCGCGGTGGTTGTTGATCAGCTTGTACTGGGCCGAAGCCTTGGCCCAGGCCTGCAGGCCGGCGTGATCTACCTGCAGCGCGGGGTTGGCGAGGTAGTGGTCAGCCATGGCGGTCGCGAGTTCTTCGATCCTCGGGTCGTCCGGTTCCCAGGTCTCCGCCTCCCGGCCGCGTTTGGCCAGGTCAACGTACTCGGGGTCATCGAGGCCGTGTTCGAGCCGGTTCAGGAAACCGTCGAAGCCCTCCGGCGCCAGCGCCCGGGCCAGCACCAGGGCCTCGCGCTGCGCGGCCACGTAGTCGGGGCCGAAGCCGAGGCCGGGCATCCGGTCCAGGACCGCACAGGCACGGTCGGGCAGCAGAGCCCTGTCGCCGTCCGCGAGCCGGTGCAGCGTGTCGCGTCGGGCGACCAGCTCATCGATGCGCTCCGTGAGCTGCCGCTCGACGTCGGCGAGCGCGGCGCCGAACCGCGCGGCGTCGGCGTCGAGCATGGGCCCGATCTCGGCCAGCGGCACGCCCGCGGCGGCCAACGCCCGCACCTGGACCAGCTGCAGCAGCTCGCCGGATCCGTACCGCCGGTAGCCGGAGCTGTCACGTTCCGGCTCCGCGACCAGGCCGAGCTTGTGGTAGTGCCGCACCGTCTTCACCGTGACGCCGACGAACGCCGCCGCCCGCCCGATCGTCACTCCGTTGCTCATCCGCCCACCTTGCCGCAGAACACCTCGTCGACGAAACGCTGTTGGGCGGTCTGGAAGGCTGGTGCTATCGACAGGTCGGCGTCGTCCACCCAGGTCAGTCCGGCGGTCAGGGTCCTGCTGCCGTCGGGTGTGCCGTACATCAGCGCCGCCGAGCCCATAGTGGCACCGTTGTGGTGGAAGACGGTGCCGCACTCCGTTTCCTGCGCGAACACCCCCAGGCCGTAGCCGACGGTCGCTTCCGGCGTGCGCATCTCGGCCAGCAGCTCGGCCGGCAGGAGCTTGCCGCCCATCAGTGCGGAAAAGTACGTGTGCAGGTCCCAAGTGGTCGAGACCATGTCACCACCGGCTCCGACCCAGGACGGGTTGTGACGGGTAACATCGACCGTCCGCTCCTGCCCGGCTGCCGATGCCGTGCGCACGGGCGGCGGCCAGGTCGGCGTGGATCCGCCTTGACCTGCACCTTGACGCCTGAACGCAGCGGCGTTTGCAATGCCGTAGACCGACGATCAAGGCTGGGGCCTGGGCGGATGAATCATCCGCACCCGCAGCGCTGATCTGGACCAAGCCGCAGGGCGTTCACAGCCAGCCGCGGCGGGCGGCCAAGAGGCTCGCCTGGAAACGTGTCGTCGCTCCGAGGCGTTCCAGCAGCCGCTGGATACGCCGCTGGGTGGTCCGTTCGCTCCAGCCCTGGGCGCGCGCGATGGCGGAGTCGGTCAAGCCCGAGGCGAGCAGGTTGAGCAGGGAGCGGGTGTCCGCGTCCGGTTCTGCCGCATCGGGGCCGGGAGAGGGCTCGCCACGCCCCGAGGGGACGCGTCGGGGTCCCGCAGGGGTACCGCCCGTTCCCATTCGGACTCGAACAGGGCCTCCAAGGCCGCGAGGATGGGCGAACGATGGATGAGGTAGGCGGCATGAGTGGGCAGGCTGAAGGGAGGATGGCCGCCTTGTTGTCGCTGATCAGGAGTTTGAATGGCAGTTCGGGGCGTATACGGGCCTTTTCGCCCGCTCTGAGGCTGCGGACGATGTCGTCGCGCATTCGGCCCGGCCAGGCGACCGCCTCCCGGTCGTAGATGACCCGATGGGTGATGCCGGCTCGCAGCCGCTGGGTCTGCGCGTCGAGGTTGGTGCCCGGTCGGTCGACGTACGGGGGCCGGTCGAACGCCCGCACCTCCTGGCGAGCGCCAAAGGTCAGCCTGTGGGCCGCCCTGCCGATCTGGTCGCGGTCGGTGAGCAGTTCGACTCCCAGCGACGGGTCGTCGATCCGCGTCGCCTCCTGGTGCATCTCCATCAAGCGACGCACCATCACACGGGCGTCGTTCAACTGCTTCTCCCGCTCTTGGATGAGAGCGGTCACCGCGACATCGGGGGCGGTTGCCGAGAAACGCGGCGGACGTCCCGTCGCCTTCATGGCCAGGCCGTCGGTCACCAACTTGGACAGCAGTCGCCCGACTCGGGCGGAGGACAGGTCTCAGGCCGCCCCGAGCTCCGGCGCGGTGCTCCGTGGGCGCGCCACCAGAGCCACGAAGACGCGCTCTGTCTCCTCCGCAAGTCCCAGAACGTCAAGTCCCATGGTGCCTCCGCCGTGCAAGTGGCGGCCTCGCCGCCTGGCGGATTTCGGCCATCCGCCGTCCGTTGTCAAGTCCCCGCCCGCGCTGCGCACGCCCTCGCCCGCATGAGGGTCTGGAAGATCCTCCGCGACGCCCGATTGACCGAATGGCAGCGCCAACCCGGTGAGAACCCGGTTTAGCTGTTAACGACGTCAACGGCATGCTTCGTTGAGGATCGGATACGCTGCTGTGTACGGTGGCGGCCATGGCAGACAAACCCGCGGCACCGGTCGGTTCTCTGGTCACCGGTTCCGAGATCGCCCGGATAGCAGGCGTCACTCGTGCCGCGGTCTCCAACTGGAGGCGGCGGTACGACGATTTTCCTGTGCCCGCCGGCGGTGGGGTGCACAGCCCGCTCTACGACCTGGCTGAGGTGCAGGCCTGGCTGGACAAACAGCGCAAGGGCCAGGAAGTCTCGCTGGAGGTCCAGCTGTGGCAGGCGCTGCGCGGAGCCTATGGTGACGACATGCTCGGCGGTCTCGCCGATGTAGCTCAGCTACTCGCGAGCGCCACCGGGGACGCGCCCGACACGTTGCCGGCGGATGCAATGCGCTTGGCGCGATCCCTGGCGGAAAGTGAATCCGCGGGCGAGGTGGTGAACGCCCTCGCAGAGCGCTTCACCGACTCCGTGCGCCGGGCCGGATCGGATCAGGTCACCTCCCCGCGCATCGTCCGGGCAGTGCGGCACTTCGCCGGTGAGGTGGCGCCGAACGCCACCATCTTCGACCCGGCGTGCGGCATCGGCACTCTTCTTCTCTCCATCGGACCGGGGCAGGGCCCGAGGCGATGCGGCCAGGAGTCTGACGAACGCAGCGCGCGCTTCGCCCAATTGAGGGCCGACCTCACGCATCGCGCAGATGTGCACGTCGTCGCCGGAGACTCCCTGCGGTGCGACCAGTGGGCGGAACTGAGGGCCGATCTCGTCGTCAGCGATCCGCCGGTAGGTGTCACCGACTGGGGGCGTGAGGATCTGCTTCTCGATTCGCGATGGGAGCTTGGGACACCCTCACGCGCCGAAAGCGAGCTTGCCTGGCTGCAGCACGCCTATGCGCACACAGCGCCCGGCGGCCGGGTGATCATGGTCATGCCCGCCTCAGTCGCCTACCGCAAGGCAGGCCGCCGCATCCGCGCCGAACTCGTACGGCGCGGGATCCTGACGCAGATCATCGCTCTTCCGCCGGGCGTCGCCGCATCGCACGCGCTCCCTGTGCACCTCTGGCAGCTGCGACGCCCGCGCGCTCTCGGCGACGCGGCCACCAGCGTCCGTATGGTCGATCTGACAGCGAACGATCCGGACGGCTCGCTGGACGCGCAGACCGAGCAGGTGGCGGAGGTCTCGCTGATCGAGTTGCTCGACGATGCCGTGGACCTCACCCCAGGGCGCCGTGTCGCCGAGTCGCACCGCGACTACGCGGCGGAGTACCAGTCGTTGAGACAGGAGCTCACCGCGCAGGTGCGGCTCCTGGCCGAGCTGCTACCCACGCTGATCGCGGGAGCGAACGCGAGTGTTGTGGACGGGCCGACCGTCAGCGTCGCCGACCTTGCACGCGCCGGACTGGTCCAGTACGGCGATCCCGAACCGGTCTCGGTCAGCGACCAGCTCGACACCGACTTTCTCCAGGGGTTTCTGCGTAGTTCGGCGAATACACGCAGGTCCACGAGTGACAGTGGAACGTTTCGGCTTGACGGCAAGGGCGCCCGGATCCCGCAGATGGACATCGCCGAACAGCAACGGTACGGAGCGGCTTTTCGCGCACTGCAGGAGTTCGAGGAACTGGCCCGGCGCGTTGCCGAGCTGAGCAAGCAGGCATCCCATCTGGCGTGGGACGGGCTGGGCAACGGAGCACTGGCCCCCGGCGAGTGAGGGGTGTCGTGCCGCTGCGATCATCGAATCAGTTCTCCTGCGGCACGAATGGACTGACCGTCCCGCTCCAGGACACCGCCAGTGCCTCCCGCGCACGCGTGCACGCCACGAACAGCAGACAGCGTTCGCGCAGCAGGTCCGACTCGTGTTGAAGCGCGTCCACCGTGGTCGGCGTGACCTCGCGCGCGAAGGGCACCGCACTCGCGGTCACCCCGAGGACAGCCACGCAGCGGAATTCCAACCCCTTCATGGCGTGCATGGTGGCCAGCCGTACCCCGTCCACGTCCGGCCCCGGGTGGTCCTTGATTCTGGCCACCGGGACGCCGGCAGCGACCAGCTTGTCGTGGGTCTTGTCCAGGAGCACATTGAAACGAGCGCAGACACCGATCTCGGCCGGCCCTACGCCCTGGGCGATCCACTCCTGGACGCGTGCGACGATCGACGCCACCTCTGCCTGCTCCGAACCGTATCCGTCCACATGCGGTCTGCGCCCGTGCAGAAGCGAGCGGTAGCCCGCCAGGGTGTCGCTCCCGTCACCGCCGAGATCCTCCACGGAGACGGGGGTGAGTATGCGCGTCGACCAGGCCAGGATTTCCTCTGTGCTGCGGTAGTTGACCCTCAGCCGGTGCGTCCGGCCGGTCACCGGTATGCCCAGGGAACCGAGCGAGACCTTCGAGTCGTAGATCCGCTGGTGCGGGTCGCCCGTGATGAACAGATCGTCGCTGCCGGGCGCCACCGCGCGACGCAGCACTCTCCACTGGGCGGGGTGCAGGTCCTGTGCCTCGTCGACCACGACGTGGTCGTGTGTCGGCGACGAGGCTGCGAGGAGGTCGGCGGCACGCGCGCAGACTCTGAGGTGTGTAGTGGCCTTCCGCTCAAGCAGCAGGGACTCGAACAGCTCGACGGACGACCACAGTTCCTCTCGCCTGGCGGGCGACAGCGCGCTGCCGCGGCCACGCCGGGAGGCGGCGCGATAGGAGTCCAGGGTGCGCAGGTCCTGGGCGAGGATCACATGTCGGTACTCCTGCGCCAGGAACTGGTCGGTCCAGGGTAGCCGGAGCTGCTTCGCCACCTTCTGCCACAGCTGCCGTTCGTCACGATCGTTGACGGGGGAGAGAACCTTCCCGTCGTGGCGCGTGACGACGGCGTGCGCGTAGGCGTTGACCGTCGTCACGTCGACTCGGTCCAGCAGCGAGGGGTCACCGTCCAGCAGCACGGACAGGTTCTCGCGCAGTGATGCGGCAAGAGCGTTGGTGTACGTGGTCAGCAGCACCCGGGCGTCGGCCGAGCGCGTGAGGAGATGCTTGACGCGGTGCAGAGCCGCGACCGTCTTGCCCGTGCCCGGCCCACCGGTGACCTGGACCGGGCCGCCGTACGACACGCGGTAGGCGACCCGGCGCTGCGAGGGGTGCAGGAAGACCCGCCAGGCCGTGAACGGCTTCTCCAGGACGTCCGCGAGTTCCTCCGGGCCGGTGACCAGCGTGATACGGCTCGCCGTGTTGGCGATGGCGACGGCCAGACTCTCCTCGGGGTCGGGTCCCGCGTCGAGGGGGCGCCGCACGGCGACCACGTCCCGGTACACGTCCTCGGGCTTGAATCCCTCGGCGAGGTACTGGAGAACCTCGCACTGGTCTTCCGGCAGGAGCGTCTCGAAGGCCTGCAGCTGCGGCTTGTCGACGATGGTGCGCACCGCACGGAGCACCTGGTCGTCGATGCCCAGTTCGCGCAGCACGGTGTCGGAGTACTTGGCGAACAGCAGTGAGTCGGCCGTCGCGGCCGCCTTCTCGAGGGCCGGCGTCAGCTGCTCGATGGCGACGACGTTGCGCACCTCGAGGCCTCGGGTGGCGGAGTTGGTGGTGTACAGCCGCTTGGCCGCCCAGGTGTAGGCGTCATCGTGCGGTACGACATTGACCAGCAGGAAGACATCGCTGCCGTCGTCGGGAGCCAGGACGACACCGCGCCAGAAGTCGTTGATGCGGATGGTGCGCATCCGCGGATCGCGTGCCTTGTCGACGGACTCCAGGTGCAGCCCCTTGTCCGCGTACAAATCGGCTACGGTCAGCCGCTGGAACTTCTCCATGGCCTTGCGAACGCCTGCTTTGACGTGCTTGTCCAGGACGTCGTAGCTCTCCCAGAAACTGCTGGCGAACGCGAGCTGTGGCACGTGACGCTCTCCCACCCCAGAAAGGACCCCTCCGCGTCGATCATACGCGCAGGTCGGGAACCATCTGCCGGGCCACTGCGGCGATGTCCGCGAGCAGCCCGGCGGGCTGCTGGTCCAGGTCGAGTGCGTGCTGGCGGATGAGGATGCCGGCGTGCCGAACGCGGTGCGCGGCGTGGGAGGCGTTGCCCTTCGCGTAGACGAGGTGGCCCTCCCGCAGCCCGAGCGCCGTGCAATAGGCCAGCATCTGGTAAAGGTCGGTCTCGGGGAAGCCGCCGCGCTTCTCGGTCTTGTACTTGGCGTCCACCACGGCGACCGGAGCCCCGTCCGCTCCATACAGGACGAAGTCGGGACGCATACGGACCGCGGCGGCCTCGTCGAGGTGGTGCGCATCCTGCAGACGCGCGCTGCGCCCCGAGCCGCTCAGGGTTTCCCGCAGCGCGACCGTCACGAAGTCCTCGAAGAGCTTGTTCATGTCGAAGAGGAACCCGTCGATGCGGAGCCCGCCGGAGGCGTGTTCCGCGGACGCGTTATCCAGGACGACACGCGCGAGACTCAGGGCCGTGTGGTAGCGGGCGTTGAGACGCGTGGGCCACCACTCGGGGAGAGGCTGTCCCCGCACGACGACGGCCACGTCGGCCAGCCGCGCCCGCTGGTGCAGCAGCCTGCGGCGCACGTCGCGCGGTACGCCGGGCAACCGCAGCAGACGATCGACAGCCGCCCGCAGAAGTCGGTTTTCCGCGATGTCGGTGGTGAACTCGTCGTACGTCACCTCCACCGGCAGTGTGGCACCGAAGCGTCGCCGGATCTGCTCGGCCTCTCGGATCCGGCCCCGGACGACGAGAGCGGACTCCTCCGTGGCCCGGTACCCCTGCAACAGACCCCGGCGCAGAGCCTGGTCCACCTGCCGCTCCACGGCGTGGGCCAGCGCCGGCAGCAGATCGCGGTGCTCGGCCACCTCGACTTCGCCGTCTCGCCAAGGACCCTTCGGGTCGAGGCTGTAGCCGACGAGAAAGAAGAGCCGGGCGATGGGAGTCTTGGGGACGATGCGCACGATGAACGTCTCGTCCGCACCTGGCACGCCGACGGCCACCGAGCCCACCTTGCTTCCGGCCCGCAACGACCAGCGTCCCGGAGCGTACGGATCGGGCGCCGCCTCAAGGACGCCCGCGACGGTCAGCGCGCGGCCGACCGGGTCCGGCAGGGCCACGCTGACCGCCGGCGCGTGCTCGACGATCTCGACGACCGAGGTCACCCGAGCGACTCCCGCAGTGTGGCCAGCCCGTACCGCTTCTCGACGTCCACGCCCTCGCCGTAGTGATGCTCCTCCAGGAGCGGCAGGATCTTGGTCCGCCAGATACGCTCGAGACCGCCGTCCCGATAGACCCCCTTCTTCATCAGGTACGACGGTCCGATCCGGAAGTCGGGATCGTCGATACGGGAGTTGAGAGCGTCGAGGAGATCGGCGGGTTCGGCGTCCTTGCCCTCCCTGGTCAGCCATCGGCGCAGCAACCCGCTCGTCGGCTCGGTGCGGGGTGACAACTCCACGAACGCGAACCGCCGCCGCATGGCCGCGTCGACGAGCGCGATGGAACGGTCCGCCGTGTTCATCGTGCCGATCACGAACAGGTTCGGCGGCAGGGCGAAGTCGTCGCCCGAGTAGGTGAGCCGAACCGACTTGTTCCTGTACTCCAGCAGGAAGTACAGCTCGCCGAACACCTTGGCCAGGTTGGCCCGGTTGATCTCGTCGATGATCAGGAAGTGTGGAATGTGCCGGTTGCCCTCGCGAGAGGCGAGGTCGGCAAGCTCGCGCAGCGGCCCGGCGGTGAGCCGGAACGCGACCTCCCTGGTCTGCGGGTCCTCCTGGGGCCGGAAGCCCTCGAAGAAGTCCTCGTAGGCGTAGGAAGGGTGGAACTGCACGAGCTTGACCTGCTCGGGGCCTCCGCCGAGAAACTCGGCGAGCTTCAGGGCGAGATAGGTCTTGCCCGTGCCGGGAGGGCCGTACAGGACCAGCTGTCGCTCGTCCCACAGCAGGTCATGGACCTCATGCAGCCATGACACGTCGTGTACGAGGAGGTCGGCGGCCAGTGCCTCGGTCGGCTCGGGCAGCTCCAGCTCGCGGCGGGCAGTGAGAGCGGGTATCTCCACGCTTGGGTCCCGTACCGTCGCCTCCGCCTCCTCGACCAGTTCCTGATCCGTGAGGCCGAGACCCTCGATGTGTGCCTGGACAGAGGTGAGGTCGACGATGTCGTGCTGGACAGACAGCTTCTGCTGCAGTTCCTCGGGCAGATCGCCGTAGGGGAAGCCGCTCGGCTGCCACTCGACAGGTCGGCGCAGGTTGGATCGCCGGTCTTCGGACTCCGTCTGCTGCACATCACCGGTGATCTCGCCGACGTAGAGCCGGCCGCCGGAGATGGTGCAGACCGTGTCACCGGGCTTCATACGGGACAGGAAGGCGTGCAGCTCCTCGACGAGTTGCTGCTTCTGGCTGTAGGTGGCGGTCGACTCGTAATCCTCTTGGACCAGACTGCGCAGATTGTCTTTGCTGATGCCCTGCTCCACGCCCTGCCGCAGACGGGCAGCCGCCAGGGTGATGCGTCCCTCTGGCAGCCACAACCGCTGGACCAGGTCGAGGCCGGTGACGTTGGAACCACGGACGAGCCAAGGCCGGTTCGGGCCCGGCCACACCCCCGACATGTAGTCGGACAGCGGTCGGTCGTCCTCGGTACGCCACTCCTCCCACCCGTTGCGCGGGGCCCCGACCAGCACCACGGCGGCGAAGGACGGGGACCCGAACACCACATCCTCGACCAGTTCCAGCCAACCCGGCCATCGCGTCGACGGCACCAGCACTCCCTGCGCCCTGAGTTCCTCACGGCGCTTGGTCGGTGCCTTGAAATGCTTGCCCAACGAGGGCATCACATGATCTCGCACCGGTGAGCCGGCTCGTACGAGGAACTTCCGGCTGCCGTTGGTGCCCGTCTCGTCAAGGAGAACTCCGCGAGCGCGGCCGATGCCGTCACCATTGGGCAGCCGGAGCTGAAATTCCGGGTAAGCGTCGGCCATGGGATCCCCCTCACATCTGCCGACCCGATCTTGCCTGCAGCGTAATGGCAGGCGCCGACAAGTCGAGGACTCAGTTGCCCGGGGCGCACAGGACCGCCAGGAGATCGGTGACCTCCAGCAGCCGGGTGTGGATTTCCGCCGGTGACGGGGGCAGTTCGTAGGTGCGGTAGTGGCACGCCGCGCTGAGCGCCGACCAGGTGGTGCGGCATCGGCGGGCTGTGGCGTGGCCCGCATACCACTCCAGGCAGAGCATCCGGTGCTTGCCGACCCGAGTCATCGACGGAGTGACACGAAGCCAGTACGTGTCCAGGGCCTGGTCGAGCGCCATGCGGAGCAGTACGGCTGCGGCACGTGCGCGCAGGCCTGGACTGAGCTACCACGAGCGTGACAACGCCCACTGCGCGCCGACGGGTCCGCTCGGCAGCCGGGCCGTCACAGCGATCCTCGATGGCCAGCAGCGGTTCACGGCACTGAACATCGGCCTGTGCGGATCTTTCACCGCGAAGCTTCCGCGGCTGTGGGCCAACAACCCGCTCGCCTACCCGAAGAAGGCCCTCTACCTGAACCTCCTGCATAGCGGCCATGACGACGACCTGGGAGTCGAGTACGACTTCCGGTTCCTGACCCCAGAGGAGGCTGCGGCCGGGACCGAAAGTGGTGACGCCCGCTGGTATCGCGTTCAGGACATGCGGGAAGCGCGCGGCATCGGGGATGTCATCCGTGCTCTTCAGCAGCACGGTGTGGCGGACAACGTCACTGCCGGCGAGGTACTGACCCGGCTCCATGAAGTCGTACACGTCACTCCGACGGTCAACTTCTTCCTTGAGGAAGCGCAGGAGCTGGACAAGGTCCTCAACATCTTCATCCGGGTCAACGCGGGTGGCGCGGTCCTCTCCTATTCCGACCTGCTGCTGTCGGTGGCCACTGCGCAGTGGGGCGAGCGTGACGCCCGTGAGACCATCCATCGCCTTGTCGACGAACTCAATGGGGTCGGCCAGGGCTTCGCCTTCAGTAAGGACCTCGTCCTCAAGACAGGGCTGGTGCTGCTGGGCAAGGGTGACATCCGTTTCAAGGTCGACAACTTCGACCGCGAGACGATGACCAGCCTGGAGAAAAACTGGTCCGACATCGAAAGCGCTCTGCGCCTCGGTGTGGCACTGCTGGCCGACTTCGGGTTCTCCGGTGTCACTCTCACGGCCAACAGCGTCCTGATTCCGCTGGCCTACTACCTCCACCGCCGCAACCTGAGTGACAACTACCGCACCTCAGACGTCTTCAGGGATGACCGCACCGAGATCCGCCGATGGCTCCAGCGCTCGCTCATGAAGTCCGGCGTATGGGGCAGTGGCCTTGACCGTCTGCTCACCGGCCTCCGCGCGACCCTCGAAAAGGAGGGCGGACAGGGCTGGCCGACCGAGGCCATAGAACGGGAGATGGCGCGGCAGGGCAAGCCGCTCCGCTTCGAGCCGACCGAAATCGAAGACCTCCTTGACCTCAGGTACGGGTCCAAGCGGCTGTTCCCCATGCTCGCGATGCTGTACCCGGGCGTCGACACCCGTGACCACTTCCAGGAAGACCACATCTTCCCGCGCAGTGTCCTGCGGTCACGGGTCAAGCTGCGCAAGGCCGGTGTACCCGAGGACGCGCTTCCGCTCATCGAGGACCGCGCTGACAGGGCGGCCAACCTGCAGCTGCTCAGAGGAGGCGAGAACAATTCGAAACAGGCCTCCCTGCCGGCCGCTTGGTTGCAGAAACACTTCCGGTCGGAGGCCGAGCGCCAAAGCTGGTTGCGCGAGTACGACGCGACCGGCCTGCCCGAGGATGTGACAGGGTTCGTCGAGTTCTACGACGTACGACGTGAGCGCATGCGACAGCGCCTCGTGGACCTCCTGGACGTGAACAGCCGCACAGTCCAGGAGCCGATCCTTGTCACACCGGAGTCCGGGCAGACCGTTCCGGACGACGAGCCCGATCCGGGGAACGAGGGGCTGTAGCGCCGGGGAAGGAAGGCAGGCTGACTTGGCTGACGACAAGGATCGGCGCAGCAAGGTCCTCAGGACGGAAATCCAGGGTGCTTCATCGCACCTACTGATCATCGGAGACCGGGCCGCCCTGAGCTGGGTGGTGACCGAGCAGCGGATGGCGTTCCCCGCGGGGCGGGCGCAGGCGGCCCGGGCGCTGGAGGAAGGCGATGAGATCTTCCTCTACACCACCCGCGGCTGCTTCCGGAATCCGACGCGAGACCTCGGGCGGGTCGTCGGCCGGGGCACGATCGCCAGTCCGGTGCGGGCCCTGGACGAGCCGGTCGTCTTCGGCGAGCGGACCTTTCCGGAGGTCTGCCGCCTAAAGGTGTCCGGCCTGGCCCGCTGCCGTGAGGGGCTGGTCCTGCGCGACCTGGTCCCGCGCCTGTCGGTGTTCCCCGACCCGGCCACGTGGAGTGTCCGCATGCGGCGCGCGTCGCTGACGCTGCCCGTGGCTGACGCCGGCCTGATGCGTGCGGAGTTGGAGCCGTTGCTGCGCCCCTACGACGAGGCGGCCGAGGGCTACCGCTGGAAGGAACCTGTGTCGGGTTAGTCCGGAGCGTCGGACACCGGCCTCCGCAGGTCGGCGGAGCGCGGAGGGCCGGCGTTTCGCCTACTCCGGGGGCGTGGGGGTCTCGGGGGTGCGGTACATCGCCTGGACATCCAGCTCCAGCTGCACGGTCGGCCCGACGACCGCGATGCCCCGGGCCAGCATGGAACGCCAGTTGAGGGTGAAGTCCTCGCGGTGCAACTCCGCCTTAGCCAGTGCCGCGCAGCGCAGTTCCTGCTCGTAGCCGCCGTTCACCGTACCGAGGTACGTCGTGTCCAGGCCCACGGAGCGGCTGATGCCATGCATGGTGAGCGTGCCGTGCAGCGTCCACTTGGAGCCGCCGCGGTAGACGAACCGGGTGCTGGTGAAGTCGATGTACGGATGACGCTCGACGTCGAGGAAGTCCGCGGAACGCAGGTGGTTGTCACGGGTCTTGTTGCCCGTGGTGATGCTGGAGGCGTCGATACGTACCGAGGCCTGGGAGTCGGCCATGTCCGGTGCGATGCGGATGCCGCCGTCGAAACGGGTGAAGCGGCCGTGGACGTGTGCCATGCCCACGTGCTTGGCGATGAACCGGATCGCGGTGTGCGGCGGGTCGAACAACCAGGTGCCGGGCGGTGGGAGTTCCAGCTGGCGGGCGGGAAGCAGCGCGATGCGCGCGGGGGCGAGGACGGCTCCGGCGACCATGTCGACGTGCTCGCGGGCGGGTGTGAGCCCCTCCGCCGCAGCCATCACGCTGTAGGAGCCCGGCGGCAGGGTCACCATGAACAGGCCGTACGGGTCGGTGGTGCCGCACGTGACGACGCGGTGGCTGTCCAGCGCCGTCACCGTGACCTCGGCACCCCCCAGGGGCTGCCCCATGGGATCGACGACCTCGCAGGCGTATGCGCCCGCGCCGGCCGGCAGGGGTACGGAGAGGCCCGGCGCGGCACCGAAAGCGGTGCGGGAACGCCGACGCCGGAGCAGTCCGAGGGCCATGCTCTTCGCCTTTCTTGAGCCGTGTCACCACCGCGAACCTCGCGGACGTGCCGACGTCCACGGTTGCCAAGAGCTTTCCTGAACTGGTTGCAGGCGCGATGAGATCAACTTTTCAACGATCATAGAACAGGCGGTGCGGAGCGGTTCCTCGCTGATGTCGACGTGCGGCAACACACTCCAGCGCGTCCGACCACCCCAATGGCCGTATTCAGCGGGCCGTATCGCGACTCCTTGGCCTTGCGCTTTGCGCCGCTGCTGTGGCGAACGGCACCCAAAATTCCCCGAGGTGTACGCGGGGCTCGCCGCTCCATCACGCGGCCCACACATTGCCCGCACGTTGGGACGACTCAGAGCCGGGGCCAGAACGCGTGGGCGGGTTCGGGCGCCCGGCATGGTCCAGCCGCAGGCGCCGCATGGCCGCACGCCGCGTGCGTCCGCGACGCCCGCTCCGGCGTCAGTCGAGTCCCTCCATCTGCCGGGAACCCTGGGCGCTAGAGATGTCGATTTCCGCCCAGACGGTCTTGCCGCCCGGCGGGTACGGCTCCGTGTCCCAGCGGTCGGCCAGGGCGGTAACTAGGAGAAGGCCACGGCCTGTCTCACTGTCGGGCCATGTCCCGAAGTCGGTGACGGCTGACGGGATGTGGTCACCCCGAGCATCGGTGACCGCGATCCGCAGCAGGCCGCCCGTACGGTCGAGGCGGAGCGCCAGGCGGAAGTCTCGGCCCTGAACCCGGCCGTGCAGCGCCGCGTTGGCCGCCAGCTCCGCAACGATCTGCTCCGCGCGCTCGACCACGGACGGTGATACCTGCCAGGCCCGCAACTCCGCAGCCGTGAGCAACCGGGCGAGCCTTGCGCCGCGACGGGTGGAGGACAGCTGTTGCGCGAAAGTCCTGGCGGCGGTGGATGCGTGGGGAATGGTCACGTTCATGAGGGCCACCGTGGGGGGCACGCGGGGGCGCACGCCAGGGGAAGGGCCCGTACGCTGCGTGAGAGTACGGGCGCATCCCCTGGACGGTACGACGGTCAGCCGTCACTGAGCCGATGCGGCAACGCCAAGGGGCTGTCAGTAATGCTCCAGGTCCAGAAGGACGTAGCAGCGGGACCAGTTGACGGTCCACTCGCCACCCATCTCGTAACCGGCCTCCCGCACCTGCTCGGTCACCCGCTCCAGTACGCTCCGCAGCGCGTCCAGACTTCCGGCGTCCTCGAACATGCCGCTGGGCTCCGACACGGGTCCGCGGTACATCACATGCTCATCTCCCCAACGTGTCCCGACGAGCTCGACGGTGTGGGTGTCACCGTCGTTCTCGACCGACACGTAGTAGCTGATCTCGCCTGATTCCCCATTCGCGTCATTGCCGGAGGAATCCGCATCCGGGGTTTCGTTCGGGGAAGCTGCGGCATCACAAACGCAGGAGGACCACCAGAGACGCCAGGGCCCGACCGTGTCCCATCTTTCCGCGTCCAGCGTCCTCTGGGCGACTTCGGCGAGAAGGGCGAGTCCCCGGAGCGAGCGTCTGTCGAAGTCCGGTGGGAGCTCGCCGCTCAGGTCGAACGACGGGTCCTGCGCCATACCTCCGGGGAAGGCGTCCACGAGTTCCAGGAGGCAATCGTCGTCGCCGTGCTCCCACTCCTCAGGGTTGTCCACCTTGGCGTAGCGCTCCTTGTCCGCCTCGCTGCACCAGCAGAGACCAGGCACGCAGCAACACGTGCCGGTGGCTGTCTCGTCGGCCTGGGTGGCGTCCTCGGCAGCCTCAACCGCCATGGAAACCGGGACAGGTTCCTGGCAAGGAGAAGGTGAGGGCCGGCCCGGGGTGAGGCAGACCGCCTCCAGCCGTGCTTTTCCGATACGGCTGTTGCTCAGCCACTCAGGCACCTCGTCGCGGATGTCGACTGCCCGTGCCTGCAGTGGTTGGTCCCCGTTGCGGTAGAAGGCGATATCGCAGAAGCTGTCGAGCCATTCGTCGAAGAGCTCGTCGGTCCCCGGCCGGCCGAGGCCGCTCGACTCGGCCGTGCGGAACCGTGCCCGCGCGGCAGCGAGGTCGATGAGCGGAAGGCCTTCGCGGCCAGGCGATGTCTCGGAGGGAACGGGCATGTCAGTAGCCTCCCGGAGTCGAAGGACCCCGGTAGCGCTGTTGCCACACCCCGGTGATCTGCGGTTTCCCACGCATTTCGCGTGGCTCGGCCGTCACCCGGAGCACCTCGTCCAGGGCGGGGATGCCGTCCAGCAAGCCGGGACTTGGCGCTGGAACACACGACCGAGCGGGAAGCTAACACCCGCGTCGATCTTCCGCAACATCTCCCACAACCCTTTACTCCGGGGCGGGAGTCATGACATCTTGCGGCTCGGCCAACCGGGCGTCGCGCATGGCCGGGACAGCCGCCGGCCGACCATCTCGCCCACTGCGCGAGTGGCCTACCGGCCAGGACCACGCCCCCATGAACCCGTGGGGACGAGCACCGATCTCCCTGCACGACGTGTAAGGGGGTCCTTCGTTTCACAGGAGGCCCTTGTGCACGCCACCGACGCAACCGGTACGCCTCGTAACTGGGATCTCTACCGGACCGCGGTCGCCCACATCCGGTTCCAGGGCCGGACGGTACGAGTCGAACCGCGTCCCTGGGGCACAGCTGAAGGCTCTTTCCCGGAATCAGCCGGCAGCCGCACCGTCCACGTGATCACGGCCTGGAATCCCCGTGGGCGTACCGCTTCCGCCGACGACAACGCCCGCGCTCAGGGCCTGTTGGTCAACGAGATCCGCAGCCGTGCTCTCACCTGGTGGTCCGCCGAAGGAGGCGATGCGTGCGGCACGCACCGCGAGGAGAGCGTCGCCGTCGTCGGCCTCAGCGACGCTGCCGCGCGGGAACTCGGACGGCGTTTCGGCCAGGACGCGATCTTCGCCTGGACCCCCGACGCCTGGCGCGTGCTGGCATGCGACAACGAGGCTGCGGCTGTGAGCGGATGGGCCGCGTGCCAGAGCCGCCGGCTTGCATCGCTTCGCCCGAGCGGCGACGCCGAGCGCGACCGCTCGGACGGATCGTCGGAGCGGCACCTCGGCGAGAGCTGACATACACAGGAGATGAACCCATGGGCATGTATCCCATGCGCACGCCGGACCACTGCCCCCGCTGCGGCAGGAAGCTGGCCGGTCCGCCTGCCCAGCGGATCAAGGCCGACGGCTTCCCGGCGGAGGTGACCTACGAGACCGACCCGGTGTGCGGCGCGCGTTGGCACGTGTGGGACAAGACGTCCCCGCTGCGCCACTTGGCCTGTCCCTATGTGGAGGGCACGGGCTGACGCGGGCCGCCTCCGTACGGTGAGTCGGCGTACGGACACGTTCGGTGGACAGTACGAATTCGAGTTGGCCACGCTGGGGTGTCGATGCGGGGTTTGGTACGTGTGCACCTGGAGGTGGGCCTCGAATGACGACCGACAACGTCGAACCGGCGGCGGGAGCGGAGTGCGTACGGGAACCGGACCCGTCGGACAGCCTGCGGACGTTCGGAGCGGTCGTGCAGGCGCTGCGCGAGCATGCGGGGCTGAGCCGGGTGGAGTTCGGCGAGATCGTCCGCTTCTCCAAGCACACAGTGGAGTCAGTGGAGTTGGGGCGCCGGATGCCGGATGCGTCTTTCGTCGAGCGCGCGGAGGAGGCGCTGGGCAACACGGGGGCGCTGCGGAACTCGGCGCGGTTTCTGACTCGGGGGGAGGCGGGGCTGGCGGCTTGGTTCCGGCAGTGGGCTCGGCTGGAGCGTGTGGCGGTGAGTCTGTGTACGTATGAGTGCCGGTTGGTGCCGGGGTTGTTGCAGTCGGAGGGGTATGCGCGGGCGGTGTTCGAGGGGACCGTTCCGGTGGCGCCGGACGACCAGCTTGAGAGCTTCATGGAGCGGCGGATGGAACGCCAGCGGATGCTGTACGAACGGCCGACGACCCCGTTCAGCTTCATCGTCGAGGAGCATGTGTTCCGGCGCCGGTCCGGAGACGCGGGCCAGATGCGGGAGTTGTTCGATCACGTGCTGGAGCTGAGCGCACCGCGCAACGTGACACTTCAGATCGTGCCGCTGGAAGCGGGGTTACACGCTTGCCTCGACGGCCCGCTCCAGCTGTTGGAGACCCCGAAGGGGCAGCGGCTTGCCTACTCCGAGGGGCAGCAGAACGGCCGTCTGATCTCCGACCCGAAAGAGGTGAGCCTGCTCCAGCAGCGCTATGACACACTTCGCTCGCAGGCCCTGAACGCCCAGGACTCGCGGGGGCTGCTGGGGCGACTCCGAGGAGAGCTATGAGCACGACGGAACTGGCCTGGTTCAAGTCCAGCTACAGCGGTAGCCAGGGTGACAGCTGCGTGGAGGTCGCTGTCACCGAACAGGCCGTACACGTACGGGACTCCAAGGACATGACGCGTCCGCACTTCGCTGTCGCGCGCGAGGAGTGGCAGCGGTTCGTGGGGTTCGCGGCGGGGTCCTGAGCCGCGTCGTCCCGGCGGTCGCGTGATGACGTGCACCGCCGGGACAACGGGTCAGTGAAGGTCGGGTCCGCCCGCCTCGACGATCTCGTCGAGCACGCTGATCTCCTCGTCGGCGTCGTCCGGCACATCGGGGTCGTCGCCGAGAAATGGTCCGGGTGCCTCCTCGTCAGCGAGATGCGGATACTTCTCCAGGAGGAACCGCCGCCGGTACGCCATGTCGGCGGCGTCGACGATCCCCTCCAGAGTGGTCCAGTTGAGGGTGCCTCCAACAACGATCCCGAATGCGGGTACGGCCTTGCCGAGCCCCTTCTTGGTGAGACGAAAGCCGAACGCCTTCGCGAACTGCGTGGAGACCTTGGTGACGACTGACTCGCTGAGGACTTCCCACGTCTTGCCGCGGAAGAGCGCCTGGGTGAGCCGCGAGATGTCGGCCATCGCGGCGTTCTTGGCGGTGGCAGAACTTGCCGTTCCGACGTTGACGACAGACATCACGAAGAGCTTTTCGGCAGGCTCTTCGGGGTCGTAGCCGTAGAACAGCGAGACATGGCCGACGGCGCGGGAAGCGAGTCCGAGGACAGCAGCGGTATCGGCGGCAAAGGCGCCCGCGATCGCACCTCCCGAAGGCGCTGCCGCAGCGCCGGCGGAGGCGGCGATGACGAGCTCTCCTCCAGAGATCGCAAGTCCCGCAGTCGCTCCCGAGAGCGCCGCGACGGCCGGGTAGTACCAGCTCGCCCCACGTCCACGGACCGCGTCGATCTGCTGGAGGTCCAGGCGGCGCAGGTCGGAGAGCGACTCGACCTCGTGCCCCCGTTTCTTGTGACGCGCCACCACGCGTTTGGGGGAGAGGCCCGCTCGCGACACCCGTCCCACCGTCCGCCGCATGGACTGCAAAGCAGTGCCGCTCCAGTCCGGCAGGGCATCGGCGGCTCCGCGAGCCCCGGCGCCGACCTTTTGAGCACCCTTGGCGACGATTTCCTGTCCACGCGAAACCGCCGATCGGGCCCGCGGGTGGTTCTCCAGCTGTTTTGCAGCGCGCTTGCCGAGTTGCGCGACGCCGTTGGCCACGTGCTCCCCGGCGTTACTCATCGCTCGTGACAGTGGACGGCCCTTGAACTGCTGGATGGCACGCCAAGCCTCGAGCTCGTAGTCCGAGGGAAGCCGATCGGGCTGCTGCGGGTTGCTCATGGTCCCTTGTGCTCCTGTCTCTGGGGCGAGCTGTCAGGCGGGGTGGCGGGGGCCGTGGCCCGGGGGCGGGGTGAGGGTGGAGATGTAGTTATCGCCGTCCACCAGGGGGTTTTCGAGGCCGACGCCGGCTGCGGCCATGCGGTCGTACTCGGCGAGGATCAGCTCCTTGGTGCGGTACGTCACGTGCGCCTTCATGTCGTTGTCTCGGGTGACGTTGAAGGTGTCGAGCACGTACGAGGTGTCGTCACGGGAGACGCCGTACAGGTGGAAGAAGAGGGCATCCAGCTCCGCGCGGATCGTTGCGCGGCGGTCGGAGCTCCAGCGGAAGGGGGTGCCGGTGTCGCCGAGATCGCTGGCCAAGGCTCTCATGTCATGGGAGGTGTAGGTGAGTTCTGCGAGGCGCGGCATCAAGAAGTCACTGTGGGGCGCGAGATGTTTCGGTGTGGGCACGGGGAGCTGCGTGACGTAGCCGTACGTGAGGTGGGTGCCGCCGATCTTCTGGCGTACGGAGTAGTCGAATGCCATGGACGACAGAACCGTAAGCAACAAGGGCGCATACTCCGGATCGGAGGGAACGACGAGAGGGAACGGGTGCGCGAAGCCATACGAAGGCGCGACCGAGCAGATCATGGTGCGCTCGTCGGACGCCCGGCAGATGTCCCGCCACCCGAGGACCCAGCCCCGCTCCCACCCCCTGGCAGCAAGCCTTGACCGAACCCCCGGCAGCTTGATCTCCTTGCCGTTCTTGTCGACCTCGTCTGTAGGCACGTCCTGTTCAGGGACCCAGTACCGTGGCATCGGGACAGCCGAGGCGTCTTGATGCTGCTCGGCCGTGAGCCGTGGCAACGTGCCCTGATTGAGCTGCTTCTCAGTGGCACCCTGGTACGTAGAGAAGCGGTTGTCGTAGTGATGGAGCATCTTGGCCTCGTACAGGGGCAGCAGGTGTTCGTCGCCCCGAACCAGTACGTTGCCCTGAAGGTTCCAGCCGTCCTTGAAGAGGTCCTCGAACGTCTCACCTCGCCGTGCGTCGGGACGGAACAGATGGGAGTCGTTGGCCATGTGGAACATGGTCATGAACGACACCCCCCAGGGATTGCCGTCCTTGCGTGACTCGTCGATGAGGACTGGGACCCGGCGATAGATGCCCAGAGTGATTTCGGCGTCCCGACGGCTGCTGAAGACCGGGCATGTACCGGTGTTGGGGTTCATCCGGAGGATGTCCTCCGCCGTCAGCCGGTAGCGACGCTCGGCGATCTGCTCGGCCTGGCGCACCTTGAACACCATCTGGGCCGGCTCGTTCGTGTCCCCCGTGCCGCGTAGGGTGAGCAGGCAGAAGCGCATCGCGTGGTGGACGCCGGGGAAGACCTTGTCCTCGTTCTCGAAGTCGTACAAGGCGGCCATCTGGCCCGTCGTCACCAGGTCCTTGAAGAAGTACTGCGTCGTAGCGTCCGTAGCGATGCCCGTCGGCACGATGATGCCTGTCCGCCCGCGGGGGCCGGTCATCGCGCGGTCCGTCTCCGCGAAAACGGCGTACGTGTTGATGTCGCCGCGCCCCGTGAGGGGGTACCGGCCGCTGATGCGCAGGAAGTGGCTTTCGCCCTCCGCGCGGCTCTTGGCGGCCTCGAACTCTTTGAAGAGCAGATGTCTGTCGGGGTCATCCTTCAACTGGGCGATCGCCCGCTTCCGCGCCGCCGCATTCGTCGCCTTGGCGATCTCGGGACTGCGCTCCGCGAAGAACTCCTGCTCCTGGAGCTTGACCCGTTCCCACGGCGGATTCCCCACCACCGCATCGAAGCCCTTCTCCCAGCCCGTCCCAGGCTGCGCACCCGCGCCCGATTCGGGCACCGAGAAGACCTCTGGGAACTCCAGGTGCCAGTGGAAGAACCTGTACTCCTGCGCGAGCCGGATGATCTCCTCGTTCGTGCTCACCGGGATGCCCGCGCCCGCGCTCTGAAGGTCGCGGAAGACGCCCTCGGTGACCGGGGTCGGCGCGCCCTGGGTCTTGGGCCAGACGAAGGCGGCGCACCAGGCGTCGCCGATGTGCAGGGCGCGGAGGTAGTCCGCCGACTGCTCCAGTTCCCGGAACCGGCTCGACTGGAGCCGGACATCGCGCAAGGTGTTGGCCCGAGCCGCAGTGATGTCCCGCAGGCTCGCCGCGAACGCCGCGTTCGACACCCAGATGCGCTCCTCGGTGTGGAAGCTCAACTGGCCGCCCCGCTCGGCCGCGTTCCGCCTCCTGATGGCTGCCGCGATCTTCTTGTCGTCGCCCTCGATCGGCTTGAACGCGTCGTCAGGGATGCCCTTAGCCAGCAGTGACGGCGTAGCCCCGATCAGCGCGTTGCCGTGCTTGACGTGGGCGTCCAGGAAGCCCAGCGGCTTGCCCGGCTCCAGCGCCTCCAGCCACAGCGACACCTTGGCCAGCTCGACCGCCATCGGGTTCAGGTCCACGCCGTAGATGCAGCGCGCGACCACCTCGTGCAGGGCGTGGCGTACCGCGTCGATTGTCGGTTCCGGGTTCTGCTCCCTTACCGCAGCGACCCGCTTGGCGATCCGCCGAGCCGCAGCCACAAGGAAGTGGCCCGAGCCGCACGCCGGGTCGCAGACCGTCAGCGACAGCAGTTCCTGCTCGATGGCCTCACGGGGGTCCGGCTGGCCCGAGCGCGTCGCCCGGATCTCGCCGCGCTTCACCGCATCGTCGATCACCGGGTCCAGCGCCGAGTCGAGCAGGCACTCGATCAGCGAGGACGGGGTGTAGTACGAACCCGTCGTCTTACGCGCGTTGCCCGCCAGCTGGACCAGTTCGAAGGTGCGGTCGGTCGCGTTGTGCTTCGGGACCAGCTCCAGCAGGGACTCGTAGATGGAGCCCAGTTCCTCCGCGTCCAGGTGGCGGTAGTCCACCACCCGGTTCCGCTTGCTGCTCGTGTCCCGGACGATCGACAGCGCCCGGACCGCCTCCAGCAGCGGCTCGTTCGACAGGGACAGGCCGTGCAGGACCTTGTCCGCCTCCGTGTCGTCGAAGATGCCGCCCAGGCCCGGCAGGCCCAGCTCCGGCAGGCCGTCGTCGTTGCCCAGGCCCGACAGCACGAAGCGCAGCGCCTGGTACAGGTCACCGTGTGCCGTGCCCCTACGCCGCTGGGCGTGCCGGCGCAGGCGGGCCGAGGAGAAGTACGCCGCGTACCGCTCCTTCGCCGTCTCGTCTGCCGACGGGGACAGCAGGACCTCGCGGTCTTCCGCGACGAACAGGAAGAGGAGCCGGTAGACCAGCCGCAACAGCGCGTAATGGAAGGTCTTGACCTCCAGGGCCTCCCTGAGCTCCCGGTTGTCCGGGTGCTTCAGGAAGCCCGTGCCCAGCGTGGTGATCGCCCGCTGGACGCCCTTCCTGAGCTGGTCCAGGGCACGCGTGCCCTGGGCGATCGCCTCCGTGCGCCACTTCTCCAGCCAGCACGTCGACGGCGCCGCGTCCTCCGCGACCTCGAAGCGGGACACGTGCAGCAGTCGGTACAGCAGCACGAACTCGCTGAACAGCTCGCCGTCGAAGATCGCCTCCAGGTCGAACTCGACGTACGACGCCGTGGCCAGCGCGCTGGAGTCCCGCAGAAGACGAACCTGGCGGCCGTTCGTCAGGATGCCCCACAGGTGGGCCTCGGTCCGGTTCAGGCACTCCTGGAGCATCGACTGCGGCGGCACCGTGCCCGCGCCGCCCGGTCGCTTGTCCAGGTTGGCGTTCCATGCCACCTGGTGGATGAGCGCGTGCTGCCAGCGGTGCGAGACCTCGAACCGCTTCTCCGCGTCCGAGTCGGCCGTGACGCCTTCCGTGCCGATCGGTGTCAGGCGGCCGAAGCCCAGCTCCCGCCACAGCGGCGACAGCCAGTCGGCACCGGCGCGGCCGGTCGGGTCGGTCGCGGGCAGGCCCGTCTCCCGGTCTTCGGGGAGGTGCTTGCGCAGCTCGCGCCAGAGTGGCTTCAGGTACTCCCAGCTGCGCTCCGCCTCGTCCCGTACCGAACGGGACGACGGAAGGCCGTAGTCGGCGGGCTTCGAGCCAGGGACGTCCTTGCCCTCGGAGATGCGCAGCAGCATGTCGGCCGGCAGCAGACCTCCGACCGTGTGGACGGCGGTGAACACCTGGTTGCGAGTCGTGGCGGACATCAGGCGGACGCTCCAGAGACAGCAGCAGGGGAAGGGGAGGAAGCAGCGGGGTTCGCGGGCAGGTAGAGGTACGCGCCCAGGACGTCGGCCGGCTTCTGGGCCGTCACCGACAGGCCGCGGACGATCTCGCCGGAGGCCTGGCGCACTCGGCGGTGGGAGGCGTCCAGGGCGGCGGCCAGTTCCTCGCCGTACGATTCCAGGTGGCCGTACGCCTCGGGGAGTTGGTCCAGGACGCGCGTCATCATGCGCTCGCCGAAGTGCGGGTCCGTGTTCGCGGAGGCCGTCGCGTCCAGCAGCGCCGCCGCGCGCTCCTGCGGCAGCCACACCGCGTTCTTCGGGGAGCCCTCGAAGGCCAGCAGCCGCGCGTCCTCGGCGACGAGCTGCTTCTCGCCGCTCCGCGACGGCAGGGTCAGATGGAACCGGTAGCGGACCAGCAGCAGCGTCGTACGGGTCGTCACCGCGTCCGTCGTCACCACACCGCAGCGGCGCGCCGGGCGGGCGCCGTCCGCCTGCGCGTCCAGCGCCGCGTTCAGGACGTGCGACGCCAGAGCGCCCACCACCGGGTCCGTACGGACCAGCGCCGCCTCGCCCCGCGCCACCGCCGGATCACTCAGGAACGGGATGGGGCGGTCCTGCTCGATCACCTCGGCGCCCACTGCCGTGGCGAGAGCGTCCCGCAGGCCCGCCGGTGTGCCACCCACCTGTGCCGTGAAGTCCTCCTTCTGACCGGCGCCGCGCAACACAGCACCCAGCGCGCCCAGGGACTCCCGTACGAACGTCTCCACCTCGCCCGTGCCGCCCAGTGCCTCCCGAATCGCCGCGACCTCGCGGGCCACCTCCTCCGGGTGGATCGAGCGCTGCGCGAACCGCGAACGCGACGCCTTCTCCCGCTCCGCCGCCGAGTTCCAGTCGCTGTCCAGCTTCGCCGTGCTCACCTTGAACGCGTCCGCGCTGAACAGGGCGTCCTCGTTCTCGCGGCCGCGCATCAGCAGCCACTCCACGATGGCGTCCGTCACGCCAGTGGACAGCTCGTCCGGGACCGACACCGAGATGCCGAGGTCCTTCTTGATCTGGCGGTGCTTCTTGATGAGGACTTCGAGGACCTTGCCGTCGATGCCGTTGTCGTCGCCGTACAGGGTGATGACTCGGACCTCGTCGCGGCGCTGGCCGTAGCGGTCGACGCGGCCCTCGCGCTGGTCGTGGCGGGTGGGGTTCCACGCCAGGTCGTAGTGGACCACCGCGTCGAAGTAGTGCTGGAGGTTCACGCCCTCCGACAGGCAGTCCGTGGCGATCAGCACCCGGCGCGCGGCGGCGTCCTCGCCGGCCTCCGTCGCCAGCGCCTCGATGTTGTCGATGCGCTGCTGCGGCGACAGCTCACCCGTCACCGCCTTGACGACCGTCTTCGCGCCCAGCGGACCGCGCTTCTTCGTCTCCGGGTCGTTCGACAGCTGCTCGGCCAGGTACTTGGCGGTGGGGATGTAGCGGCAGAAGACGATCGGATTGTAGCCGTCGGCGAGCAGCGACTTGAGGTGCTTGATCAGCGCCTTCAGCTTGAGGTCCTGGGTCGGACCCTCCAACTCCGATGCTCGATCTGCCAGTTCCGCCAAGCGGGAGCGCGGGTCGTCCTCCCCGATCTCCGCACCCGGCGCTACGTCCATGCCCTCCATCGAGTCGCTGTCAGCCGCGTCGCTGTTCAGCGGGGCGCCCAGCTTGTCGGCCTCCTCCGCCGACGACGCGATCGCCGCCGCCGACCGTGTCCGCAGCGTCTGTGCCGCGGCGCGCGGCGAGGACACCAGGGAGCGCAGCAGCGCGATCGCCGACCACCAGGCTATTCGTGCCTCGCGCCGGCCCCGGTTGTCCGCCTCCTCCACGCGCTCGCTCGCGTACGCGATCGCGTCATCCAGCAGGGCCCGGTACTCCGGGGACAGCTTGTACGTCTCGTCCTTGAAGTAGCGGTCCGAGGGGAACGCCGTCCGCTCGGCGAGCGAGTCGTCGGCCAGGCCGTCCTCCTTGGTGAGGTACTGGCGTACGTCCGCACGCTTGCGGGCCACGAAGTGCTGGGCCAGCAACTTCCTGCCCGCGTCCGACTCCAGGTTCACGTGCGCCAGTTCGGGCTTGACCAGGCCCAGCAGGTTCCGGAACGCGGACTCCTTGCCGCTGTGCGGGGTCGCGGTCACCAGGAGCAGGTGCCGGTTCGCGTCCTCGGCCACCCGGCGCAGCAGCTCGTAGCGCAGCTGGCTCTGCGTGCCGGTCTTGGTGTCGTCGGCGGCCACGCACGTGTGGGCCTCGTCGACGATCACCAGGTCGGGACAGTGCCGTACGAAGTCGTCGCGGTGCCGCGTGGACTTGATGAAGTCCGTGGAGACGATGACGTTCGGGTAGCGGTCGAAGAGGGACTGGCCCAGGTCCAGGCCTCGCTCCAGGCGAGTCACCGTCGATGACAGCACCAGTTCCGCGTCGATGCCGAACTTGCTGCGCAGCTCTTGCTGCCACTGTTCCGCCAGCGCGGGGGAGCAGAGAACCGCCAGGCCCGACGCCTCGCCCTGCGCGAGCAGTTCGCTCGCGATCAGGCCCGCCTCGACGGTCTTGCCGATGCCGACGTCGTCGGAGATCAGCATGCGGACCGTCTTCTGGCGCAGCGCCATCAGCAGCGGGACGAGCTGGTACGCGCGCGGCTCCACCGCGATGCCCGCCAGCGAGCGGAACGGACCGGCACCCGAGCGGAAGCCGATCCGCAGGGCCGTGCGGAGCAGGCCGGCCGCCCGCTGGTCGCCGAGGTCGCTCGCCTCCGGTGCGGCGAACCGGGCCTCCTCGACCGTCTCGAACGCCGGGAACACGGCGGCGATATCGTCGTCCGAGCCACCCAGCGGGCGCAGGACGAGCAGGTCGGCCTTGCTCTCGGGGAGTACCACCCATTCGCGGCCGCGGGTCTTCACCAGGGAACCGGTGGAGTAGGTGAGTGCCATGTCTGTCTTCAAGTCCTCAAGCAGAAGGGTGGTCAGTTGGCGGCCGGAGTGCCGAAGTAGCGGGCGTTGGCTGCGGCGATGGCATCCCAGTCGCCGTCGTGCGGGAAGCGGACGACGTCCCAACTGGCGTTGAAGAGGCGGTCCTCGGCGTCCTCGTCCCGGAGGGTGTCCTGTTCCTTGTCGGGCGTGTCCACGAAGACGGCCACGTTCCCGCCGGGCAGCCGGTAGACGAAGTCGGGCTGCGCGTTCGCCTCGGTGAGGAACGGCCCTGCCTCGTCCGGAAGGTTCAGTCCCCGCGCCTTCGCCCAGCCCAGGAAGTCACCGCGCGCGGCCAGGTCGGTGGCGGCCGACGCCTCGACCGCTGTCGGTACCGCCGGAACCTGGTCGAGCAGCCGCCGGTACTGCTCCGACCTCGACTCACCCCGCGACTCGCGTTCCGCGGTCCCCGAGGCGAACCGCACCAGCAGGTGCCGGGCCGCGTGGCGGTTGATCAGCGCGTGGTCGAGCTGGTTGCCGTACGTCAGCAGGCACTCGTAGCAGCCCAGGGCACACGGGCGGTCCGGGTGCGGGCCGCCCAGATCGGTGCCGTCCTTGTCGAAGTGGCAGATCGACAGGGCGTACTGGGCGGCCTTGGCCAGGGCGTCCGGCTCGGCCTGGAGGCGACGCAGTACGCCCGCGCCGCCCTCGGCGGCCTCCATGAACAGGAACCGGCCCCACGGTCCGCCCTCCGGCGGCAGCAGCTCGCTGGAGAGCTCGGCGTCCTCCAGCTCGAACGCGGCCTCGATGCCTCGTTCCAGCGCGTACATGAGGGACAGCGCCTCGGGTTCGGGCAGCGCCTCGCCGAGGGTGACGACGAGGATGTTGCGGCGGTCCTCCACGTAGGGGATGACCCGCTTCTTGCGGCGTCGCTCCTTGCCGTCCTCGTCCACCACCGGCAGCTCGCTGGAGTCGCCGGAGGCCTCGGCGGCGTCCTTGTCGTTCATCCAGCGGCCGTCGGCGAGGTCGAGCCAGTAGCCCGCCGGCTCGTCCTTCTTGGCGCGTACCCGGCCGAGGTTGGTGATGCGGACGGTCGCGGAGTCGCCGTACGCCAGGTCGGCCAGAGCCGCGCCCGAGGCGTCGGCGACGGAGGCGTTGAGGCGGCCCTTGCGGGCGCCGTGGTCCTGGAAGCGGTACGACATCTCCAGCCGGAAGCCGGCCCGGCGGCGCTCCTCCTCGTCGGAGGAGATCCGCTCCCGGCGCGTGGTGTAGACGGTGTGGAGCTGGAGCAGGCCGTGGGTTGCCGCACCGAGCGGCTCGTCGCACATGTGGCAGCGGTCTTGGCGCTCGGCCGGGTCGTGGTGGTAACCGCAGTGGGCGCAGCGGCGGGCCTCGCTGGTCGCCAGGTCGCCGGAGGAATCCGGCGGGAGCTGGATGCGGGTCACCTGGTAGCGGGCACCCTCGTGGTAGATGAGCGCGCCGGGGCCGAACTCGCGAATCGCGAGGAAGCGGGGGCGCTGGAGGTAGTCGCCGTCACCCCGGCGGCGGCCGATGGTGGGGATGTAGGCCGCGAGCGGCAGGCGCGGGAAGCTGTAGCCGGGCAGGAAGCCCTCGGAGGCGAGGTAGCGGTAGGGGTTGAAGTCGGAGAGGACCGACTTGCTGTCGGCGCTCTCGTTCATCAGCAGGTTGAGCTGCGTCTCCGCCTCGCGGCGGCGGGCGTTGGCCCGGTTGCGGTCGGTCTCGGTGAGGCTGTAGTCCAGGCGGCGCTTGTTCTGGATGTACTGGTCGTCGAGCGCGGCTCGGAAAAGCTGCCGCCAGCGGTCGAAGGCCCGGTCGAAGCGCTCGGGCACCGTGCGCACCCGGTCCCGGATCCAGTCGTCGTGCCACCAGGTGGTGTCCGCGAAGTCGGGCAGAAGCGGACCGAGCACCCGCAGGGCCGCGTCCACCGTGCGGTGCTGCGCGGTCTCGTCCAGCGAGGCGGCGAGGATGTCGGGAAGCAGCTTCAGGGCGGGGTTCGGGCGGTCACCGGTGTCCGGGTGAGATACGTCCAGGACCTCGGGTATCGCGCGGCCCAGCTTCAGACCGGCCTCCGCTATCCATATGCCCTGCAGGTGCGAGAGGACCAGGTCCTCGTTGGCCAGGTCCAGGCGCGGCGGGGCCACCGCGCCCGCCACCATCCGCTCCGAGCGGCGGAAGTAGTACTGGTCGTGGCTGTTGCCCGTCGCGCAGTACGTCGTCACCAGCGCGGGCTGGCCGCTGCGGCCCGCGCGGCCGGAACGCTGCGCGTAGTTGGCGGGGGTGGGCGGCACGTTGCGCATCATCACCGCGTTGAGGGAGGAGATGTCGACGCCCAGCTCCATCGTGGGGGAGCAGTACAGCAGCTTCAGCTCCGCCTTGCGGAACGCCTCCTCGCGCCGCTCCCGCTCCTCCGGGGCGACCTGGGCGGTGTGCTCGCGGGCGAACAGCCCGGACAGCGCGCTCGCCGCCTCCTGGTACAGGTCCCGGAAGAAGGTGTTCACGCGCGGGCCGTCGCCGCTGGGGTAGGTGCGGGTCAGCGGGTCGTGCGTGCCCGTCTCGCCCTTGCCGGCACGCCAGATCAGCGACTGGGCCGCCACCCGGTAACCGGTCGTGGCCGGAGTCGTCGGCCTGCGGTAGCGTCCCGCGCGCTGCGGGGCCTCCGCCACCTCCTTCACCAGGCCGTTGGCGGCCAGCACCTTCAGCAGTTCCACGATGACGAGCTGCAGGTCGTCGGGGGAGAGCTTCTTGAACGAGGCGTCGGCGCGCTTGAGGTACTTGCCGAATTTGCCGCGTGCCGAGACGAACAGGCCGGAGCGGTCCAGTCCCCGGCCCGAAGGGTACGGGTAGGCGGTGCCCACGCGCGGGCGGTCGGAGGCCGACAGCACCCACGGGTCCGCCAGCCGCTCCTCGCTCGCCCGCTGCAACGCGTCGAAGTCGTCCCGGAAGTACGACACGTCGATGGCGAGCGAGCGGCGCATCTCGTTGAGCAGCACCTTCATGATCTCGGCCCGCAGGTCCGGATCGGCGTCCCGCAGGACCGCGTGGGTGTGCGCCCAGCGGTCCTGCTTGTCCGCGACCCAGCGCAGGTCCGCGTAGTCGATCTCCAGCAGACCGGTCTGCTCCAGGTTGGGCATGGTGATGCGCCAGCCGCGCTCCAGGTCGAGGTAGAGCCGGAAGGCGACCACGTCGCGCAGGGTCTTGGCCGCCGACTTGGCCAGGGTCGGGGGGAGATCGTGCTCGCCGGTGTAGTCGACGGGAGTAATCCCGAGGGCGTTCGTCACCGCCGAGGCCAGCTCCTCATGGGTGAGGCCGTCCTCGCCCGCGTCCAGGGCCGCCCGGTACAGCGCCCCGCGCAACTGGGTGATCTGCACGAAGTCGTTGAAGTGACCGGCCTGGAGGGAGGCGTCCTGACGGTTGTCGACGAAGGTCAGGAGCTTGCGGGCCTCCTTGTCCAGCGCTTCCTCCGGCACCGACTTCAGGGACCGCACCACGGACGCCGAGATGAGTGAGGTCGCCGAGGAGCGGCCCTCCTGGTCCAGCGTGGCCAGCTTCGCGAAATCCCGGCCGCGCGTCTGCTCGTAGGCCACGCCGCAGTGCAGGCAGAACAGGAACGGCGACGGGATGAACGCGGCCTGCAACTCGCCCCGGCCCTCGTAGCCGAGTGGGTCCACGGTGATCGCCCGCGGCACCCGGTCGCGGTACGTCTTCCTGACCACCTCCTGGCCCCTGTCGTCCAGCTCCAGCCAGGACTCGGGCAGCCGGCGGTCGTCCACGGCGTACTGGACGCTGGAGGGCCAGGGCCGCTCCTGGTCGATGAAGAGGTAGCCGTCGCCCTTGCGTCCGCCCGTGGCGGAGGTGTCGCGGCGGGCTTCGTAGCGGACCTCGCCGTCCTTCTCGGTGCGCCAGACGGTCAGGTACTCCTGGCCGCACTCCCGGCAGAAGGCCAGCGGCATCAGCAGCTTGCCGCCGCTGCCCGGCTGTTCCAGCTGGTAGGAGCGGGTCAGGTGGCGGGAGAGCTTGTCCTCCAGGGTGACGTACACGGTGTCGCCCTTGGAGAGGAACTGGTGCAGCCGGAACGCGAACAGGGGACGGTCGGTCACCGGGTGCCGGGCCTGCGAGCCGGCTTCCAGGGTCGCCTCGATGGCCTTCGCGCAGTCGTCCTTCGACACCCCTGAGCGCTCGGCCAGTTCGCGTGCCGCGACCTCGATCTTCGTGGGCCGGCGACGGATCAGACGGCCCGTCGCCTCGTCCGTGGCGAGGCCGAAGCGGGTCTCTATCCAGCGGGCCAGCGGGTCGCGTACCAGATCGGCGTACGCGCGCGGTGCGGCCGGTGAGGTGAGACGCTCGACGGGCACGGTGTCGGGGGCCTCGGCGGTGGCGCGTACGAGCGTCTCGCCGATGACGTGCCCGGGGCTGACGGGCGTGCCGAACAGCCTGCTCGCGACGTCGGCGACCACCTTCTTCTGGTCCTCGACCGTGCCCTCGGTCGACATGGTGGCCGAGGTGCCGATGCACTGCACTTCGGGTGCCTGGCAGGCTTCGCGGACCCGGCGGATGAGCAGGGCCACGTCGGCACCCTGTCGGCCGCGGTAGGTGTGCAGTTCGTCGAAGACGAGGAATTCCAGGCCCTTGGCCATCTTGATGAGGCTGGCCCGGTCGGCGGGCCGGGTCAGCATCAGCTCCAGCATCACGTAGTTGGTGAGCAGGATGTCCGGCGGGTTGTCCCGGATCTCCTTGCGCTTCTCGTCGTCCTCCTGGCCCGTGTACCGGGCGAAGGTCACCGGCTCGTGGCCTTGGCCGTAGCCGTCGCGAAGATACTTCTCCAGTTCCTTCAGCTGACTGTTCGCGAGCGCGTTCATCGGGTAGACGATGACTGCGCGCACCTGCTTGACCGTCTTCGGACCTTCGGAGTCGCGCTCATGAAGGACGCGGTTCACGATCGGAACGATGTACGACAGCGACTTGCCGGAACCGGTGCCGGTCGTCAGCACGTACGAGGCGCCACGCGAGGCGGCGTCGATGGCCTCACGCTGGTGGCGGTGCAGGGTGAGCGGTCGGCCGTCCGGGACCGTGCCGCCCTCCGTCTTGCCGGCCTGGAAGATGCGGGCGCACTCCGGGTGGAGGACCTTCTCCCCGACCAGTTCCGCGACCGTGCCGCCGCTCTGGAAGAACGGATTGAGCGACAGCCAGGGATCCGGCCACTGCGACTTGTCGTCGAGGTCCTTCTCCACGAACGCCGCGATGCGGTCGTCGCGGATGACGGTGCCGCCCGCGGTGAAGTCGCGGTAGTCCTTGATGAGGGCGCGGTGCACGCCGAAGACGTCCATCGCCGTGCCGGAGGCGGTGACCGGCGCCGGCCGAGGCGCGGGCGCGGACGTGGCGGTGACGGTGCGGGCGGTGTGGGCGGCGAGAAGCCGTGTCGGATCGAGGGCGGTCCAGTGGGGGAGTTGGGGCGTGTCCCCGTCCCGCGTGGCCAGGGGAGACAGGGCGTCGCGGACGTCGGCAGCGCTCGCCGGACGGTCGGCGGGGTCTTTGGCGAGCAGCCGGCCGACGAGGCGGATCAGCTCGGCGGGGATGTCACCGCGGATGACGCCGAGGGGCGTCGGCTCGGCCTCGAGGTGCTTGCGGGCGAGGTCGAAGGGCGACTCGCTGACGAAGGGCGGTACGCCGACGAGCATTTCGTACAGGACACAACCCAGCGCGTACAGGTCGGCCGCCTGGCTGACCTGGCGGCCCTCGAACTGCTCGGGCGCCATGTAGCGGGCGGTGCCGACGCTCACGCCGGTGCTGGTCAGCCGTGCCTCGTCCGGGTCGTCGACGATGCGGCCCATGCCGAAGTCGAGGACCTTGACGGTTCCGCCACCGGTCAGCATGACGTTCGCGGGCTTCAGGTCGCGGTGTACCACGTCGGCCGCGTGGGCGGCGGAGAGGCCATCGGCGATCTGGGCGCCGATGGCGGCTACCCACGAGATGGGCAGCTGGCCCTCCTCCTCGATGAGGTCGCGCAGCGTCTCGCCGTCCAGGAACTCCATGGCCAGGTACGGCAGTCCGCCGTCCGCGCTGACGCCTCCTGCGACGAGCCGTGTCAGGTTCCGGTGCTCGAGGCGGCGCATGATGCGCACCTCGCGGGCGAAGCGGTCCACGGCCTTGTTGTCCGCGCCCGTGTCGATCAGACCCCCCGTACGACGGCGAAGGATCGTCTTGACGGCGACCAGGCGGCCGGTGCTCCCCTCGGGAGCTTGGAGATCCTCAGCTCGGTGGACCTCCCCCATGCTGCCCTTGCCGATGACCTGTCCGACGCGGAACCTGCCATCGATCAGCTCGTGGCCCACGGCTGCTCCCCTGCCCTCTTCTTCCCCAGCCCCATTGGGACTTGCCCCTGTACCCGACACCGTCGCCACATGGTGCCCATGCGGAGAGTGCGGACGCCGTCACGGTACACGAGCTGTGTCAACTTTCCTAGAGGTGCAATCCGTTGACAGTGTCAACGGGCAACCCTTACGGTCTGGCATGTAACCGGGTGTGGGGGTGGGTGGCATGGCGAGGCGTCAGGATCCCGGGGCGCGGGGTGTGCCCGTGACGAAGGCCGCGCTGGCGGAACTGATGGCGCAACTCCGTCGGGCCGCGGTGGGCGGAGTCGTGCCCGAGGCGGTGTTCTTCGCTCAGACGCGCAAGCTCGGTTTGCGTGAGCACGAGCGGGAGCGGTTGCGGGACGAGCTGGTCAGGTTGCACGTGCCTGTCCAGAAGAGCGTGGTGCATACACACGTCGACATCCCAGATGTGCGAAAGGTTGCACGGAAGCGTGTAGAAACTGTGTTCCCCCAGCTCGATCGGGTGCTGAGACTGCTCGAGCGGTACGCGGACACCGAGGGACGCGTGACGTCCCGGGCCCTGGACGGGGTTGCACAGCTCTGCGGGCTCAATGCGCGCGAGGCGGCGGCCCTGCGGGACGCGGCCAATGTGCGGCCCGAGAAGACTCCGACGGAGTCGACGGCCGAGGCCGCACCCGAAGGGGACCGCGGAGACGTGGACGAGGAGCCGGCGCCGGTCGGCGACGCGAAAGCCGGTGGCGGGGGCTCCTCCGCGCAGGAACCGCAGGAATCGCAGGAACCGCCGGTCAGTGAAGGTTCCAGGACGGAGGAACTGGAGGCCGTATCGGAGGAGGACTTCCCGTCCGGGCCATCCGAAACAGTCGTACCGACGGACGCGGACCTGGCTGCAGCGGTCGCCGCGGCCGAGCGCGTCTTGCGCGAGGACCGCTATCGGCGTCGGCCGGAGAAGCACTTGCTCACCGCGCAGGAGGAAGTCGGGCTCGCCACGCTCGTGCGGGGTGGCCTCGACGAGGAACCCGACCAAGAAACGCTCAACGCCATGTCGTCGGACGACATCAGAATCCGCGCGCGGGACTGCCTGGTCGTACACAATCAGGGGCTCGTGCACAGCCTGCTTCCCCGCTACCTGGAACAGGGACTGGACTATGAGGACCTGTTCCAGCACGGGGCGCTGGGGCTCATGCGGGCGGCGCGGAAGTTCGACCCGACCAGGGGCTTCAAGTTCTCGACATACGCGACGTGGTGGATCCGCCAGTCCATCACACGGGGCATCGCGGACGAAGGCTCCGTCATCCGCGTACCCGTTCATGTGCACGAGACAATCCGTAAGGTGGCGAACGCCGAACGCTCTTTGGCCGAACGCGGGCGTCCGGCGACCGCGGCCGACGTGGCCGTGCACTGCGACCTGAGCCTGAGCAAGGTCGAGGAGGCCCGACGGCTGAGCCGGCGCACCGACTCGCTCGATCGTGTTGTAGGGGACGGAGCGACGCTCGGTGACTTCCTCGCCGAGACCCATACCGTGCCGCCATTCGAGGAACGGGTGCACAACGCGCTGCTCCTGGATGACGCCATGGCCGTGGTGAACACCTTCTCCGGCCGCGACCACCGGATTCTCGTTCGGCGCCTGGGACTCGACGACGCGGAACCGTCGACACTGGACCAGTTGGGCAGCGAGTTCGGCGTGACGAGGGAGCGCATCCGGCAGTTGGAGGTCAAGCTGGTGCCCGCACTCCGCTCGCGGCTGCGGACGGCGCGCCTGCTCGGTGTCCGTGCTGTGGTGGCGGGTGAGGACCCGGACAATGCGGGAAGCGTTCCTACCGTTGCCACTGGTCGCCGTGCCGCGCGTATTGCCCGGGCCGCTCGTCGTGTTCCGGGCAGGAAGACGGCGGTTGTCAAGGCGGCCATGCCGTCTGGCAGCCCTGACGCAACAGTGACTCCCGCGCCTCCGCAGGACGCCGTACAACCCGCGGCCGTGGCGAATGCGGATGTGCAGGACTGGGAGCGGGCCCGGCGGTTGGCCAAGTCGCCGTCCGGGCAGGCGTGGCTCGCGGACTACGCGATCGCCGCCGTGGGAGGCCCAGGGCTCACCGAGATGCTCGGGCAACCGGCGGCCGACGCTGTGCTGCGGATCGCTCGCGAGCGGGAGCCGGCCGATCACACGGTGCTTGCAGCGCTCGAGGTGCTGCGTCGTGTGTGCGACGCCGTCGCGCAGGCCGGAATGCGCCCGGAAGGCTTCTTCGACCGTCCCTCCGAGGCGCTGTGCGGGGTGACGCCCCGGGCCTACCTCGCCCGCAAGCCGCTGGTGCGAAGTGAGCCTCGGCTGGCGATGCGCGACGCCCTCCGGGAGTTCCTGGCGTTCACGAAGACGCTCCCGGAGGCATCGGCAGCGGAGTGCGCGGAGGACGCACCGGCCCGTCCGGCGCCGAGAGAACAGCAGCCGTCCCGTCATGAGCCGACCGGACCGGCGCCGGCCGAAACACCGTCGGCCGAATCCGAGCCGGTCCCTGTCCCGCCGCCGTCCGAGAAGCCCGTGAACATCACCGACGATTCCGACGTGGAGGCGGCGGCCGAGTCCGGGACGAATGAGTCGGCGCCGAGCGATGCAGCAGCCACTGACCTCCCTGCGCCGCTGCCCCAGTACACCGCCGACTGGGACAGGGCCCGGGAGCTGACACCGGCACCGTTCGGCGGGGACGTGGCATGGCTCGCCGAGTATGCGCTGCTCGCCGTGGGGCATCTACAACTGGCCGTGATGCTGGGCTCGTCCGCTGCGGACGCCGTCGTAAGGGCCGGTCGCGAACGAGGCATGCTCAACCGCCACGTAGTCCGGGCTCTGGAGGTGCTCGAAAGCGTTCTCGATGCCGTCAAGGGTCTGGAACTCCGGCCCGAGCACTTCTTCGAGTGGACTTCCGAGGTCCTGGGCGGGACGACACCCCGCGCATACCTGGCCGCGAAACCCCTGGTGGACAACGAGTCGCGCCTCGCTATCCACGACGCCCTTCGCGAGTTCACTGCGGCGCAGGCGGCAGGGATCGAGGACGAGCAGGAAGAGCACGCCGGTACGTCGCCAGAGCCTTCCGGAGACGTCGAGCACCTGCTCACCGAGGCCCGCGCACGGCACGAGGCGGAACTCGCACGGCTGGCCGACACGTACGAGCGTCGGCTGGCGGAGGAACGGCGGGCCGCCGACGCTCGTGTCACGGCCCTCCAGACAGAGGCCGGACAACAGCTCGACGACCTGGAAGAGATTCTGCTGAAACGCGTCGACAAGGCGCTGGCACGCCAGGAGCAGCGCCTGCGGCGGCAAGCAGAGGAACGCATCGCGCGGCTCAAGGAGGAGCACCGCGAAGCGAACATGGCCGCGACGCGCCGTGCACAGGAACGCATTGTGGATCTCGAGATCCGGCTGCGACAGGCCGAAACGGCGACGTCGACGGTCGCGTCCGAGCAGGTATCGCAGTTGCAGGCCCACGCCGAGCAGGCGGAGAAGCAGCTGCACCAGTACCGCGAGGAGGCTGTGGCACGCGTCGCGGACCTCGAGTCCCGACTCCGGCGGACAGAGGCGCGCCTGCGGCAGACCGAGACGCGACTCATCGCCCGGGACAGAGCCATGTACGAGGCCGGGCAGCGTGCCGCCGCGGAGGTGGAGCAGGCGCAGCAACGGGCCGAGGCTTCGGAGCAGCGGGCGCAAGCGCTGGTCACCGCCGCCGACCAGGCGGAGGCTCGCGCGGTGCAGGGCGAACAGCTCACCGCGGCACGCCTTGCGCAGGTCGAGCACGATGCCTGGGCCCGTATCACCGACTTGCAGACGCAGCTCGCCGCACTGCAGGCACCGGCCGCTGACCGGGCATCCCTCAGGGACCGCTGGCGCCGGTCCTGAGACAAGCCTGCGCTCCACCCACCGTCGTTCCCTCTCGAACAGTTTCCAGGAGCACCATGGACGCCCGGCAAGAGCTCGTCGACTACCTGCACCGCCAACTCGTCGGCCCGGTAGCCGGAGAGCACGAGACCCTCGATGCCCCGCCCGACCGGCAGTACCTCATGGGCACCCTCTACCCGCAGGAGGCGGACCTCCGGCGGCAACTGGACCTCGCGGCGGAGGAGCCGGACGGCCTCGGCACCGAAGCGCGGGCCGACGACACGGCTCCGTCCACGGATCCCGTTCCCGAGGCCAACTCCTGGCTGCCGTCATCCCTGGGACTGAGCTTCTACACCGACACGACCACTGTGACCGTGAGCTGTTCCGGTGCCCGTTACGAGACCAAGGCGGCGACGGGCGAACGAGGCCGGCGTTGGAAGAGGGTTCCGCTCGACCCCGAGACGCACACACTCGGAGCGGGCCGCGATCGCGTGCTCGTCCTGGACGGCCGGGCTGAGATCCGGGTTCGCCGCCGGACGTTCGGCAGCGGGCATCTGATCACCGTGGCCCTGGTCAACGTCGCACACCACGAGCAGGCTCTCGGCAAAGCCGCCCAGTGGGACCGCATGCTCTTCCAGGTGGGCCTGACCGCCCGGCCCGTGGACGGGACCGTGCTGCCTTACCCGAGCATCCGGCTGGCCAGCCGCGACCTCGAGGAACAGGAACTGCGACTGCAGTACCGGCACGTACAGACGCATGCCGTCGGGCACGGGTGCGCCGTGGAGGAGCTGCGCGACGAGGACACCGGGCTCGTGACCGGAGTGCGGGCGGCCGTCATGCCGCAGGCCGAGGTCAGCGGCACCCGGGCCGCGGGCCTCACCGACACGCCCGTCCTCAACGTCCTGCATCTGGCAGACCCCGATGTCTCAGTGGAGCAGCTCCGTGAAGAACTGAGCGAGTTCGCCGCCCACTATCGCGCCTGGTACGTGGGACAACTCAATGCGGACATCCCCGAATGGGGGCGGGACGCCGCTGATCGGATCCTCGAACGCATCGGTGCGGCGGTCGCGCGCATCGAGTCGGGTGTGCGCACACTCTGTGACCCGCGCCGCCCCGAACTGCTGCGTGCTTTCCGAGTGGCGAACCATGCCATGGCGCTGCAGATGCGGCACTCGGCCCACGACCAGGCCGGCGAGCGGCGCGCCCGCCGTGACCCCGTTCTGCTCGACCCGGCGCCGCACGCGGACGCGACCTGGCGGCCGTTCCAGCTCGCCTTCTTCCTCCTGGCCGTGGACGGCATCGCCGATCCCCGGCACCCCGACCGCGGCACCACCGACCTGATCTGGTTCCCCACCGGTGGTGGAAAGACCGAGGCGTACCTGCTCCTGGCCGCCTTCGTCATGCTTCTGCGTCGCACCGCCGCCGACGGCGGCGGGACCGCGGTGCTCAGCCGCTACACCCTCAGCCTGCTGACCACCCAGCAGTTCCAGCGGGCGGCCACCACCGTCTGTGCCCTGGAGACCCTGCGCCGCGCCGATCCCGAGACCTACGGACACGAGCCGTTCTCCATCGGCCTTTGGGTGGGCGAGGCCACCTCGCCGAACTCCTACGACACCGCCCGCACCAAGTTCGAGGAGGTACGCAGGGCTGCCAAGCCGGACGACGTGTTCATCCTGGACCGGTGCCCCTGGTGCGGCACGCGCATAGTTCCCTCCCACAAGTCCCCGGACATCGGGGACTACGGTGTGCGGGCGGCAGCCGACTCCTTCGCCTTCTTCTGCCCCCGCGACGATTGCGCCTTCCACGACGAGCTGCCCGTCGGTGTCGTGGACGAGCAGTTGTACGACCGTCCGCCCACATTCGTCCTCGGCACCGTGGACAAGTTCGCCCGGCTGGCCTGGGAGCCGCGTGCCGGGCGGCTGTTCGGCGCCGGCACCGGGAACCTGCCGCCGACCCTCGTCATCCAGGACGAGCTGCATCTGCTCACCGGCCCTCTCGGCACCACCGTCGGCCTGTATGAGTCGGCGGTCCTCGGCTTGTGCACCACGACCGAGGGAATCAGTCCCAAGGTGGTGGCCTCGACGGCGACCATCCGCCGCTCCGGTGAGCAGATTCGCGCACTGTACGGCAGTGACGTGCAGCTTTTCCCGCCCGCCGGACTCGACGCCAGGCACTCGTACTTCGCCGAACCCGACACGTCGCGCCCAGGACGGCTGTACCTCGGGGTCATGGCCCAGGGCCACACCGCGGGCCGTGCCTCCGTTGCCACCGCCGCGGCCATGCTTCAGGGCGCCTGGGAACTTCCCCTGGAGAACCGCGACGACTACTGGACCCTGGTCGCCTACCACCACAGCCTGCGAGAACTCGGGCGCACCGTCACGGCCGCGGCCGACGACATCCCGGCCCAGTTGAAGGGCCTGGACTCCGGTGCCGGAGCAGGCGTACGCGAGTTGCGGGACCATCAGGTGCAGGAACTGACGAGCAACCTGCCGCGGGCGGAGCAGCCGGTTCTGCTCGACCGGCTCGAGAAGAGCTGGCAGGACGAGCAGTCGGTGTCCTTCCTGCCCTGCACGAACATGCTGTCCGTGGGCGTCGATGTGAAGCGGCTGTCGCTCATGCTGATGCAGGGGCAGCCCAAGACGACGGCCGAATACATCCAGGCCACCAGCCGCGTGGGCCGGCACGCCGTACCAGGTCTCGTCGTCACGTTCTTCAACGCGACCCGCCCCCGCGACCGCTCGCACTACGAGACGTTCGACGTGTACCACCGCTCGCTCTACCGGCACGTCGAGCCGACCAGCGTCACACCGTGGTCGGTGCCTTCGCGGCGACGGGCACTCCATGCCGCGCTCGTCATCCTCGTACGACACCGTCTCGGCCTGGCCGCGGAGAACCAGGCCGGAGGAGTTCTCGACAGGATGACGGAAGCCGAATCGCTGGCCGATGAGCTGACGGCACGGGTGGTCGCCGCAGGTGAGGGCCTCGCCGCCGAGGCCGTGCGCCAGGAACTCGGTGAACTCCTGGCCGACTGGGAGGACGCCGCTCGCGAGGCGCGCAAGGAGGGCCGGGAGCTGTACTACCGCAGCCAGGGCAAGGGCCAGTCCAACCTGATCAAGAGTTTCGAACAGCGCTACGGCCTGTGGGAGACCCCCAACTCCATGCGCAACGTCGACCGGGAATGCCAGGTAGTGGTGAAGGGAGCGGACCTGTGAGCCGGACACTTCGGGTACGTCAGTCGCAGACCGTCCTGCCGTTCGGGGTCGGAGCCGTCTTCGACATCCAGGGCGAATCGTTCGTGGCCACCGGCATCGGGGACTGGCCGCAGCGCGCCAAGCAGCGCGTGGAGTCGACCAGGCTGGCCGCGCGCCTCGGCGTCACCGGCTTCTACGCCGCCCCGCCCACCCCCAACGAGCGGTACGACGTACCGGACGCGCCCGGCGCTCCCTACATCCGCTTCCCGTCCTGGCTGTTCTGCGGCGCCTGCCGGCGTATGAAGCGCTGGCGCATCGCCGACGAGAAGCCGGGACAGCCGCCGCGTTGCCAGTCCTGCTCACCCGGACCCACTTTGGCGCCCATGAGGTTCGTGCAGATCTGCTCCGCCGGCCATCTCGGAGACATCGACTGGTGGTTCTGGTCCCATTCGCGGCGCGAGGCCACCGAGCGCCGGGAATGCACCGAACGGGAGAAGCTGCGCTTCCTGGTCTCCGAGCGGGCCTCCGGCCTCGAAGCCTTGTCGGTCGTGTGCGCGGCGAAGGGCTGTGGAGCCGTGCGTGACCTGCTCGACATCCTCGGCACGCACGGCATGCGCTGCTCCGGGCGCAACCCGTGGCAGCGGGCCAACGAGGCGGTGGAATGCGTCAAGCCGGTCCAGATAGTTCAGCGAACCGCAGGCAATCTGTACTACCCCGTGGTGCACTCGGCCCTCGACATACCCGAGACGGAAACCGCGGTGTACGCCGACGAGACACTCGCGAGCAGGGTGCGTGAGCACGACCTGTGGGTCTCCCTGTGCAAGGTCGCCGCGACCCCGCGCGCCGAGGTCTTCCGCGAAATGATCAAGGATGACACCGGAGCGGACGACGCCCTGCTGGATGTCCTCCTGGCCGAGGAGACCGGACAGCCTGTGGCCGCCGCGTCCGGGCCGGCCGCCGCGTCCGGGCCGGCCGCCGCGCCCGTGCGCCCCGACCTCAGCCGCGAGGAGTGGGCGGCGTTCATGGCTCCCGTACCGCCCGCCACCCGTGACTTCGCGCTGCGCGCGACCACGCTCGACCTGGCGCAGGAGACCATGGAACCCTGGGTGGGGCTGCGGCGTCGCATCGGCCGCGTCCTGCTCGCAGACCGGTTGAGAGAAGTGCGCGCGCTGTCCGGTTTCACCAGGGTGTCCCCCGACGCGACAGTCGTGCCCGCCGACACCGCACGGCGCCTGAAGTGGCTGCCCGCCGTAGAGATATTCGGCGAAGGCATCTTCCTCACCCTCGACAAGGAGGCACTGGCCGAGTGGGAAGCGGACGACCGAGTGCGTCGCCGCGTCGCCGGTATGCGTGCCGATCTTGACCGAGCCTTCCAGAAGGACCGGCTGGAGGCCCTCACCGGAGCGGAGCTCTCGCCGAGGTTAGTTCTCCTGCACACGCTCGCGCACCTTCTCATCCGCCAGTTGTCCTTCGAGTCCGGCTACACGACGGCGAGCCTGCGCGAACGCATTTACGCCCGCCCTGAGCAGGACCAGTACGGCATCCTCGTCTACACCGCCGCCGGAGACGCCGAAGGCACTCTGGGCGGACTCGTGCGCCAGGGCGAACCGCCCCGCTTGGCGGAAACACTGCTGCGGATGACCGAGGCGGCGGCCTGGTGCTCCGCCGACCCGTTGTGCGCGGAACACGCCGGGCAGGGCTTCGGCAACCTCAACCGGGCCGCCTGCCACGCGTGCGCCCTGTTGCCCGAGACCAGTTGCGAGTCCGGCAACACGCTGCTGGACCGCGCCCTCGTCGTGGGCGGTGAACAGGTGCCCGGCTACTTCGAACCGATCGTCACAGCCGCCCGCGCAGCGGCTGCCGCAGCCCTGGAGCAGATCCCCTCATGACGCTCACCTACCTGGACCTCATGCCGGAGCAGCGGTCCGCGCTCGACAACCTGCCGTTCGACGGCAACCATCTGATCAGCGGCCCGCCCGGCAGTGGCAAGAGCCTTCTGGCAGCCCAGCGCGCCGTGATGCTGGCACTGACCGGCACCCCGGCCGTCCTGCTCACACGCTCCCATCTGCTCCACCAGTCCTTGGCGTCCACCGCCCATGCGCTGGGACCCAGAGACCGCAGCGTTCGCGTGGCCACAGCGCACTCATGGCTGGACAACTGGTACGGCCCCAAACCTCCACGTGCCGAAGACGGCTGGTACGACTGGCCGGCCTTCTTCGAGCGTGCTGCCGAAGCCGAACGGGACCCCGGTCTGACCCTGGTCATCGACGAAGGCCAGGACCTGCCGCCCGAGTTCTACCGGCTGTGCAGGCTCCTCGGGGGCCGCATCACGGTATTTGCCGATGAGTGCCAGCGGCTGACCGACACGAACTCCACGCTGGAGGACATCGCCCACCGCCTCGGCAACTGCACGCGCGTCGAACTCGACGGCAATCACCGGAACACCCGCCAGATCGCCGCGTTCGCCGCGCACTTTCACACGGGCGCCGGCATGCCCGCCGTCCCCGACCGGGACGGGCCGCCACCGCGCGTGCACAGGCTGCCCGAACGCGGCGCAGCAGACTTGCTGATCACGCTGGCACAGCAACATCCCGGCCACACCATCGGCGTGATCGTCAACTCCCGGCACACGCAGTTCTCGCTGCTTGGCAGCCTGGAGAACAGAGCACCATGGCTGAAGCCCCAGCTGTACACATCCCAGGCAGTGAAGGGCCGCTATCGCACCCTGGACCTCGCCCGCCCGGGTATCGTCCTCGTCCACCGCGCCAGCGCGAAGGGACTGGGTTTCGACACGGTCGTCATCCCCGACACGCACACCGACGCTGCTACCGATCCGACCTCGGCGGCCCTGCGGATGACCTACTACGTGCTGGCCACCCGTGCCAGGCGCGAGCTTCACCTCGCCTACGAGGGGCAGAACGAGCCACCGCTGCTCGCCGAGGTGGGTACGGGCGCACTGCTGCGCGGCTGACCGAGACGCGTCCCGCCCAGCGTGCCGGTGTGGTCATCCCTCTCCCTGCCCGGCTTTCTCCAACCTCGTGACCGCATCGTCGAGAGGCGAACGACCAGCAACGATGTCCTGTCTCGACGAGTCATCCTCCGGCCGGAGCCGGGGGAGGGGGCCCGCGGCGGCTAACCGTGTACTGCAACGGGCGCGCAGGCACGAACAGAGGTCACACTCAGGGTCGTAGCCCCGCCCAGGCCGGAGGCGAACCGCGGACGCCCTCCTACTGCCCGGTAACCCCGTGAACCTCGTTCAACGGGATCCCGGGACACATGTGAGTACCCTCGAACGCTAGGGTGACGGGCGCCTGGCGGTTCCCCGTCCCAGGCAGCCGGGCTGTCGGCACAGGACCTGTTCGCACACGTGCGGGGGCTCCCGGCAGCCTGGGCCCAGCGCCCGACGACGCCGTCGCCCTGCTCTTGCCGAGTGCGCCGACGCGGTGAGAGAAAGGTACGTGTTCCATGTACAGCGCTCGCCAGCGCACTGGTACCACGCATGTCGCACCCAAGCCGCACCTCGGTGAAGTCCGTGCCAGAAGCCGTCCCCCACGGCAGACGTGCACAGTTCGTAGCGGGTCTGCTCGGCGCCGCCCGGCACCGGGGATGGTCCGGAGGGAGTTCCTCGGCTCATCCAGGCTGGGTGCCGTCCTCTCCGCGCGGAAACGAGCGAGCGGGGTGGGCGGACGATTCCGTCCCGCAGTGATGCGGACTGAGCCGACACACCTTGCGCGTACCACGGAGCTGGACGAGAGGCTCTGCCTTCACGCCGGTGCGGCATCGGCGACGGAACACACCTGGGATCAACGGTGACGGGCAGATTCCGGTCCATGCAGCACACCCGGGACCCAGACACGCCGCCGGGGCCGGCGGACGGATGGAACAGAGCCGCCCCACCGGGCCCGGCCCCCGCCACGGTGGCCCATCACGCGGCGCCCGCCCATCCCCCTGTCAGTGCTGAGGACGTCGCGCTGGTGCGGGGCAGCCTGGCGGTTGTCGCACCTCACGTCGCCGAGCTGGCCGTGTACTTCTACGACATCCTCTTTGCGCGTCATCCACAGGTCAGGGACTTGTTCCCGGCCGAACTCGACGTCCAGCGGGAACGTCTGGTCCGAGGTCTGCTGCGCATCGTGGAACTGGTCGACGACCCCGGTAACCTCGTCGCGTTCTGCTCCCGTCTCGGGCGTGGCCACCGCAAGTTCGGCACGCAAAGCGCCCATTACCCGGCCGTCGGCGAATGCCTGCTGCAAGCCCTCTCCCACTACGCGGGCCCGGCCTGGAGTCCCGAGGTGGCGGCGGCTTGGCAGCGTGCCTACACCGCTGCCGCGGACGTGATGGCCCGCGCCGCCGAGGAGGACGCGCGTCACCGGCCGGCCGTGTGGCACGCGCACATCGTCAAGCACGTGCACCGCGGACACGGAATCGCTGAGATCACCATCCAGCCACAGCTGCCGTACCCCTTCGTGGCGGGCCAGTACGTGAGCATCGAGACGCCGTGGGCGCCGAGGCTGTGGCGGCATTACTCACCCGCACACGCCCCACGGCCCAACTCCCAGCTGACGTTCCACGTCCGTGCGGTGCCCGGAGGCACGGTCAGCAACGCGCTGGTCCACCACGCCCGTCCGGGAGACCCAGTCCGGCTGGGGCCGCCAGAAGGCGACATGGTGCTGCGTCCGACCGCCGGACGGGACCTCCTCTTCGTCGCCGGCGGCACCGGCCTGGCTCCGATACGCGCCCTGATCGAGCAGGCGGCCCAGAACGGCATCGGAAACGCGCGGGAGGTCAGTCTGTTCATCGGCGCCAGAACGGCGGACGAACTGTACGGGCTCGATGACATGCTGCGCATGTCCCAGCGCTACCACTGGCTCCGCGTCCGGGCCGCGGTCTCCCACGAGCGCATCGCCGGACTGGAGGGCACGCTGCCCGAGGTACTTGCGGAATTCGGTCCCTGGTACCGGCACGAGGCGTACCTGTGCGGCCCACCGCAGATGCTCGGTGAAGCCATGCAGGCCCTGCGGCGTCATGGCGTCCCGCCGCACCACATCCACTACGACCCCTGGGACGTCCCCGTCCTGACCGCCCCTCTGGGGCCGCCCACGCCTGAAGAGGAGACCGATTAGCTGTGAACAGCCCCGAGACGACCGGCTCCCTCGGTGAACGACTGCTGCAGCAGCAGCTCGGCACCACTGACCGAGCGGCCGACTTCTACGACCGCCAGGTACACCCCTACCTGACGCCCGCCATGCGGGAGTTCATAGCCCGGCAGACCATGATGTTCCTGTCGACCGCCGACTCCCGAGGAGCCTGCGACAGCAGCTTCCGCTCCGGGCCCCCGGGATTCTGCGTCTCCCTCGACGACCGCACTCTGACCTACCCCGAATACCGGGGCAACGGTGTCCTGGCCAGTGCGGGGAACATGACCGAGAACCCCCACCTCGGCATGCTGTTCATGGACTTCACTCATGATCACATAGGGCTGCACGTCAATGGCACAGTGCGGCTGTACACCGACCGCGACCTCCGCGCCTGGTACCCGCATCTGCCGACCGACACCGCACCCGGTCGCCAACCGCACCTGTGGGTCCACCTCACCGTCGAGGAAGCCTACGTCCACTGCTCCAAGTACATCCCCCACCTCGAGCCGGCCCCGCGCCCCCGCCCGGCCACGGACAGAAATCGTCCCAAGGACAGCGCCTACTTCACGGAGTCCGCCCCTTCTCACCGGGCCCCCGACGCGGGAGATGCCGACACCGGCCGCACCTCATGGCGACACCGCTTGCGGCTCCGCCACTGATTCTGATCATCTCGCCGCTTCTGCGACACCTGACCCCAGGCGCCTCGGCCGACCAGCCTGCGGCCGCAGGGTCCACGAAATGATCTGCCATTGCCATCGTGCGCCCCTCAGGTCGAACCCGGGGCACCATCGGTGGGGATCGCGTCCCGCCAGGTCGTGTAGGGGGTCAAGACACCGGAGTCCGCAGGCCAGGGACGTTACCCCGCTCGATCGGGTGTCCAACTCGCCCTGCCGGGACGCTCCGTGGGCTGCCGCATCCACGCAGATCGCCCAGCACCGCACCTTGTACGCGCATTACCCGTCCAAGGGACACGTTCTGGCCGAGCTGGTACGCATCGGCCACGAGGAGATGCGGACCCGGCTGACCGAGGCCGCCGCCGGCACCGGCGGCGACAGCGCCGCCCGGCAACTGGCCGCCCTGGTCCGCGCCCATGTCCTGCTCCATACCGACTATCCGCTGCTGGCGGTGGTCACCAACAGCGAACTGCACGCCCTCTCGCCCGAGCTGGCCGCACCCTCGCTCCAGTTGCGTGAGGAATGCCGCCGCCTCCTCGCCGACGTGCTCGAACGCGGCATCGGAAGCGGCGAGTTCCAGCTGGACGATCCGCTGCTGGCGGTTACCGCGATCGGTGGCCTCGGCGTGCAGGTCGCACAGTGGTTCGGTCCCACCCTCGAACGGACCCGCGAGCAGGTCGCCGACGAGTACGCCCAGTTCGCGCCGCGCATCGCGAACGCCGTCCGCTGATCCCACCGGCCGTCCGGGTCCGCCCTGTACAGGGATCATTCATGTGCCGGGGCCCGCCCTGCTCCGCATGAACGCTCGCCCCGCCTTGTGCGGACCCCTTCCCGGCCCTGCACGAGTTCCCAGCCCGCTGTGTACGAGCCGCCCCGCCCGCCTGGGCGGCGGGCCCCAGCCCTTTTGTGAAGGAGTGACCATGCGACCGGTCCTCGCGACCTCCCACGGCCTGGTCCGCGGCGTCACCGGCCCGTCCGGCATCGCCTGCTTCAAGAACCTTCCGTACGCCGCCGCTCCGACCGGGCCGCTGCGTTTCATGCCCCCGCAGCCACCGGCCGTATGGGCCGGCGTCCGCGACGCCGACGCGTACGGTCCTACCGCCCCCCAGGCGCCGTACCTCCCACCCATGGACCGCCTGCTCCCCGAAGTCCTCGTCCCCGGCGAGGACTTCCTCAACCTCAACATCTGGACCCCGGACCCCGCCGGACGCCTGCCGGTACTGGTCTGGCTGCACGGCGGAGCCTTCACCAACGGCACCGGCTCCCTCACCGGCTACGACGGCACTGCATTCGCCCGCGACGGGGTCGTCCTGGTCACCCTCAACTACCGGCTGGGCGCGGAGGGCTTCCTCCACCTCGGGCCCGGTGACACCGCACGGGCCAACCTCGGCCTGCTGGACCAGATCGCCGCACTCGAATGGGTGCGCGACAACATCACCTCCTTCGGCGGTGACCCCGATCGCGTCACCGTCGCCGGTCAGTCGGCCGGGGCCATGAGCATCGGAGCCCTGCTGGCCATGCCGGCGGCCAAGGGCCTGTTCCATCGCGCGGCCCTGCAGAGCGGCGCGGCCCACCACACGTTGTCTCGCTCGAGTGCCGCCTCGGTCGCCGCCCGATTCGCCGCCATCCTCGGAGTGTCGCCCACCCGGCCGGACCTCGCCGCCGTACCGGCAGAACGCCTGCTGGCCGCCCAGTCCCAGATGCGCGGCGAGATCTCCGCCCGCCCCGACCCGGCCCTGTGGGGTGAGGCCGCGCTCAACCTCATGCCCTTCGAGCCCGTGGTCGACCACGACACCCTCCCGAGCACGCCCATGGGAGCGATCACCGGGGGCTGCGCGGCGGGCGTGGACATCCTGGTGGGCTGGACCAGCGACGAGTTCCGGCTGTTCACGGTGCCGTCCGGACTGAGTGGCCTGGTGACCGACGACCTCGTGGAACGCACCGCCACCGCCTACGGCCTGCCGCCGGGCCGGGGCGCCGCCGCCTACCGAGCCGCATTCCCCGCAGCGAATCCGGGTGAGCTGTTCGCGCAGCTCGCCACCGACTGGTTCTACCGCCTGCCGGCGCTGCGCCTGGCCGAAGCTCAGGAGCGCCAGGGCGCACGCGCCTTCGTCTACGAGTTCGCCTGGCCCTCGCCCGCCCACGACGGTGCACTGGGCGCATGTCACGCGCTCGACGTGCCTTTCGTCTTTGACAACCTGGCCGACCCGGCCTTCGCACACCTTCTCGGCGACGCCCCGCCCCAGACGATCGCGGACAGGATGCACGCCGCCTGGGTCTCCTTCGCCACGACCGGCGATCCCGGCTGGTCCGCGTACCGGGTCCCCGACCGGGCCGTCCACCGCTTCGCGGCCGTGCCGGCCACCGACCACGACCCGCGCAGAAGCCTCCGGACCCTGTGGGACGGCCTGCGCTGAGATCTGCGGCGTTGTGCCAGGGGAGCGGTGTGGTGCCTGGCAGGCGGCGTGTGCCGCTCAGGGCATCCGCCCCTTTCCGTGACGGCAGGTCTACGCCCCCGATGGCTGCCGGGGAACGTGAGGCGCATGCCCCATCCGCCTGCGGAGGTGAGCCCTGCGATCGTCGAGGACTGTTCAGATCTCCTCGAGCGACGCGCCGTCGTAGAACTTCCCGGCCTTGTAGACCATCGGGTCCGCGCTGGAGACCTCCAGATAGCGGACTCTGGCGACGATTACCACATGGGTCTTGGCCCGGAAGCGCTCCTTGATCTCCGCCTCGATCGAGGCGGATGCCCCGCGGATGAGCGGAGACCCCGCCGGTGCGGTGTGCCAGTCGAGCCCGGCGAACTTGTCCTCGGCCTTGGAGGCGAACCTGTCCACCACCGCCCGCTGCGTGTTGGCGATGATGTTGATGCCGAGGTGCCCGGACTCGAAGAGCGAAGGGTAGGTCGACGACGTCTTCTGCACACACACGACCACCAGCGGCGGATCCAGCGATATGGGCATGTAGGCGCTGACGGCCAGCCCGCGGGGTCGACCAGCGGAGTCGATGGCCGTCACCACCGTGACACCGGTCACGAACTTGCGATTGAACTCCTTGAGCTCCTCGATGCTGGGCCCCTCATCGGGCTCGCCGACGCCGACGTGTGTCCCGTCTGGCTCGCATGCCGACTCCAGCCCAGGCACTCCCAGGTCGGAGAGCATCTCGACGCTGGGGTCCCACGTCACGCGCTCGCGGATGATCCGGCCCTCGCGGAGCGCTCCCTGGATCGCGCCTCGAGCCTGGAGAGTACGGCCTGTCGGGGGGACGTCGCCAAATGCGTTTATGAACGTCCCCGTAGCCGACCAGAAGATCGCGAAGTCGTCGCCGTCCACGACGATCATGTCCACTGTCGTCTGCAAGTTGGGAATGGCGGCCCGCATGTCGCGGACCTGGCCCTTCAGCTCGGCCAGTCCCGAGGTACGCCCCAGCCCGGCGTTCTCCAACGCGTAGTCGGGATGGACAATCTTGTCCAGGGCATCGGAGTCCCCGTGGTTCCAGGCGGCATCCCAGGCCGAACGCACCAGGTCTTTGAAGTCCGACATCTTCTTCCACTCCTCGTTCTGCCTTGGGAAAGGCGGTCGACGTGACGGTTCCTGAACTGGACCCGCCAATGCTGCCCGTGTGGCTGGTGTTTGCACGACATCGACCTCCTGCACTCCGACAGCGGGGGAAGGGCGGACGACCTGCCGTCAGGGGCCCAGGAGGAGGGCCCGGTGAGGGCCTCCCGCCTCGACGCCCCGGCTGCGGCCGGCATGGGGGCGAATGCCGGCGCGTAGCAGGGCTCGGGCTCGCCCCCGCGGGACTCGATGCAGCTGGAGATGTACTCGGTGCGGACAGGTCGCGCGCGGGCGTAGACATCTTGGCCGACGAGCCTGTCGTCGGCCAACAGTCGTCGGTCTGCCAGGCCGCTGGTCGCGGGCATGAGTCCGGTCTGCAGGGCCCCGCTGCTCAGCCCAGCAGCTTGCCGCGGTAGCCCCAGCGCGACGGGTCGACACTGTGCAGGATGACGGTCGTGTCGTTCCCTGCGTCCTCGCCCAGGACCGAGGCGACCGCATGCGTAAGCGCCTCGACCATCTGCTCGCTGAACTTCTCGTCGTCGAAACGCCTGCTGAAGAACGAAGCTTCGATGTGAGCCATTGTTCTCTTTGTCCTTCTCTCGTGTTTCCAGGGTGGGAGGACCGTCGAGCCTGGTGGGTCGGCTTCGGTCGTGTCGCTGGTCGATCAGGACTCGTCGGACCGGGTCGGGTATTCAGCTGGTCGGAGGTCGAGCACCTCCGATACACCGCGCAAATAGCCGCTGAGGTCACGCCCAGCCCGCACGACGTGCCTGATGTTGGAGGGCTGGGCCAGGCGACTGATGTCGGTAAGCACGTTCCCCTCCACGACGACGACATCTCCGACGGCACCGGGCCGCAGTGAGCCGAGCTCCGGTCGGTCCAGCAGCGACGCCGCGTTCGCCGTAGCGGTGGTGAGCGCCTCGTCGGTGGACATGCCGTGCTTCACGTACAGTTCGAGCTCTCGAGCGTGCGCCCCGAACGGGCACAGGGTCCCCGAGGAGTCGGTGCCCATCACCACCCTGACCCCTGCCTCCCGCGCCAGTGCGAACGACTCGAGGGTCCGGTCGTGTGCGTCACTGAGATCAGCCACCCCCTGTGCGGTCAGACCACGGAGCGTCCCCTCCCGTTGGCACCAGTCGTTGAAGGCCATCGTGGGGACGAGGAAGATTCCACGCTCAGCCATCTCGGCCGCCATGTCTTCCTCGAGGTACGAGCCGTGCTCGATGGAGTCGACACCTGCCGCGAGGCTGCGCCGGATGCCTTCCGCGGAGAGTGCGTGAGCCGCGACCCGCAGGTCCAACTCGTGGGCCGTCTCGACGATGGTAGTCAGCTCGGCAGCACTGTAATTTGGCCAGCTCGGCCGTTCGCCCTTCGACATCCCTCCGCTGGCCATCACCTTGATGAAGTCCGCACCAGCCTTGGCGTGGAGCCGCACCAGCTTGCGGCACTCGTCGATGCCGTCCGCCGTGTCCCACTGCTCCCGCTGTGTGTACGGCGGGTAGAACAGATCGCCGTGACCGTTCGTCATCGTGATCCACCACGGCGCGACCAGCAAACGAGGTCCGACGGCCAGCCCTTCATCGATGAAATCGCGAAGCTCGATCTCTCCGGCGCCGCGGTGCCCCATGACCCGCAGCGTCGTGAATCCGGCGGCGAGCGATCGGTGGGCGTTCCGCAACCCGTGCAGCAGCTTGCCCGGCTTGCTCACCTGGCCGCGGAAGACATCACTCGCAATCACGTGGTGGTGATCGGAGTTGGTCGTCAGGTGGACGTGTGCGTCGATCAGGCCGGGCAGGACTGTGCAACCCGCTGCGTCGAGACACGGCGTCCCCTGCGGCACCTTGCCGTCTACCCTTGGCCCTGCGTAGACCACCGTGCCCGCTCGGATGTGGACGAGCCCGTCTTCGTAGTGCTCACCCGGCCCCGACCAGACCACGCCGCCCTCGATGGCGATGTCGCCGGGTGTCACCGCAAGTCCAGGAAGGTCTCTGGATCCGACATGTCTGTTCCCCTCAGAACGTGTGGTTTCTTCCACCGAAGACCGCGCTCACGGAGCCGTCGGTGAAGATCCTGCTGATCGTGTCCGCGAGCAACGGGGCACAGGAAAGCACCTCGATCTTGGCAGGAGCACCTGCGCGGAGCGGGATTGTGTCCGTGACGACGACCCGCTCGAACGGTGACGCCGCAAGTCGCTCGAACGCAGGCCCGCTGAAGACGCCGTGGGTCGCCGCGGCGAGCACTCGACGAGCCCCCGCGCGCATGAGCGCCTCTCCTGCTGCGCACAGCGTGCCCGCCGTGTCGATGATGTCGTCGATCACGATCGCGGTCTTCCCGCGGACATCACCGATGACGGTGTTGATCTCGGCGACCTGCTGCTGCGGCCGCTCCTTGTCCAGGATCGCCAGGCCGGCCCCAGTCTGGGTGGCGAACTGCTTGTTGAGCTTCACCCGGCCCGCATCCGGAGCGACGATCACCAAGTCGTCGCCGAGGCCGGCGAAGTAGTCACCGAGGATACCCAAGGCGGTCATGTGGTCCACCGGGATGCCGAAGAAACCCTGCAGTTGGCCGGCGTGCAGGTCCATCGTCAGCACGCGGTCGACACCCGTCGCCTCGAGAGCGCGCGCCACCATGCGCGCCGAGATCGGCTCGCGCGGGGCCGACTTCTTGTCCTGCCGCGAGTACCCGTACCACGGAGTCACTGCGATCACGCGGTGTGCGCTCGAACCGACGGCAGCGTCCACCATCACCAGGAGCTCCAGGAGCGAGTCGTTGGCGTTGACACCGGTCTCGGGGTTCGCGCACATCGGCTGGACGATGAAGACATCCGCCCCCCGAATCGATTCCTCGAACCTGCTGTAAACCTCTCCGCTGGAGAACGTCTTGAGGGTCACTTTGCCGAGCTCGATCTTGAGGAGCTCGGCAATGGCACCCGCCAGCGGCGCGTTGGAGCGGCCCGAGAACACCATGAGCCGCCTGCCGGACTCCGCCTGCAACCACGCGTTCATGAAATCACTGGTCCTTCGGTGCCAACGCTCGCACGACTGTCCGACTCTCCTGTACTGTGCGTGCTCCAGTTCATGAAGTAGAAACCTTTCTACTCGGGACAACAAAAATCACTGATAGCCCACCTGAATCACTGTTCGTACTGTCGGCGGTCGCCGGCACCACGTCGATCGTTGGCGCACTCGGCATGCTCGTGCGCGCTCCCGCCGACTCGACCGACAACGCCGCAACCACCACGCCGCGACGAGCCGCACTGGTGACGTCCTCACCCTTCCAGGCTGGCGGCGAACACGCCGTTGAAGGTGTCGCCGGCGCCGGTGGTGTCGACCACCCGACGTGCCGAACCAGCCGGGATTCGTGTGGTGCTGACTCCGTCAGCACCACACGAGAGCACACCGTTGGCACCCAACGTGACGACCACCGGCGCCCTGGTGTGGGACGCCACCGCGGCCGCCATCATCTCCACCGGCGGGTCTCCGTGCTCGCCACTCTCGGCACCTGTTCCGCAAGCGTCCGCGCTGCCTACGCCTGTGCGGTCCACGAAAGCATGGCCGTCCACATCCCGGCATAGTGCGGCCAGTCCAGGAACTCCGGGGGTGCCCAGTGCGGAGCGAGATCGGAGGCGAACGCAGCCGTGCGGCCCTGGCCGTACTCACCGACGACCAGCATCGGATCCTCGCCCACCCGCGCCACGACGGTGGCGTCCGGCTTCGCCATGAGCTTGTTGTAGCCGAGCAGGTGCGGCCAGTCGGACGGCGTGCCGCCGAGGACCGGGTGATCGGGCTCGCAGACCTCCACCTCGACGCCCTCCGACCTCTCGACACGGTCGTCATACGGCAGCATCGTCACCGGCAGCGGCTCGGCAAGCGGGCTCATGCCGTATCGGCCCTTACCGTCGATCCCGGTGAAGGAAAGATACCCCCCGACCATGACGAGGCCACCGCCTCGCTGGACGAAATCCGCCACCAGGCCGAGCCGGTTTGGCGACTTCTCCGACCTCAGGAAGGTCTCGTCGGGCAGCAGGAAGGAGTTGGATCCGATGTCGGAGATGACGACTACGTCGAACTCGTCGAGCTCCTCCACCGAGCGGGGGAACTGCAATGTGATCTCGTGGCCCCGGACGTAGCTGACGTCGAAGCCTGCGTCATTGAGGCAGTCAAGGAAATACCCCGCGCCCTCTTCGTACTCGGTCGAGTGGAACTGGTCGAAGCCCTTCATGTGGATCGTGTGCTTCACCCACGACTCTCCCACGAACAGGACCTTGATCGGCGACCCGGTAACGCTCATCAGCTTAGACTTCCTTGCTCGGAGTGCTTTCTGGTTGATGCAGCGAGGAGCCGGCGACCCATCGCGTACGCCTCGCGAATGTCGGTCCCCACGTAGCTCGTCGCGGCCAGTGGCGCCAAAGTGGGCGTCGGGTTCACCGCGACCGTGTGCGAGAACGCCGTAAAGAGCCCCACGTCGCTGGAGCCGTCCCCGTAAACCACACAGTCATCCGCGCGCAGGCTGCGAGCAGCGAGGGCCGACTCGGTGATCGCCACCTTCTCTTCTGGCATCAGCGTGGCTGAGTCCCCCAGCGGGCTTCCCAACTCCACGGCCGATCCGTAGGTCTCGTCGGCTCCCCAGAGCTCGAGCCCGCGGACGAAGAACGCCGGCGACTGGGAGATCACGATCACCTCCTCACCGCGAGATCGGATATCTGCGAAGGTTCTGGCGATTCCTTTCATCCAGGGCGCGTTCTGGAACGCCTCGTCGAGGTCGGCAGCGGTTGCGCCTTTGCAGATGTCGAGGAGTCGCAACCAGAAGTCGGTGTCCGAGATCTTTTCCTCGACCCACTTCTTCTCGATTTCCAGCCCAGCCTTGAGCTGGCCCATCTGACGGGCCAGCTCGATGGTGGCGGTGCTCCTCAGGAGGGTGCCGTCCATGTCGAAGACGTGGAGGCAGCCGACGGCAGCGGTCCCAGCGGAGTTGCTCACTTTCCCAGCTGCTCTTCGGATGAGGAGAGACGCGGGTTCTGGTCGAGCACTATGGTCTTGTTCTCCAGGTACGGGAGCAGACCCGCGACGCCGCCTTCACGCCCGATCCCCGACTGCTTGAAGCCCCCGAAGCCGATCCCGAAGTCCGCCCGGTTGCCGTTCTGTCCGACAGTCCCAGCGCGCAAACGCCTGGCCACCTCTCGGCCATGTGCCGCGTCACGGGTGAACACAGCAGCATTGAGGCCGAACACCGAGTCGTTCGCGACACGGATCGCGTCTTCCTCGTCCGCCGCGGCGATAACTGAAATCACTGGTCCGAAGATCTCCTCCTGGGCGATCCGCGAGGAGTTGTCGACATTCCCGAAGACCGTCGGCTCAATGAACCAGCCCCGGTCGAGATCCTTGGGTCGGCTGCCACCGAACGCGAGAGTCGCTCCTTCGTCCTTGCCGATCTGGACGTAGCCTTCGACCCGCTCACGCTGCCGCTGTGAGGTCAGCGGCCCCATCTCGACGCTGGGGTCGAACGGGTTCCCGACCTTGATCCGAGAGAAGCGGTCAGCGAGGGCCTCGACCATCTCGTCATGCCGATGGCGAGGCACAATGATCCGGGTCAGCGATGCACAGATCTGACCGGAGAGAAAGCATGTACCACCGGTCAGGCTGTCCGCCGCCTCGGCAATGTCCATGTCCTCGAGGATGACGGCCGCCGACTTGCCTCCGAGCTCAAGTGTGTATCGCCCGATGCGCTCGGCCATGATCCCGGCGATCCTCTTACCGACCTCCGTGGAACCGGTAAAGGTGATCTTGTCGACGCGGTGATCGCTCACCAGCGCCTCGGACGCCTCCCTGTCGGCGGTGAGCACGTTCACAACACCCGGGGGGAGCCCGACCTGTTCGGCGATCTCCGCGATCACGTACGCGGCCCCTGGAGCCTCGGGGGACGCCTTGACGATCACCGTGCACCCGGCGAGCAGCGCGGGGGCGAGCTTGTACGCGATCAGATGCATCGGCGTGTTCCACGGGATGATCGCTCCGACGACGCCCACGGGCTCGCCGACTATCATCCCGAAGCCTTCACCCGAGCTGGTGGGTGCCTCCTGCTCGAACGGGTACCGATCGGCGAGATCGGCGTAGTAGGTGAACGCCGCCGGGACCTCCTGCATGACAGCCGGCACCACGCGGGCGATGACGCCTGACTCACGTGGCCACAACTGGACCACGTCATCGACGCGCTCAGCAACAGCCTGGGCAATGGCGCGGAGGTATTCCGCCCGCCGGGTCGGCGACATCCGTGGCCACGGACCTTCGTCAAAGGCTCGGCGAGCCGCTCCCACTGCTCGTGCGACATCCGCCGCTTCGGCCTCAGCGACAGTGAAGTACAGCTCCTCCGTCGAGGCTTCGACCACGTCGATCGTGTGGTTCGTCGACGGGTCGACCCACTCCCCATCGATGTAGAACTTCTCTGAGTTCGCGATGGGCAATCCTGTTGTCTTGGTCGTCATGGGAATCGTTGACCTCCAAATGTTCGGCTGCGGCAGTACTCGTGGTTGTCAGCAATTGCCGACCGGACCTTCATCGCATCGCACCCGTTCGGCGGTGGAGCACCGTCTCCGCGGTCGGGTACCGCCAGCGGGCGGCCTGGGGGTGTGTGACTGCGGGTCAGACGGAGTCTTTCAGCATCTCGTCGAAGAGTGCGGAATCGACTACCCGCCGGCGGATGGCTTGGTAGAGCGGGCCGTTCTCCTCGCGAGTGGCCAGCGCTGACGCCCAGTCAGGATCTGCGAGGAATGCCCCCCACTTACGCTCCAACTCAGCCAAGTCGGAGAACCTCATCGTGTAGACGAGTTCGTTGAAGGAGTTGTCACCGATGGTGGTGCAACCCGCCTGGGTAATCTCCATCCTGTGCTTGCGGGAGAGTGGGATCACGACTGACCTGAACAGGTCGACGACATCTCCCAGCCGACCCGGCACCGGGACGTACTCGCGCACCTCGTAGATCACCTTGCTGATCCTCTGCTGTCTTCGAGTTCTGACCCGTCACGGCGGAGGACGGTGGTGCCGCCCTCTTGTCCCGCTCATGGCCTCAGATTCACCGGCGGAACGAGCGACGCTAGTCAGCGAACGCAGGAAGGACCTCGGCAGCCATCATCTCCATGTTCTTGATGATCGCGTCGGTGGGCATGCCGACCGCGATGAGGCATGCCAGGTGGTCCACTCCCATCCTCTCGTAGGCCTTGAACCGCTCGATCATGCGATCAGGCGTGGTGAGCACCGGGTCGGCGTACTTCTCGAGCAGGTTGTCCTTGGAGAAGGAGTGCTGTTCAGGCCGCATCTTCCCGCGGTGCACGAAGTCACGGCTCTCGCCCACGTCGCGAGTGGCGAGGCGGCCTTCGCGCGTATCGACGGTGCCGGGGCCCTTGACCAGCGCCATATAGTAGTTGTACTCGTTCACCACGTCATCGAAGTACTCCAACGCCTCCTCCTCGGTGCGACCGACCCAGGTGTGGCGGAGCACCATGACCTCTCCGCGCGGATTGCCGGTCTTGGCGATCTCGTCGTTGTAACTCTCGATCAGTTCCTCCAGGTCGCCGTATGGCTCGAAGTTGCCGTAGTTCGGCGCCGTGATCAGGTTCAGGCCCTGTTGGGCGACCCTGCGGACGCCGTTGGTGCTCTGCGATGCGACCCAGATTTCGGGGTGCGGCTTCGTCGCCGGCTTCGGAACCAGGGTCGTCGGCGGGAACGAGAAGAACTGACCGTCATAGGACACGTCGTCCTCGGTGAAGAGGCGACGGACGATCTCCAGCGCCTCTTCGTACAGCGCACGCTGGTTCTCCGGCTTCACCCCGAGCCGGTCGAGCTGGAACCGGCTGCCGCCGCGTGCCACACCGATGCCGATTCGCCCCGGCGCGAGATGATCCAGGAGGCTCATCTCAGAGGCGACGAGGAGCGGATTGTAGGCCGGCAGGACGACCACGCCCGGGACGATCCTGAGCCGCTCGGTCCGCGCTGCTGCAACCGCCGCGAACATCATCGCCGAGGGATTGCTCACGTAGTTCTGGAACTGGTTCTCGTTGATCGTGATCCCCTCGAAGCCGAGCTCCTCGGCGGCATCGACGATCCTGATCATGCTGTCCAAGACCTCTGACCAGGGCCGAGTCATGTCCGGGTAGAAGAACGGAGCCGTTACCCAGAATTTCATTGCCATCGTGCACTCCTCAACTGTGTTCGCTCTTGACCAGGAGCCGGAAACGGTTGCCGACGCGCTCGGCTCCAGTCATCCACGGCAACGTCGCAACCACGATGCCCGGGACGGCATCATCGCGCCCCGTGCACCTGTGGGTTCAGATGGCGACCGGCTCCACGGCCGGAGTGGTCTCCAGCATCGGAGCGATCCAGCTCTCGTACCACTTCTGCGGCACCGGTTCCTCGCTGGCGGCAATCAGCTCCGAGAAGTCCCATTTCTTCAGGAGCTTCCCGTTGCGGAAGACGGGCTGGAGGAGGTTCTGCTCGGGGGCGACCGAGTCCCGCGGGACCGTCTTGTACTCGCCGTTCTCCTTGATGAGAGCCAGTCGGCCGGCCTTCGACACCTTGAAGTCGGCACCGGTCGGGGATTTGGAAATGTTGCGCCACTCGCCGTTGACGCAGACGGCGTTGGCCTTCTGGCCGAAGTTCATCGTGTCGCGGTTGACGTGCTGAAGCAGACCGCCGCCCATGCCGAAGACTGCGTTGTCTGCGGCCAGACCACGGCGTTCGAGCTCGATGAACACGTCTCGGAGGCTCGTCGCTGTGACGCCGTCTCCCTGGACGACCCGGATGAACGGAGGCAGCACCTTGAAGCCCTTGCTGTTGGTCTCGTAGCCGAAGGCGTCCATCAGCCACTCGGTCGTGTCGGCCGTCACCTGCACGACGTCTCCTGAGTCGGGGCGCGCTCCGACGAGGCCGGGGAACTTCTGGACCATCTCCTTCAACTCACCGCCGAGAATGTTCTTGACGCAGTTCTCGTGGTCGTAGGTGTCGGTGAGGACCAGCGCGAAACCGTGGTCGTGGTACGTCTCCAGCATGTTCCGGATCGCCTCGACCTCATGGTCGCGGCCCCAGGCTGTGAATCCCGCGTGCTCGGAGTTCGGGCCGGAGTTGGACGGGGCGACGGCGTTGTACCAACGCTTCGCGGCGAGGATGCCTGGCGTTGTGTCGCTCTGGTTGAAGTTCACCAGGTGCGCCATGCCCCCGAGTGCAGCAGACTGCTGCGAGCTGACACCGCGTGCACCGTAGTCGTGGAGCATGAAGCGCACGAGGTGCTCGTTGTCGGAGGTGCGCTCAAGGGCCGTCCGGATCACCTGCTTCGAGAGCCAGCTGAGGGTGCCGACCGTCGTCGGGTACCACACTGCACGCAGCAGTGCCGTCTCGAAGAAGCTGGTCGCCCAGTAGTACTTCGGGTCGGTGTTGATGAGCTGCACGAGGACGTTGCGGGTGGGGAGGACCGTGCCCTCGGGGACTGCCTCGATCTCCACCGGCAGGTAGCCGCCGTGGTCGTTGATGACGCCCAACCAGTTCTGGCGGTTGAAGTGCATCCCCTGCTCACGCATGAGGTACTCCGCCGCGTCGACGTCCTCCAGCGTCACAGGGCGCATGAGGTAGTCGCGTATGAAGGCCTGGAGGCCGACGAACATGGTCACGGGGAACGTACCGCCGCGGGACTCGATGTACGACGAGATGTACTCAGTGCCCGGCGGGTACAGCGGATAGTGGCTGTGCTTGTAGTTGTCGGTGTTGATGATGATGTTGTCGAACTGCTCGCCCAAGGACATCGTTGCACCCTCCCACTAGGTGGCCCTCTGACGGCCGAGTCAACCGCAGCGGACTATTAACGGTTCTAGCAACAAGGCGGAGTAGTGGACCTGAACCGCCCATTGCACGCTATCCGCTCATCGATCGTCTTGTAGAAACCTTTCTAGTCGCCACTGTCCCACAGAGAGATCCACCTGTAAACGGTGCGTTTCCATCGGTTGTCAGGTGGCTTGGGAGATCCGTGTTCCTGGCCCTGGGGCAGGTGTCCTCGACCCGGATGAGGTCGCCGTCCGGCTCGAAGACGTCGCAGTCGTGGGCTTCGGACGTCTGCCCGTCCCCGCCGATCGCGCGGATGTCCGCCGGGTGACCGCGAAGTGGACGCTGGAGTGCTTCCCCGTGCCGACAGCCTCCGGCCGCCGGCCCGTCGCAGGAGCGAGGTGCGTCCGGAGATCTCGCTCGACCTCGCCACGACCGACGAACCGGACGCCGGACTCGGGACCCACCGAGAGCTGGAACTCGCACTCGGCGCCATCAGGGCCGTCAGTGCGTCCCCGTCCCGACGGCCCAGGCCGAAGCGAAGGCGTCGACAGCGGCCCGGCTGTTTCCGTAGGCCGCCGCTGCAGTCGTCGCGTGCGCCCGGCGTCGGCCCACTTGATCCGTGCCGCTTGAGGCACCCCGGACCGGGCGCGGGCGACGGTGACAGTCAGCGATACGGCCGTGGCCGCGGCCCGGACAGCGGCCCCGGTGTCGTCGCCACTGGCCAGGCACTTCGCGAGTACGCCACTGAACGTGTCGCCGGCACCGGTCGTGTCGACCGCAGTGACCGGCTTGGACGCTCTACACCCGATCCGGTCCACCGCAACGCGGGAGGCAACGGGCCGCACCGCTTCCTCCGGCGTATTCCAGCTGGAGCCACAGCGTTATCCCAAGACGCTCTGTCGCGGGGCGGGACGACGGTCGCCTCCCAGCGGCCGATCAGGCGGGCCGGTCGCTGGGTAGAATCGAGTATGGTTGTCTCACGCGATCGTGAGTGGAGCGCGACATACCGACATAGAGGGATGGGGTTCGGGGAGCCATGCCGACGCGCAGGCCCACGATGAAGGATGTCGCTGAGCGGGCGGGAGTCGCGGTCAGCACGGTGAGCTATGTGCTCAACGACAGCGGACCCGTCGCCGCCGACCGGCGCGTGAGGGTGCTGGAGGCCGTCCGCGCGCTGGGCTATTTGCCGAACGAGTCGGCCCGCAACCTCAAGCGTCGCAGTGTGGCCACCATCGGTCTTGTAGTCCCCGACCTGGTGAACCAGTACTTTGCGATGATCGCCGAGGGAGTGGAGCAGGCCGCGTCCGAGAAGGATGTCCTGGTGGTCTTCTGTACGCCGGAGGCAACCGGTGACGGCGAGTCCTGGAACAGCCGGTTGCTGCGCAGCCAGCGGCTCGACGGGCTCATCTACCTGTCCGGAGCCGAGACGCGGATGGAGCCTCTGGTGGAGCTGACCCGGGTCGGTCCCGTCGTCCTCGTTGACGAGAAGCTCCCCGGCTTCGGCCTGCCGTGCGTGGTCTCGCAGAACCGTCGGGGCGCGCGGGAGATCGCGGCCCACGTTACCTCTCTCGGGCACGAGCAACTGGCCATCCTCAGCGGCCCGCTCGAGCTCTGGACGGCCGAACAGCGCCTCTCGGGCTACCGCGAAGCCATCGCCGCCGCCGGGCTGGATCCCGACACCGTACCTCTGCTCGTCGGCGACTACCGGATGTCATCGGGCGAGCAACTGGCCGCGGAGATCCTGAGCCGCCCCGCGGGCGAGCGGCCGACAGCGCTGATCTGCGCGAACGACCTGATGGCGATCGGTGCTCTCTCCTACTGTCGCCGCGCCGGCCTGCGGGTGCCGGAGGACGTCTCAGTGGTCGGGTTCGACGACCTGCCGTTCGCTTCCCTCCTCACTCCGGCTCTCACCACCGTCCGGCAGCCCGCGCGGGAGATGGGCGTGAAGGCCGCCAAGCTGCTGCTCGGCATGCTGGACGGCGCCGAGCCGGCCTCTCCGCCGCCTTCGTCGGTCTCGCTGAAGATCCGAGAGTCGACAGGACCGCTCCCCGCCGGCTGAGTAGCGTCCGGGCATCAAGGCCTGGGAGGTCGGCATCCGACCGTGCGGCCGGGCACCAGCCCCTCAGCTTGATCTCTAACCTGTGCGGCGTGGACGTGGGGTCGTTGACTTCTTCGTTCGCCCCTTTGCCGGGCCTGGTTTGCCGACCGTGTACACGTCGTGGCGTGGAGTGGGCCGGGCGTTCTTGCTCCCGGGTGGCCGTCCAGGTCCAGGGCGGGAGGATTTCGGTGCTCCGGCTGGGCGGGAGGCCTTCGGGCGGAGGTGCCGGAAATCGCGGCGGACGCGTGCGGGGGAGAGCCTGTCGGGCGGGGTCGGCTTCTCCCACGGCCGCCGGAGGTCTGCCGCCAGCGGGCGGGCCAGACGCAGCTGGGTGGGAATGGGGCCCCTGGTGGCTGGACAGATCAATGCAAGGACAGCCCAGCAGGACGTCAGTCAGTGATCGGGTCACGGCCACCGGGGACCCGCGTATCACTATGACTGTCGGTGATGGTGGAGATGGTCTGCCGGGAGACCTCGGCGCCATAGACCTCGGCAAGGTGGGCCTGGACCTCACCGGTGGTCAGGCCCTTCGCGGCCAGCGAGATCACCATCTCGTCGACGCCGGTCAGGCGCTTCTGCCGCTTCTTGACGATCTTCGGCTCGAACGAGCCGTCCCGGTCACGGGGCACGGCTGCCTCCACCGGCCCGACCTCGGTCAGCACGGTCTTGGAGCGTTTGCCGTTGCGGGAGTTGCCACCGTCCTTGCCCGCCGGATCGTGCTTGTCATAGCCGAGGTGATCGGTGATCTCGCCCTCCAGAGCGGACTTCAGCAGCCGTTTCGTCAGCTGCTGAAGTCCGCACGATCGCCGCCCGGTCCTGCTGGCGTCGGCCGTGGCCGCGCACCATCGCGAGCGGCATGCCGATCAGGCCGAGGGCGAACAGGGCGGTGCCGGCGAGCGTGACAGGGAGCGGCCAGCGCTGGCCGGTGTGCAGCAGCAGCCAGCAGGGCACGGTCCACAGCAGGACGGGGGCGATCAGGGGGAGGTAGCGCATCAGGCGGTGCAGTCGGCTCTGCTGAGTCGCGTGCGCTGCACTGTCGGCGGATCGGATCTCGCTGGTGTCGCACGCTTCCCCTCCTTGAGCAACCAGGCTGCCGTCGCGCGCACTGTATCCGGCCGTCCCGGTCCGGTCGGACGGACGGGGTGCTCATGGTGGGCAGCCCCATGTGGCCAGGTGGCCTCCGAGTTCGCCCCCGGCTCACGCGGTTGGTGACTCTGCTCCTGACCGGGACCGCGGCGGCTTCGAACGGTGAGGCGTAGAAGCTCCGGAAGCAGTGGAGAGTACAGCCCGTCGTGGTGGGCCGTGTGAGATCCACATGCCGGTGCCTGTAATGCTCAGCATTTCTGGGTGGGGATGCTGTGACGGGCGGGAGGGTGGGTGGGTGCTGTCCCAGGTCCGGGGGCTGACTCATGACACGCCTGACCGAAGTGTCCTGGTCTCACGGTGTCGGCCGTTGGCCGGGGATGGTGCGTTGTCGGTGCCGGGCCGGCGGGGCGTGTCCCGATAGGGGCCTGCCGATCAGTTGTGGCCTCCTCGCCATTCTGACCGCCGATGCGGCCCGGTACCGGCAACGGGACGCGCCATCGGACCGGAAGGGGGACGGGCAGACGAGCCACCGGCATGCGCGCATGGTCTCGTCTCGCGGGTTCCAGGAAGGCACCGGTATCCCGAGACGAGGGTGCTCCTTAAGCGATATGCCGCCCGCGAGGTCTTTAACCTGGCCAGGACGGTGTCTACCGACCCTCCCGTAATACGGGCCCCTCTGCGGACGTGACCTGCCGTCAGGCAGTAGCACATCCAGCACTTGACACCATGCATGAGCACGGGTGGGGCCGCACGCTGTTCTGCGTGCGGCCCACCCGTGCCGGGGTCACGGGTTGCCGAGGGTCAGCGGACCGGCAGGACCTGGGTGTGGTCCTTCTGGACGGCCTGGAGGTTGTGGGGGTTCAGGCCCAGGAGGGACAGGATCGTCGGGGCGATCTGGGTGGTCTCGACCTGAGCAGACTTGGTCATGCCCGCGGGGGTGCCCGCGCCGGAGATGACGAGCGGGACGTTCAGGTCGTCAGCGTGGGCGCCGCCGTGTTCGGCGATCTTCTTGGTGCCGCCCGTGTAGACCACACCGTACTTGGCGATGCCGAACAGGTCCGGGACCCGGGCGTCACCGGGCTTGACGCCGAAGTACTCGGCCGCCTCCTTGCCTGCGTAGACCCTGCTGAGCCCGCTGTTGCTGAAGGACTTGGTGGGCTCGCCGCTGATGTCGGTGCCCTTGCCGCTCTGCGACAGGAGGTACTGCTTGGCGAACGAGGTGGCCTCGGCGGAGCGGTCGTTCAGCCACAGCAGCATGCCGTCGTCGTCCACGGAGTGCGCGACGAGCTCGCCGGCGCCCGGATGCTTCTTCTTCCAGGCGGCGTTGAGTCCGTCGAGCAGCGGACCGTCGTCCACGCGGGTCAGGGCCGTGGGATCGGTGGGCGACTGGCCGTGCTTGGCGGACAGAACGATGTCCGTGCTGGAGGCCAGGCCCTTGGCCCGGATCTCCTTGACCATCGCGCCGACCTCGGTGTTGACGTAGTCGAGGTTCTTCTGCAGCAGCGGGCCGGGGACGCCCTTGGAGGCGTAGCCGCCCTTGAGGCCCTCGGAGGAGGGCAGCTTCTGCGCGGTGGAGACCGACTGGAAGTTCATGCCGAAGATCGCCGGGGTGCCGACCTTGTGACGGCCGCTGTGGTCGTAGCCGTCGATCTCGTTGAGGACGGCCTTGACCTTGTAGCTGTCGTACTGCTCGGTCGCCTTGTTGTCGGTGGTCCAGTCGTTCCCGGCCGGGTAGCCGTTGGCGTCGCTGTTGATCTCCGGGGAGAACTGGTCCTGGATGCCTGTACCCGAAGGGCCGTTGAGGATGTCGTAGGCGATGTGCTTGTCCGACCAGGCGGTGCGCAGGCCGGCGTTGCGGGCCACGTTGAAGACGGTGTTCACCTGCAGGTACGAGTGCGGGTAGACCGGCTTGCAGGTCGTGGGGTCGACGGGCAGCTTGCTCGGGTCGAGCAGGCTCTGCGGCCGTCCAGTCATCTGCAGGATGCTGCCGGGCAGGTTCTTCAGGCCCTGACCGGCATCGAGGGAAGCCTTGTTCTTGTCCATGTCCTCGGTCATGTCCACCTCGACGCCGGGCTTGACGCCCTTGCAGTGGGTGGTGCCGGCCGGGAGCAAGGCGTGGTTGTACACGTCGTCGTAATAGACGCCGGTGGTACCCGGGCCGCCGCCGGTGACCTGGGCGGTCATGCCTGGGAAAGAGTCCGAGGGGGTGGTGGTGTGCGCGTTGGTGTAGTGCACGCCGCCGTTCACCAGTCGGGCCAGCGCGGAGCCGGGGTGGCGGGCGATGTACCAGGCCAGATCCGACTGGTGCAGACCGTCAACCGACAGCAGGAGGACGTGCTTGGCGGCCACGGGCTTCTGCGGCGCGGCCGAGGAGCCGGTGAGCTCCGACGCGGCGGCGAGCGAGCCTCCGGCGACGGTCATGGCGACACCGAGGGAGGCGGCCAGGCGTATGGATCGGCGGTTCACAACTAACTCCAGTTGCTACTGATGACGCGGACGGCGATGCGGGACATGACTAGCCGCCGGTTCTGTCGCGACAACAGCCGGAATCTGAACATTTGACAAACCCGCCGTATCTGCCCCTTCACGTAAGACCGTGGACCGGTGGCGCAGAAGCGACGGAAGTGAAGCAGGCACTGGCCTCGACCAGCCTGCACGACGTCTCGACCCAAGACGTTGAGAAGACGTTGAGAAAACATTGAACAGGGCGGGCGGCGACCCTGTCAGCGCAGGCGCGACGGTGCCGTCGGCGCGCACGGCCGGCGAAGAGCGGCCGCATGCCGGGGTGCACGGGGTCTCCCCCCGCACCCCGTGGGCTACTACTGGGAGGTGTGCCCGAGGACAGCGTCGAGCTGGACATTCCGGAGACCCTGCCCATGGTCGACGTCGACATGGGCCTGCTGGAACGGTCCGTAGCCAACGTGGTGGAGAACGCTGTGAAGTACAGCCCCGTCGGCGCCCCCGTCCTCGTCTCGGCGAGCGCCATATCCGACCGGGTGGAGATCCGCGTCGTCGACCGCGGGCCCGGTGTCCCGGACGAGGCCAAGTCCCGCATCTTCGAACCGTTCCAGCGCTACGGCGACTCTCCTCGCGGCGCCGGCGTCGGTCTGGGCCTCGCAGTGGCCCGAGGCTTCGCGGAAGCCATCGGCGGCACGCTCAACGCCGAGGACACCCCTGGCGGTGGCCTCACCATGGTCCTCACCGTGCCGACGGCACCGCAGCGGCGTCCGGAGCAGCGGGATCTGCCGACATCGGCCGCGCACTGACACCTCAGGCGTCGGGCGGCACGGTCTCGAACTCCTTCTGCAGATCCCTGGTGTCCAGCCGCAGCCGCCATGTGTTGCGGCGGTGCACGGCCGCCAGTGCGGCCTGCAGCGGGGAGGGTGGCACCGCGAGGACGGGGCAGGTGGCGTGGGCCAGGCAGTAGCGGGCGACCGATGGCGAGAGCGCACGGTGCAGCCGACCCCGCCGTCCGGCACCGACCACGAGGATGTCGTCCTCCCGGCAGGCTATCCGTACGAGCACCCATCCGGGCGCGCGCCGTGCGACGAGTGCCTGCCCCGGAAGGCCGGTGCCCATGCCGCCGAACACCTCGCGCAGCGCCCCGACGAGCCTCTCCCGCGCCTGTCGCTCCCACTCCTCGACCATGACGGCCGCTGCCGGGGACCTACGGGCGACCTGGTCCCCGCCGGGCGGCTCCCAGGCCAGCACCGGCCAGAGCTCGGCCCCCCGGCGCCTGGCCTCGTCGGCGGCGCGGCCCAGAGCGGTGCGACTGCCCGGCGAACCGCTCACTCCCACCACGACACGAGCAGCTGAAGGCGCGCGGTACTCGGACATCCTTTTCACCGTTCTGCACACACACCGACCGAAGGCTTCCGGTCGGGCGATCCTCCTCGGAACCGCTTACATCTCACCGCGCCATGAGGCTTTCGAACAGGCCGTACGCCAGTTCTTGGCACCCTTGTGACGCCCGCTTCAGCGCCTCTCACCAGGCACATCGGCATCCCGTCAAGGTTGACCGATCTCCGTCAGCATCCCGTCAGGTCATGTCCAGGCTCTGGCTGTGCGGCCCCACCTCTCCCGCACCCCTCGGCGAACCTACGGCCGCCGGTTCCGTCTCAGCGCGCCAGTTGACCGCCACTTGTCGGGCCCGAGCAGGCGTGGATCCGCCTCGCCGAACCTGTCCTGCCCACGCTGACAGCCCCGCTCGGCCTCCTCAATGCCCCGGTGGCCCCGTGCACCGCCGACGCCGGTCATGCACGAGATCCCTGAACTCTGCGCGCAGCCAAGGCGTTCCAGTGCCGGGCCATGGCCCACTGGATGGGCGCGGAGGATTCGGACCCGACCCCCGCTCTGCCTGCGAACTCGGACTTGCCGTCAGCGGCTTCCCGGTCGAGCGGATCGTGTACCAGTGCAACGCCGAGTCACCGCGTGACCTGGGCACCGACCTGCTTCCCTCACCCACACTGACCGGGGCCATTCGCAGAAGCAGATGACCGGGCTACGACGCTGGTCCCGCCCTCCAGTGCCCGAGCCCGACACGCGTCACAACGGCTACGTGTCTGACCGGCGCGCCCTATACCTCGATGTGCGCCCATGATGACCGTGCGGTCGCGGGGGAGGCCGAAGTACTCGGCGGCGTCGGCCGTGATGTAGGAGGTGGCGATCAACAGCCGTTTTGCCAGGGCGCCATCGTCGGTGACCTGCCGCGCCGAAGGTCGATCTTCGACAGGAAGTAGGACGCCTGGTCGAGGTGCAGCGGTCCCTCGGTCCGGGACGGGTCGAGCAACGCGAGAGTGCCGGGCACGTCCGGGGTCTCCATGTAGCCGAACCGGGCGGTCACGTGGATGATCCCGTCGTCGCTGTAGCCGAGGTCGTCGATGACGACCCGCTGGTCGGCCGGGACGCGCGGCACGGGTTGGGTCTCAAGGGAGAGGATCACGACCTGGTCGTGCCGGACGTGGTTGTGCTCGACGTTGGCCCTCATGGCCAAGGGTGCGGTCAGCTTGCCCCGGTTGAGGAAGACCGCCGTGCCGGGGATCCGGAGCGTCGGCACCCTCCCGGAGCGGAGGTCGTCGACGAACTCGGGCAACGGACCTTCGAGCCGTGCCCGTTCGGCGGTGACCAGCTCGCGGCCGCGTTGCCAGGTCGTCATGACGGTGAACGCGGTGACGCCGATCAGCAGCGGCGGCCACGCGCCGTGGACGAGTTTGGTCATGTTGGCCGCCACGAACAGCAGGTCCACGAAGAGGAGTACGGCTGCACCGATGCCCACCAGCCACACGGGCGTGCCCCATTTCGCGCGGGCGACGTAGAAGAACAGCAGGGTGGTGATGGTGATGGTGATGGTGCCGGTGACGGCCATGCCGAACGCGAAGGCCAGCGCGGTGGAGCTGCGGAAGGCGAAGACAAGGGTGAGGACCGAGACCATCAGCAGCCAGTTGATCCAGGGGACGTGGATCTGGCCGATGGTGGATTCGGAGGTGTGCGCGATGCGCAGCCTCGGCAGGTAGCCGAGCTGGGCGGCCTGTGAGGTGACCGAGTACGCGCCGGTGATCACGGCCTGGGAGGCGATCACCGTGGCCGCCGTGGCCAGCAGGACCATCGGCAGGCGCCCCCAGGCGGGCGTGAGCAGAAAGAACGGGCTGCTGATGTTGTGCGGATCGGTGAGGATCTCGGCGCCCTGACCGAGGTAGCTCAGGACGCACGCGGGGCGACGGCGAGGACGGCGAGGGCGCGGTGGCCCAGGCCACCCACATGACCCTGAGAATGCTCGCCGAGCGCATCGAACAGCTCACCGGGCAGATCAATGAGCTGAACCAACGCCTGACCCAGCTCCTCGAACACCACGCTCCACAGCTCCTCGCACCGGTAGGCATCGGCCCGGACAGCGCCGTCACCCTGCTGATCACCATGGGGGACAACCCCGAGCGGCTGAACACCGAGGCGTCCTTCGCCGCTCTGTGTGGAGCCAGCCCCGTCGAGTACTCCTCCGACCGTCGGATCTCGCGTCGGCTCAGCCATGGCGGCGACCGGCAGGCCAACGCCGCCCTGCACCGGATCGTGCAGACTCGCCTGCGCTTCGACCGCGCACCCAGGAGTACTACGAACGCCGCATCAAGGAGGGCAAGACCCGACGCGACATCGTCCGATGCCTCAAACGCTACGCTGCCCGGGAGGTCTTCCACCTGGTCAAGCCCACACAGCCATGCCCCCGTCAGAGGGGCAGTCGTGATACGTGAGAGGGTCTGAGGCGTGAGTGAGACACCCCCGAACACCCTGCAATACCGCTTTGACGGGCCAGAAGACGCTCCGGTCCTGATCCTGGGTCCCTCACTGGGTACCACATGGCACAGGTTGTAGAGACCGTCTTCGGGCGTCCACGTCAGTCCAGGGCGGCCGCGTAACAGCAGGTCAGGCATCGCGGTCCGGGGGAGTCGACGTAGTTGGTGACAGACATGTGAGAGCGCCGGTGAGAGGTGCGTTCGAAAGGTAAGCCCCTACAGGCGCGGCCGGTGGGGCTTCCGGGCGGGTGTGCTGCCGCTCCGGCGTCGGCACCGCTGCCCCCGGGTTCTCCTCCCTGCGCCCTCGCGTCGAGTGCTCGGCGAATCCGGCCGGGGTCCTTGGCGACCAACAGCCATAGCCTTCGCCCCTGCAAAGTCGAACGCTCCGGGCGGCGTCTGAGGCGATGCCTGCCCCCGCCGAGGGGCGCACGGGCTTCTCGTCCGCATGCTGTTCATGGTCTGGAAGCTGTGACCTGTTCCGCCTGATGGACGCTGCCGGCCGACATCCGCCCCCTGCAGGCCCGCGAGGTGCGGGTGGGCCGCGAGACGCTCGCCCTCGGGTACGCGGGTGTGTACTCCGGTTTCCTCCGGCACGCCGTTGCCGCGGCGCGCTGTCATGGCCCGGACACCCGGCGCTCCTTGTCGAAGCCGGCCGGCGCAGGATGGCCGGCGGCCAGGCGGACATGATCACGGACATTGCGCTCGACCTCGCGGCGGCCGGTTGCGCCGACTGACGCGAGTGATCGGTGCGGTGGCTGTGGCTGTGGCTGTGGTGGCACCGGCGGGGCCGGTGCCACCGCTGTCCACGTCAGAGGACGGACGGCGATGTCAGCGGCTCGTGTCGGCGTCACCTTCGTCATTCGGAGGATCTTCCTGTCTCCTGGCGCCCGGAGGGGAGCCGTCCCCGTGCTCTTCCAGCAGCTCGAGAAGCGCGGCGTCCGCTCTCCTCTGATCTTCCTTCGTCAGCTCGACCGGTGCGTTGTTGTAAACGGTGTAGTGATCTGGATCGATGATGTTGGCGGCCCTCAAGCTGAACGTCAGCAGGGGGCGCCAACCCTTGCGGTGGCCGACCCGAACTTGTAGCTGGGCCTTGTAGTCACGGGCCTCCGGGAGGAATCCGGAAAACGGTGCCTCGAACTCGAGGAAGAGTTGTTGCGCTTCTCTGCCGGGCACGACGAATCCGGCGGGCAGTTTCGTCTCCTCGTCCGGCCCCGGTTGGAGCCGGGACGGCGAGGACACCCACAGGAGGGGGAGATGAGAGGCGGGCTCATCGGGGAAGGTCAGGATGAGGTCCTGCACGACGATCGGTTTGGGACCGGTGTTGTGCAGGACGAGAGGCAGTCGTAGGCGTGCCGTGGAACCGTGGACGATCGCCGCGAAGGAATGAGGTTCCCATGCCTGCAGGCGTCCCTGTCGGGCGTTGAGCCACCAGAACGACGCGACGGTGAAGAGCAGTGCGCAGACTGATACCACACTGGCGCCGGTAAGCGATGAGGACGCGATCTGATCCGCCGCGACCGTCAGCGGAACCACAGAGTCAGTCTGCCAGCCCCGCCGTGGGCTCGCTAACAGGACGAGTGGCCGCCGACAGTCTCCCGGAACGGGTCAGAGGCCGGCGAGGAGTACGAGATACCAGGCGACCAGGGCCGCGCATGTCACCGCGGGGAGGAGTTTGGTCAGCCCGTCGCCCTTGCGTACGTGCGTGGTCACGGCACCGGCGAGCAGCATCAGCAGTCCGATGCCGGCCAGGCCGCCGCACAGCGGTACGACCGGGCCGAGGGCCACGCCGATGGCGCCCGCCAGCTCCAGCCCGCCGATGACCCGGTAGGCCGCGGTGGTGAAGCCGGCGTGGGCGGCGAGATCGGGCATCGGACCCAGGGCCAGGATCTTGGTCGCGCCCAGCAGGGTGAAGATCAACGCGATGAGACAGGTCAGCGAGGCGGAGAGGATCACGAGGCGCCTTCGGGGGTGTGCGGGCGGCGGGCCTGGCGGCGTGCGGCTCCCAGGCCGGCGAAGTGGGCGATCAGGTCGGGGTTGTCGACCGTGGAGGGGTTGAGGACCTGCTCGGCGGGGGCGCCCTGGAGGAGGCGCTTGACCGGGACCTCGAGTTTCTTGCCGGTTCTGGTGTGCGGGATGGCCGGTACGGCGACGATCTCGTCGGGGACGTGGCGGGGTGAGGCGCCGGTGCGGATCGCGTCGCGGATCTTCTCGCGCAGGGACTCGTCCAGACCGACCCCGTCGGCGAGGACCACGAAGAGCGGCATCCAGTAGCCGCCGTCGGGTTCCTCCGCGCCGATGACGAGGGCTTCGGTGATCTCGGGGAGGTGTTCGACGATGTCGTGGATGTCGGCGCTGCCCAGACGTACGCCGTTGCGGTTGAGCGTGGCGTCGGAGCGGCCGTGCACGATCACCGAGCCGTGGGAGGTGAGAGTGATCCAGTCCCCGTGCCGCCACACGCCCGGGTAGGCGCTGAAGTAGGCGTCGCGGTAGCGGCTGCCGTCGGGGTCGTTCCAGAAGTTCAGCGGCATCGACGGCATGGGGCGGGTGACGACCAGTTCGCCGACCTGGTCGACGACCGGTCGTCCCGCGCCGTCGTACGCCGCGAGCGCCACGCCGAGGTTGGGGGCCGACAGTTCACCCGCCCACACCGGGGTGGTGGGGGCGCTGCCGGCGAAGCCGGAGACGACGTCGGTGCCGCCGCTGGTGGAGGCGAGCTGGACGCCTGCGCCGACGTGGTCGCGGACCCAGGGGTAGGCGGAGGCGGGCAGGGCGGAGCCGGTGCAGCCGATGACGCGGATCGCCGACAGGTCGTGCACGGCGGGTTCGACGCCGAGCTTGGCCATGGCCAGCAGGTACTGGGGACTGGTGCCGAAGACGGTGACCTTGTGGCGGGCCGCCAGCTCCCACAGGACGTCCGGGCGCGCCACCGGCGCGGGGCTGCCGTCGTAGGTGCACGTGGTGGCACCGGTCAGCAGGGTGGAGACGACCAGGTTCCACATCATCCAGTGGGGGGTGGTGTACCACAGCAGGCGGTCACCGACGCCCAGGTCGCAGTGCAGGCCGAGGATCTTGAGGTGTTCCAGCAGGACGCCTCCGTGACCGTGGACGATGCCTTTGGGCAGTCCGGTGGTGCCGGAGGAGAAGACGATCCACAGCGGGTGGTCGAACGGAACCGGGGCGATGGCGAGGTACTCGGCGCGGCCGGCCGCGTCCTCCCAGGGAACCGTCAGCCTCGCGGCCCGGGTCGCGGGCCACGCAAGGCCCAGGTGATCCACCAGGACCGTGGCCTTGAGCGTGGGAAGGGCGGCGGCGAGGTCGAGGGAGGCTGAGCGGCGGTCGTGACGGGTGCCGTTGAAGAGGTAGCCGTCCGCGGTGATGAGCACCGTGGGTTCGAGCTGGGCGAAGCGGTCGGCTGCGGCCTTGGGGGCGTAGTCCTGACCGCACACGGACCACACCGCGCCCAGGCTGGCTGTGGCGAGGAAGGCGATGACGGCGTGGGGAGTGTTGGGCAGGTAGCCGACCACCCGGTCGCCCTGTCCGACGCCCAGGTCGCGCAGGGTGGCCGCGACGGAGGCGACCTGGGCGCGCAGCTGTCGGCCCGTGATCTCGTAGCCGGAGCCGGTCTCGTCCAGCGCGGTGACCGCGGGGGCGTCCGGGTGCAGGTTGCGCAGTGCGTGGTGGGCGTAGTTGAGGGTGGCGCCCGGGAACCAGCGTGCGCCGGGCATGGCTTCCTCGGCCAGCACCCGCTCGTGCGGAGTGGTCGCGTCGACGTCGAAGTACTCCCACACCGCGGCCCAGAATCCTTCCAGGTCCGTGACGGACCAGTGGTGCAGGGCCTGGTAGTCGGTCGGGTCCGGAATCCCTTCGGCGCCCTGGTGTCGGGCGGCCCAGCGGGCGAAGTCCGCGATGCGGCTGCCGGCGGCCGCTTGGGGGTCGGGCGGCAGGAAGGGCTCCGGACACGGCGTGGAGTGCGGGATGGTCATGGTGTGGTGTTCCTCGTCAGGGTGCGGGCCGGGCTTCGGCGGGGCGGCGGGCCGTGTGCAGCAGGGAAGCCCAGGCGGCGGCGTCGGTGAAGTCGCCGGTGCCGGTGGGGACGGTGTCCAGTACGACGCGGTCGGGGCGCAGCAGGACGGCATCGGTGCGGCCGCGGGCCAGCCAGGCGGCCAAGGTGCCGTCGTCGTCCAGGTCGCCGACGTGGACCGTGGGTGCGCCCAGTGCCGTGGCCACGCCTGTCATCTGCGCGGTCGGCGGTACGGCGGTCAGCACGGCGAAGGAGTCCCCGAGGATGTCGTCCAGGCGCTCTCGCCTGCCGCCCTGCAGAACCCAGGGTTGGGGGCAGAAGGTGCCGGCCAGGGAGCGTCCGGTCAGGCGGGGGCGGCGCCGTACGAGTGGACCGGCGGTCAGGGCGGGGCTGAGGTCGCGGCTGACGGTCGCGGTCACACCGGGGAGGCGGCAGGCCGCGCCCACGACGGTCCGGCGGATGGCCGCGCCGCGGTCCTGGCCGCCGGTCATGGCCCAGCCGACGGCGACCGCGAGGCGGATCATGTGGCGGGCGTGCGGCTTGCGTTCCTGCTCGTAGGTGTCCAGCAGCCGTTCGTCTGCGCCCTTCTGGAGGACGTGGGCGAGTTTCCAGGTGAGGTTGCGGGCGTCGCGCAGGCCGGCGCACAGTCCCTGCCCGATGAAGGGCGGGGTGAGGTGCGCGGCGTCGCCGAGCAGGAAGACGCGTCCCCGGCGCCACCGGTCGGCGAGGCGGGCGCGGAAGGTGTACTGGGCCTGCCGGATCACCTCGAAGTCATCGTCCTTCGACCCGTCGGACGGCAGGTCCACCCAGGGGGCGACCAGATCGCGCAGGCGTTGCAGCCCCTGCGGGCCGTCCAGGGGCTCGCCCTCGTCCAGCCGGAACTCCCAGCGGTAGCGGTCCTCGCCGACCCGCATGTAGGTGGCCGGACGGGTGGGGCAGCAGATCTGCTCGGCGCCCTCCCAGGTGCGCACCGGAAGGCTGGTGCGGACGTCGATGACCCTCCAGCTCTCTTCGAAGTGCAGGTCCTCCCAGACGGCGCCGATGGCGTCACGGGTGATGCTGCCCGCTCCGTCGCAGCCGAGGACGGCATCGGCCCACAGGTGCTCCTCCTCGTCGCTGCCGTCGCGGCGGAAAGTGACCCGGACCGGACCCGTCGGAGCGTGTGATCCGTCGGTGTCCTGGGTGACCGACACGACCTCCAGCCCGCCCCACAGCTCGCACTCGGGGCGGCGCTTGAGGGCGGCGCGTAGCAGGCGTTCCAGCTCGGGCTGGTCGAACATGCTGGTCTGCGGGAAGCCGTGGTGGCCGTGCAGGGAGCGCGTGAACTCGGCGATCACGCGGCGCCGGGGGTCCAGCAGCCGCAGGCCCGGTGCCGGGCGCGCGACGGCGGCGAACTCCTCGTGAACGCCGACGCTCTGCAGGATCCGGCGGACCTCGTCGTCCACGACGACTGCGCGCGGCAGGGGGTAGATGTCGCTGTGGCGTTCCAGGAGCACGCTGGGCACTCCGCGCTGGGCGAGCAGGAGCGCGGCGGTGACCCCCACGGGCCCCGCGCCGATGATCACTACCGGGCTGCGGGCGGCTGCGGCGCTCACCTTGCGTCCGCCACAGGGTTCCGTTGCTCGCCGAGGTCGATCCGCCCGTCCGGGGTGGCGATCGTTGCGGTCACGACGTCACCGGAGTGCAGGTACAGAGGGTTCTTGGCCTGCCCCTTGAAGAACGCCTTCCACCTGACCGCAGGAGGGAGCAGCGCACTGATCTTCGCGACCGGTGCGGGCGGAGCCTTCAGGGCGGTGCCGCCGGGGGTGCCGGTCAGCAGCAGATCGCCCGGGTCGAGGGCCTGGAAGCGGGCGAGCAGGGTGAGCGCCTGGGCGGGCCGTACGATCATGTCGGCGAGGGTGCGGTCCTGGCGCGGTACGCCGTTGACGGACAGCCGCAGCCGCAGGTTCAGCAGGTGGGCGAAGTCCTCTGGCTCCAGCAGGGCCAGGTAGGGACCTGTCGGCGTGAAGGTCGGATAGGACTTGCTCTCGTAGAACTGGGTCTTGGTCAGCTGGACGTCGCGTGCGCTGACGTCGTTGGTGAGGACCAGCCCGGCGACGAAGCGCGGCAGGTCCTGCTCCTCCACGACGGTGCCTACGGGCAGGGGCGCGCCCATGACGAGGCCGAGTTCCACCTCGTAGTCGAGGAAGTTGACGTGCGCCGGGCGGATGATCGTGTCGTGCGGGCCGGTCACGGAGCCGGACGCCTTGCGGAAGAAGGTGGGCGGGACGTCGCCGGTGAAGCCGGAATCCTTGGCGTGGCTGCGGTAGTTGACCATCTGGGCCACCACCCGGGACGGGGTGGTCACAGGGGGCAGGGCCACCAGGTCGGCGACCGGCGTGCCGCTTTCGCCGGAGGCGGCGGCCTCACGGACGGCGTCCCGGTCGGCGAGCAACTCGGCGGTGGTGACGGCCTTGGTCTCGACGCGGACGGCGCGCTCGTCGCGGACGGCCCACCAGCCGTCGGGGGTGCGCAGAACGTTGGTACTCATGAGCTCATCGCTTTCATCAGGCCCAGCAGGCGTGCGGGGTCGAGTTCGTTGTCGCCGCGCAGGGCATGCATGACCTCGCGCAGCTTGGCGGGTGACGGACTGGCGCCGAGGAAGTCGCGGGTGACGGGCGGCCCCCACTGCGCGAGACCGCTCGCCGACATCGGTGCCCAGCCGGGTTCGAGGTCGCAGGAGAACAGGTCGCCGTCGGCGAAGTGCTCCAGCATGAAGCGGTCGGGGTCGCGCCAGTAGTCGAAGAGCTGGCTGCCCTGGATGTGCCGGCCGATGCCCCAGCTGCGCCGGTATCCGCGCTCGGCGAGGTACTCGCCGCCTGCGGCTATCGCGTCGAGGTCGGTGACCTGGTAGGCGGAGTGGACGTACCCGGTGCCGGGCCCAAGGTGCAGGGCGAGGGTGTGGTGGTCCACGGGCAGGCTGCCTTGGTCGCAGCGGATGAACGCCATGGTTGGCCCGCGCTGGCGCTGCCCGTCCAGGAACAGGAAGTCGGACACGATCATCCCGAGGGTGTCCAGGTACCAGTCCAGGGCCCGCATGAACACCCGCGTCTCCAGCACGACGTGCCCGAGCCGCTGGATACGCGACGGCTCGCGGGGCGGCCGTTGCGTGGCGTTCGCACGACGGTTCTCGGCGCCGGTGTTGAGGATCAGGGGCCGCTGCTCGGGCAGAGCGGGCAGCCGCTCGGCGCAGTGCACGACCCGCACCGGGAAGCCGGAAGGGTCGAGCAGGGCGACCGCCTGTCCGCCGCCGGGTACGTCGATGTCGCGGACGTCACTGCCGGTCGCGCGGGCAAGCCGGTCCAGATCGGCCCGTTCGGCCGCGCGGAACGCAGGCCCGACGAAGCGGGAAGCCTGCCCGCGCCGGATGACCATGCACGGTGAGTCGGCGAAGGTGCCGCGCAGCCACAGCTCCCGCTCGGTGCGGGCGGCGATCTGGAAGCCGAAGTCCTGGGCGAACACCTCGGCCCGGTCCAGGTCCGGCTTCTCGAACTCCAGCCAGGCCAGGTCCGCCACCTTGATGATGGGGTTCCGGGACCGGCCGGGATGCTCACCGCGCAGGGCGCCAAGCTCACTGTGGAGATCTTGATGGGGCGTTTGGAGATCGGCCCTGTTAACGGGGGTGTGGGACATGGTGCCCTCCAAGCAACACTGCCGTAATGAGGAAATCATCAACTTTGCCGTTGCCCACCGTCAATAGAGCAGAACCAAATATTTGATGGAATCATCAGTCATGCGGGTGTCATCGGAGCGAGCGCTACACTCGGTCGTATGCCGACGTCAGCCCCGCCCCGCAACCGCTTCGAACGGCGCCGCGCCGAAACCCGTCAGGCCCTCATTCGTGCGGCTCGGCAGATCCTCGCGGAGACCGGGGACACCAGCGCCAGCATCCAGGCCATCGCCGAGCGCGCGGATGTCGGTTTCGGCTCCTTCTACAACCACTTCGAGTCCAAGACGGAGCTGTTCGACGCCGCGGTGACGGACGCGCTGGAGGAGTTCGGCCAGGTCATCGACGAGCGCGTGGAAGGGATCGAGGACCCCGCCGAGCTGGTTGCGGCGGGTTTCCGGCTCTCCGCCCGGATGGCGGACTCCCACCCCGAGCTCATGCGGATCCTGCGCGACCGCGGCCTGGCTCATATCCACTCCGACCGCGGCCTGTCGCCACGAGCACGTCGTGATCTGGAACGCGGCATCGCCTCGGGCCGCTTCACCTGCGACAACGCGACCACAGCCCTGTCCGCTCTGGGCGGCACCCTGCTGTCCCTGGTGGCGTTGAGGCTGGCCCGCCCGGACCTCGACGGCGATGAGGCCGCCTCCGACCTGGCGGAGATGGTCCTGCGCATGCTCGGTCTCCCGCCGGAGGATGCGTACGAGGTCACCCGGCGCCCGCTGCCCGATCTCGCCTGACCGCCAGACAGGCAAGGCCCGGGGCGGATGTTCCGAAAGCCCCGGCGGACACGGGCCGGGGTGAGCCGTGCGGGCCCGGTCGGGCCTCTTCCAAGGACGGTGCAGATCCGCCGCGGGGTCGGAGCTGGGTGTGGGCAGCAGGTAGGAGCCGCGTCCGGCGGCCTCCCGCCTCGAGGGTGCGGAGCCTGGTCGAGTCCAGCCCATGTCTGTTTCATCAGCCGGAAGGCGTGCTCAGGTTGAATCTCCTCGAAACGGCCTGCCGGTGCACGTCGACTTCCTCGCCGGTCAGGCCGGTGCGTTGAGGACCACAGCCAGAGTGGCGGCGGGTCTCACCGCCGGGCAGGCGGTCGGCCTGGATGCGGATCAGCTGCCCGCGATGATGAGGAGTTCGCCGGTGTGGTCGATCCAGGCGGCGCAAGTGGCCAGCCGTTCAGAAAGCTGTTCTCAGATGGCCGGCATACCGATTCCTTCGTCGAGCCGGTCGACGAGGATCATCGCCACGTCGTCCGCCAAGCGGCCTTCGGGTGTGGCCGGTCAAAGCCTGATGCAGTTGCGCGAGAAACTCCTGAGGCGTGGTGCCGGAGTTGATCGACTCCATGGCCTCCGGCAGAGGGAAGAAGCCGTTGCCGGGGTTGCGGGCTTCGATCACGCCGTCGGTGTAGAGGAGCAGACGGTCCCCGGGTACGAACGGATAGGTCTCTGGCTTCTCGGGAGGGCTGGGGATCAGGTCCTCCAGGCCCAGGGGCGGGTGCGGCAAAGTGGGCATCAAAGCCTGGGTTCGGCCCTTGTGGAGTACCAGCGGAGGCGGGTGGCCGCGGTTGACCAGGTGCACCACGGGGTCGTCGTTCGGCACCTGGGCGATGAGTGCGGTGGTGAACCGCTCCGTCAGGGCCTCCTCGGGAAAGGCGCCCGGCACGGCGGCCTCCCGGCGCAGCGCGGCCGCGCAGTGGTTCATCACCCCCACCAGGTCGTCCTCGTAGTGCGCGACCACCCGGAACGCGCCCAGCGCCACCGCGACCGCATGCATGCCGCTCAGCCCCTTGCCGCGGACGTCGCCCACGATCATCCGGACGCCGTACGGCGTCTGCACGGCCTCGTACAGATCACCGCCGACCTGCGCCCCGGTCCCTGCCGCCAGGCACAGGCTGGCCGCCCGCACCGGGCCAAGGCGCTCGGGCACCGGCCGCAGAATGACCTCCTGTGCGGCAACGGCGATCCGGCGGACCTCGTCGAGCTCGCTCCTCCCCGTGACGCTGCTGGTGATGAAACCGGCCACGGAGACCAGAGCCAGTGCCAGGAAGTTGGTATAGACCAGCAGAGTGCCCCATGCCTGGTTGTAGGTGGCCGTGGTGATGCTGACCGCCAGTGCGAGAGCCACCGCCAGGGCCGTTCGCCTGGGGCCCAGCGTTACGGCCGCCAGCGCCGGTACCGCGGCGAGAAAGGGGCCGGTATAGAGGAAGTGAGCTGGGGTGAGCTCGATGATCAGCACGGCCAGCGCGATCACAAACGGCACGCACTGTGCCAGCGCGAGCAGGGCCCTGCTTTGACCGCCCGCTCCCGGTCGGCAGGGTGAACGGAAGAGCGACACCACCAGCCTGCATCGCGACGCTCTGGCGGCCTCCCACGGGACCAGACTCCGCCAAGTGAAGCGCTCATAGGCCGCTCTCTTCCGAACCCCACAGGCGTCTTTCGCTGGCCAGACATAAGACCGCCCTTGTCGCGGAAGTCTTGGCTCCTTGCCACCCGAGATGTCGTGGGGGTATGGGATGGCGTCGATGCGGACGGTCCCAGAAGCGCGGCAGAAGGCCGCGGCAGTGCCTCATCGGCAGAACGCGGCCAGGGGCGCGGGTTTGTCGGTGGACTGTCTTGCGGGCCATCACGCACGGGACTGAACACGACAGACCCGCATTGAAGATGGCTACACACGCAAAATATCTCGGATCCGGAGCGCAGCGACCTGGGGTGCTACGCCGGCGGCGACGAGGAACGCGGTCGCGGCGGCCTCACCCGTGGGGTCCGCCCAGGTGGACGCGGTGTTCTCCTCGGCGAGGGCCAGCATCAGTGCTTCCAGCGCTTGTGCGAGGACAGGTGCGGGGACGTGGTTAGCGAACACGCCTTCGTGCTGGCCACGTCGTATGGCCGCGATGGCCTCTTCGCGGGCAGGTGCCAGGGTGGCGCGGATGGCCTCCTCTCCGAGGTGGCGGCGACCGAGGGAGATGAGCATGCGGTACTGGTCGCCCACCGCCCATGCCGCCAGGGCCATCCGCGCCATCGCCTCCAGCGGATCAGCACCCGGGATGCGGGTCAGGGCGAACGCTTGTTGAAGCGCCTGGGCTGCTTCCTGCGTCAACTCGGTGATGAGCGCATGTCGGTTGGAGAAGTGTCCGTAGAAGGTGCGCCGCGCGAGGCCGGCCGCCACGGCGATGCTGTCGAGACTCGCGTCCGGGTCATCCCGCAGTTTCCGCCGAGCGGTGGCGAGGATGCGCTGACGGTTCGCACGAGCGTCGCTGCGCTGCGGCGCGCGGCCCGGGGCGTCGGTCGTCTGCATGGTTCTATCTCTCCACGGTTGCCGGAAAGCCGTGGGCGCCGGTGCTCCCTCACGCACCGGCGCCCACTCACCCCTGCCCAGGGTGGCTTGGTGTCCTGCTGACGGGCGTCAGGGGACGAGGATGAGGCGGATCGGGTCGCCGATCTTGTTCTCCAGTCGGTGGACGGCGTCGGCGGCCTCGATGAGCGGGATGTGGTCGGTGATGGAGGGGGCCAGGTCGAGGCGGCCGGCCGCGGTCAGCTGCACCAGCTCGGAGACGGACTCGGGGAAGCCGCCGTAGTGGCCGCGGACCTGCTTCTGCAGGTAGTTGAAGGTCAGGCCCTCGGTGATGGTCAGTGGCCGAGGCGTGATACCCACCAGGATCAGGGAGCCGCCCAGGCCGAGGACGGAGGCGGCCTGGTCGCGGACGGCGGGGACGCCGGCGCAGTCGAAGGCGAAGTCGAGGCCGCGTCCGCCGGTGGCGGCGCGGACCTGGTCGGCGAAGTCGGGGGCTGCCGGGTCGAGCGCGAGGTCCGCGCCGAAGGCCAGGGCGCGCTCGCGGGCGCTGGGCAGCGGGTCGACGGCGATGATCGGGGCGGCGCCGACCAGGCGGGCGAGGCGGACGTTGTGGGCGCCGACTCCGCCGACTCCCCAGACGCCGACGGACTGGGCGGCACGGACGCCCGCGGTGGCGACGACGGCGGCGTAGGGGGTGGAGACGGCGTCGGGGATGATCGCGGCCTGGTCGAAGGGGAGGCTGTCGGGGATGGGGATGAGGGTGTCCTCGCGGGCGATGACGTACTCGGCCCAGCCTCCGTCGTAGTCGATGCCGGCGGTGAGCATCTGGCTGCAGGGGCGGCGGCGCACGCACCCGGCGCACGTGCCGCAGGTCTTGCCGGCCTCCAGGGTGACGCGGGTGCCGACGGGCAGGCCGCGCTTGAGGTCGGGGCCGAGCGTGTGGATGACACCGGAGACCTCGTGGCCGACGGTGATGGTGTCGGAGGTGGCGAACAGCGGGACGAGGGAGCCGTCGAGCAGGTGGACGTCGGAGAGGCAGACGCCGGCGGCCTTGACCTCGATGAGGACCTCGCCCGGGCCCGGCACGGGGATCGGGACCTCTTCCACGGCGAACTTCTTGCTGTCCAGGTGGAAGCGGCCGGCGAGCATGGTGTCCATGGTGATCTGCTTTCTGTGAGCGGGCACGGCCCGGTGGTTCGGGCCATGGGTGCCATGGGGTGTCTGAGTGGCTGGTGGGGCCGGGAGGCGTGCGGAGTGGCAGGACGAGGCCGCACGCCTCCCGGCGGCTGGGGGTCAGCGCGCCTTGACGGCGTGCGCCGGTCAGGCGAAGACGTCCTGCTGGTAGCGCTCGTCCGCTTCGAGCTGGGCGAGCCACTGCTGGGCGGTCTCGTCGTCGCTGCCGGTCTTCTGGCGGTGGATGGCGGCGAGTGCCTCGCGGACGGCGGGGGCCATGCGGCGGCCGTCACCGCAGACGTAGATGTACGCGCCGTCCTCGATGGCCTGCCACACCGTGTCGGCGGCCTCGGCGATGGCGTTCTGCACGAACCGGGCCGGGTGGCCGGTGACCGCCGAGTAGGCGGTGTGCACCTGGGCGATCCCGGTCTGCTCCCAGTCCTGCATCTCCTGCTTGTAGAAGTAGTCGTGTTCCGGGTGGCGGCAGCCGACGAAGACCTGGGACAGGCCCACCTGGGTGCCGTTTGCGTGCTGTGTCGCCCGCTCCTCCAGGAAGCCGCGCAGCGGCGCGATGCCGGTGCCGGGGCCGATGAGGATCAGCGGCGTGGCGGGGTCGGCGGGCGGGGCGAACGTCGGGGAGGGCACGCGGACGTAGCCGTAGACGACGTCCCCGGGCTCGAGGCCCGCGATGTAGGCGGAGCAGGTGCCGCGGTACTGGCCGTCGCCGGACAGGGCCGGGCCTTCCAGCAGGCCGACGGTCAGGCGCACATGGCGCGGGTTGGCCGACGGGGCGGAGGAGATGGAGTAGAAGCGCGGGCGGATGGGGCCCATCATCTCCAGGAAGACCGCCAGCGGCAGCTCGACGGCCGGGAAGCGCTCCAGCAGGCCCAGCACCGAGATGCGCTTGCCGAGGATCTCCTTCTGGTAGCGCTCCTCGGCCTCCTGGGTGTCGGCGGTGTACGCCTGGAGCTGCGGCCGGGTCCACGGGCACTCGGTGTACTCGGCGAGCGTCTGGATCTGGGAGCGGGTGGCCACGTCCTGCAACTCCAGGAACTCGGTGAGCAGGATGCCGGCGGTGACCGGGGTGCCGACCGGCAGGTGGGTGCGGCCACCGGCCGGCTGGTCGAGCCGGAGCACCTGGTCGTAGTCGACGCCGAGTCGCCTCAGTGCGCGCTCCACCAGGGCGAGTTCGTTCTTGGCGAAGACGGCCAGGTGGTTGCCGGTGTCGTAGGTGACGCCCTCGGGCAGCTCGAAAGTGATGGACTTCGCCGACGGGCGCGGCGGCTCGATGCTGAAGTCCCACAGGCCGGTCGCGTCGGCCACGAGTTCGTCGTTGGTCACCACGGTGAGCGGGTACGCCTGCTCGGAGACGATGGCGGGACGCACGTCGGACTCGGTGAGCAGCTGGACCTGGTAACGGGGGCCGCTCGCCTGGGAGGTGTCGGCGGCGTATTCCTCGGCCAGAGTGGCCCACAGGGTGTTCATCCACCGCGTGGCCATGCCGTCGAAGTCACCGGCGGCGTCCGCGATGCCGCGCTCGACGATGGGGGTGGCGCCGGCGGCCAGCAGCCCTTCCTCGATCCGCTTGGGGAATGCCTGGTAGGTGGCCACCCATTGGGTGTTGCCGGCGCCCAGCAGCGCGTACCGCACGTTCGACAGCGAGCCCTCGGGCAGCCCGGCGGCGAGCAGGTCGTCGAAGTGCTGAGCGTTGTCGGGAGCCTTGCCGTTGTAGCTGGCCGCCACCACGGCGAGCAGGCCCTCGGTGGGCAGATTGTCGCCCAGCTCGTCCAGGCTCACCAGCGTGGTGCCGAACCCGGAGCGCTCACCCCGGTCGGCGATGGTGCGCGCCAGGTCCTCGCACGAACCCAGGCTGGAGCCGTAGGCGACGGTCAGGTTCACACCGACACCGCTGACCGCTGCCTGCGCCTGCGTGTCGCCGGTCTGCTGGTCCGCGGCGCCGAAGACGGTCCGCTCGTGCTCCTGACGGCGACGGACGATCAGCTCGAAGTTGCCGGGCTTGCGCGTCAGCGCCTCCCGCACGTCCATCTTGTAGTCGCTGGTGTCCGAGAGCTTGAACTTCTGCAGTACCAGCGCCAGGGCCAGGCGGGCCTCGGTGAGTGCGAACTGACGCCCGATGCAGGCACGAACGCCGTTGCCGAACGGCTTGTAGGCGTGCGGGTGCTGCTGGGCGCGGTTCTCCGGCAGCCACCGGTCGATGTCGAACTCGTCGGGACGGTCCCATGCCTTGGGGTGGGTGTGCAGGGGACCTTCGAGGATGTTGACCCGCGTGCCCTTCTTGAGAAGGTAGCGGCCGCCGATGACGGTGTCCTCGAGCGGGGCCTTGCCGAACGCCGGGATGGGAGCCCACAGGCGCAGGGTCTCGTCCAGGATCCGCGGGATGACGTCCAGCTGCATGATCGTGTCGTAGTCCGGGACGGTGTCGCCGGGCATCAAGCGGTCCACCTCGGCATACGCCTGGGCCAGGACGTGCGGGTTGCGCATCAGCGAGTACGTGGCGAACGACAGCAGACCACTGGTGGTCTCGTGACCGGCGATCAGGAACGTCAGCACCTGGTCGCGGACGTTGTCGTCGGCCAGCAGCTTGCCGGTGTCCGGGTCCGTGGCCTCCAGCATCAGGCCCAGCAGGTCCTCCTCACCGGTGCCCTTGCCCTCGCGGCGCTCCTTGATCACGCTCTCGACCAGGTCCTGCATCAGCCGGATGTTGTCGCGGTATTTCCGGTCGTCCGCCTTGCGCAGCTTGGTCATCATCGGCAGCTCCTGGGAGCGCCGCAGCGACTCGATCAGTGCCTCCAGCAGCGCGTTGAGGAAGGGGTGCAGTTCCTCCTTGTCGAAGGACTTGAACCGGTAGCCGAACCCCGACAGGGCGATGGTGTCCAGCGTCAGGCGGGTGTAGTCGTCGGTGATGTTGACCGGCTGACCCTCCCTGCACTCCCACTTGCCCGCCAGGTTCTGGGCGATCTCCAGCATCTGCCCGAAGTACGCCTTCATGGCCCGCTGGCTGAACGCCGGCAGCAGGACACGGTGTGCCATGCCCCATTCCTCTTCGTGCTGGTGGGCCGTGAACAGGCCCGCCCCCGCGAAGTCCCGGACGTGATGCAGCGGCGTCTTGTCGATCTGCTTGAAGAACCGCGTCTCGTCGCAGACCTCGGCCACCAGGTCCGGGTCGTAGACGAAGACCTGCTCGATGCCGGCGATGTCCATGCCGTAGATGCCCTCGGGGAACTGCTTGGACAGCTCACCGAAGTACTCCACCGGATTGGTGTCGGGGATCTGCGGCGTATTGCCGAGGAGGGGGATCCCGCGCGGGGACCGGATGGGGCGAAGATCGTTCGCGGAGTGCGTAGTCATGTCTTGCTCCTTTGTGTGGAGAAGGGGGAAGGGCAAGGGCGCCGGTCGATGCCGTGATGCACGACGAGAACCATACGTCGTATGGAATTGAAACCGTACGCAGTACGGAAAGCGGAGTGCAACCCGAACGGGCAGGTGGCCGGTGTGAGGAAGCTCATTTCCGTACGACGTATGGAACTGGTACCGTACGTGGTATGGAAAAATCGAGGCGTCCCCCGCGGGGCACAAGGAAGAGAGACGTGCCTCTGACGGAGGCCGGGATCTACGCCGCCGCCCTGCGGCTCATCGACGAGGACGGGGTCGAGGCGCTCACCATGCGCAAACTCGCCACCGCGCTCGACGCGAACCCGATGTCGCTGTACCACCACGTGCCGAACAAGGAAGCGGTGCTGCGCGGCGTCACGAGAATGGTCGGCGCCCAGTTCCGCACCGTGACGCTGGAGGACGCGCCCTGGCAGGAGCGGATCCGCCTGCTCGCCACGGACTTCCGCACCCTGGCGCACCGTCACCCCGAACTGATGGCCTACTCGTTCAGCCACCAGCCCGACTTCATCCAGCCCGACGACCCGTTCTGGACCGCCCTCACCGCCATCGTGGCCGCTGCCGGCGTGCCGCAGTCAGAGGTCTCGGAGATCGCCGCGCTGATGGCCGCCGTCGTCATCGGTGTCCTCACCGCAGAACTCAACGGCGCACTCCACCAGTGGTCGACCCTCAAGTCCCACGGCCCTGAAGCCGACGAAGACGGGGCCGCGGACGCGGACCCTGGCTCTACGAGTGCGGGCCCTGAAGGCCCTGACCAGGACCACATGTTCCGTCTCGTGATGGACACGCTGATCACGGGCCTGGAAGGCCGCCTCACTGCCGGTCGTGACGGCCGGCATGCTGGCCATTGAGCCAGTCCGCCTGAGGCGCGCTGGCAGTCGGGCGCTATCAGGCTGCGACACGCCGGAGTCACCCCGTCACATCAGGTGAGACCGCCCGGCGGGGTGGTTCCACATCCAGCCCCTACACGGCAGCCGTATGCCGACGCTGAACCGTGAAATGACCATGGTCCTTGGCTTGTTCCTGGTCTCCCTCTGAGGGGGGAGACCGTCGGCCTCGTCGAGCTGAATCACCCGCGTCATCCGTTCACCGAGGCGGCTACGCCGCCGAGTGCTCCCGCCCGTGAGCGCGAAGTGGCGCCCCGTACCGGATGAGACCTCCCCGATCTCTCGATTCGTTCTTTTCTCTCTTCCTCCATCCCCCATTCGCTGTCCGGAGGGCTGCCCCCATGTCCCAGAACGCCACCGTCGCTGCTTGCGGCGCCGAGACCACAGCTGAGAAGGTGCCCGATCTGTCGCACCGGCGTCGCTGGTGGATTCTGTTGGTCATTTCCCTGTCGATGCTGATGGGTGTCCTCGACGGCACCATCGTGAACATCGCCCTGCCGTCCGCCCAGCACGTCCTCGGCTTCTCGGACGCCGACCGGCAGTGGGTGGTCACCGCCTACGCGCTGGCCTTCGGCAGCCTGCTGCTGCTCGGCGGCAGGGTCGCGGACCTGGTCGGTCAGAAGGTGACCTTCCTGGTGGGGCTGGCCGGCTTCGCGGCCGCTTCCATGGTGGCAGGCGCGGCGAACGGCTTCGTCATGCTCGTCATCGCGCGCGCCGTCCAGGGCCTGTTCGCCGCCCTGCTGGCCCCGTCCGCGCTGTCGCTTTTGATGACCACCTTCACCGATCCGCGCGAGCGGGCGAAAGCCTTCACCGTCGCGGGCTCGATCGCCGGTGCCGGCGGAGCCGTCGGCCTGATCCTCGGCGGGGTGCTGACCCAGTACCTGGACTGGCGCTGGACCATGTACGTCAACGTGGTCTTCGCGGGCGTGGCGTTCGTCGGTGGCGCGGCCTTGCTGCACCGCACGCCGCGCGACACGTCCTCCAAACTCGATGTCCTCGGCACTCTGCTGGTTTCCATCGGCCTGTTCTGCCTGGTCTACGGGTTCTCGAACGCCGAGACGCACCGCTGGGGCTCGCTGGCGACCTGGGGCATGCTGGCGGCCGGAGCCGTGCTCGTGGCCGTCTTCGTGTGGTGGCAGACCAGGGCGGAGAATCCGCTGCTGCCCCTGCGAGTCCTGCTGGACCGCAACCGCGGCGCCTCCTTCGCCGCCCTCTTCGTCACCGGCGCGGGCATGTTCGGCGTGTTCCTGTTCCTGACCTACTACCTGCAGCAGAGCCTCGGCTACAGCGCCCTGAACACCGGCTTCGCCTTCCTGCCCCTGATCGTGGCCTCGTCGTCCGCCTCCGCGGTGGCCAACAACGTCCTGGTGGCGCGCATAGGACCGAAGCCGGTGGTCCCGCTGGGCATGGCCATCGCGGCCGCCGGCCTGGTCTGGATGACCACGCTGGACCTGGGCAGCGGATACGTGACGCAGGTACTGCCCCAGCTGGTGCTCGTCGGCATCGGGCTGGGCACGGTCATCGCACCCGCCATGAGCCTGGCCACCTCCGGCGTGGAGGCCACCGATGCCGGCGTCGCGGCGGCTGCTGTCAACACGCTTCAGCAGGTAGGCGGTTCCATTGGCATCGCCTTGCTCAGCACGATGGCCTCCGACGCAGCCACCGGCTACCTCGCCGGCCGCAATCCCAAGAACCCCGGCGTGCTAGCTCAGGCCGGCCTGGAGGGCTATTCCACGGCCTACTGGTGGTCGGCGGCTGTCTTCGTCACCGGCCTGGTCGTCACCGCCCTGCTCTACCGCCGGGGTGTACCCCAGCAGGATGAGAACGCTGCACCTGTCGTGCACATGTAGCGGAACAGGCAGTGCCCCTGAGGGCCCACCTTCGAGGGGCGTAGCCCCCGAGCTCGTGGTCGACGCATCCGCTCACCGCATAGCTCCGTCCGTCGTCGCGCCTACAGGGAATCCCATGCCGGGAATCCAGCGGACTCCTTCTCGCTCAGCTCGGCCCAGACCGTCTTGCCGTGTCGGGCGTGCCGCGTTCCCCAGCGCTCGGTGAACTGAGCGACCAGGAGCAGACCCCGTCCCCCCTCGTCGTAGGTGCGGGCCCGGCGCAGGTGAGGGGTGGTGCTACTCGTGTCGGAGACCTCGCACACGAGGGCACGGTCATGGATCAGGCGCAGCCGTATGGGAGGACGACCGTAGCGGATGGCGTTGGTGACCAGTTCGCTGACGATGAGCCCGGTGGAGAACTCGACCCCCTCCAGGCCCCAGCTGCTCAGCTGTTGAGCGACGTTCGACCGGGCCCGGGACACGCAGACGGGGTCAGCGGCCAAGTCCCAGCTGGCGACTTGGCGAGCGCCCAGGACATGGGTGCGTGCCAGGAGCAGCGCGACATCGTCGTGTGGTCGATCAGTCGGCAGCAGGGCTTCGAGCACGGTGTCGCAGGTTGCTTGCAGGGAGGAAGCGGGCTGTGCGAGGGCTTGGCGGAGCAGGGCGATACCCGCTTCGACGTCGTGGTCGCGGCCTTCGATCAGGCCATCGGTGTAGAGGGCAAGGACGCTGCCTTCGGGGAGGTCGTACTCCGCCGCTTCGAACGGAAGGCCGCCCAGGCCCAGCGGTGGTCCGGGTGGCAGTTCGAGGAGGTCGGCGGTTCCGTCAAGGCCCACCACGGCGGGCAGCACATGCCCCGCGCGGGCAAGGACGCACTGGCCGGAGACGGGGTCGTAGACGGCGTACAGGCAGGTGGCGCCGATGTCCCCGGCCTCTTCGATGGTCGGGTCATTGGAGGATTCGGCGGACAGGCGGATGACGACGTCGTCCAGGTGAGTGAGGAGTTCGTCGGGCGGCAGGTCGATGTCGGCCAGGGTGCGGACCGCTGTCCGCAGCCGCCCCATGGTGGCGGCGGCGTGGATGCCGTGTCCGACCACATCGCCCACCACCAGGGCGACGCGGGCTCCGGACAGGGGGATGACGTCGTACCAGTCGCCGCCGACGCCGGCCTGGGCCCCTGCGGGCAGGTAGCGATAAGCGATCTCCACGGCCGACTGCTGTGCGGTGTGCTGCGGGAGCAGGCTGCGCTGCAGGGTGAGGGCAGTCGCGCGCGCGTGTGTGTAGCGGCGGGCATTGTCGACAGCCACCGCCGCCCTGGCGGCGATCTCCTGCGCGAGGAGCAGGTCCTCGTCGTCGAAGGGGTCGGGGTTGCGGTACCGGATGAAGTGCGCGACGCCCAGGGTGGAGTCTCGGGCCCGCAGCGGCACCACCAGCGTCGAGTGGGTCCGGTGGTCGTCGGCGTCGCCGGCGTCACGGGGCGTTGGCGGGCCGGTGTGCCGGGAGGGCTGACCGGTGTCCAGGGCGCGAGCCGACGGTGAACCGCGCGGGCTGACGTGAAGCTGCTCAGGTCGGATCGTCGATTCCGGGTCGCCCTCCATCACTGATCGTTGAGTGACCCGCCGGAGCGTCGGAAGGCGGCTCACAGGGCTGTCATTTTCGCGCAGCACGGAGTCGAGCAGGTCGACGGTGACGAGGTCGGCGAAATTCTCGGTGGCGAGGTCGGCCAGCTCTTGGGCGGTGCGGGCGATGTCCAGCGTGGTGCCGATGCGCATGCTCGCCTCGTTCACCATCGACAGCCGCCACTGCAGCCGCCGGTCCCGTTCCCGCTGGTAGACCGCCACGCCCTGCTCCGACATGCGATCGACGTACCCGGCCATCGTCGCGATCAGCTTTCGCGTCGCTGCACTGATCAATTCGGCGTCGTCGGTCAGCCGGGGCATCTCTTCGAGTAGCCGGTCGAGCATGACACCTTGCCCCAGCCGGAAGGACCGCAGTATCACGCTGACGGGTGTCCCGTGCCGAGCAAGTCGGCGCGCGCGGTCCGGGTCTGCGGCCGGCGTTTCGATCTGGTCCGGCTCGATGCCGTGTACCAGGCCGGCCAACGCCGCGAGAACATGTTCGGTGACGTTCTCTGCCGTCATGCGGGCTACGTCGGGGTCTTCCCAGACCTCGGGGACTCCACGTTGCAGGCACCGCTCGACGTCATGGATCAACTGGTCTGCCCGCAGGCTGACCTCACGCGCGGCACGGGACACGAGATTGTCCGCAGGGAAGTCCACAAGACGACGTTACGCTGCACCGGCCTGTACAGCCCGTCAGCGTTCGGGGAGCGGGGCCCAGTGTGCGCACGGTCGGCGTTGATGCCGCTCACTCAAGCGAGATCTCTTCATCGGAACAGCTGCTCGTCCCAGTAGGAGTCCATGAGTCGAGCAGTTCAGCAGGCTCGGCCAGCACTACGGCTGACCGCTCCGTCCCTGCGGCAGAGCCTGCCGATGAGCGGCGAGCTACGGAGCGCGGGAAGGTGGGCGATGCGACGCAGGTAGCGGGTTGCCGCGTGGCGGCTGGTCTCACCGGGGCGGGTCGGCCGCGGAGTCGCGGCGAACATCCTGACCGAGGCCGGCTTCGGCCTGGCCGCCCTCGACGCCACGACTGCGGACATCCACTCACCATGGCGGTGAACACCGAGGCGCAGACGTCCGTGTGCCTGCCTCAGGTCGCACCATGCCAGGACTCACCCTTCGGCGAGGAAGTGCGCCAGCAAGCGGTCGAAGTCGCTGTGGCCGAGCTCGGCCCCCCGGGGCACCACTGCCTCCGTTTCCTGCAGGAACGCCTTGAATTCCTGCGCTGGGGCCTTGAGCAGGGCCGTACCGGCCGGCGGGTTGAGAAGGATGTACAAGTCGCGGCAGCCCTCCTCGCCGGCGGGCCATATGCGAACGTCCCCCTCGCTGGCGGGGCCCTCCAGGCCCTCGATCAGCACATCGCGCCCGATGATCCATTCCACCGGCTCGTCGCTGTCGACATCGGTGGTGAAAGCGGCATGGACCACATAGGGATCACTCCGCTCGTACCGCAGATTCATGATCACGGGCAAGGACGTCGCATGCACGCCGACAAGCTTCACAGGCAGCCCCTGGATCACAGTTCTCAATGACTTCATTGGGTCTTACTCCTGGTGCTTCGAGTCATCCGGGAAGTGCTGTCGTCGGATTCAAAGGGGCTGCACAGACGGGGTTACTGCGAGGACCGGTGGCGATCGGCACGAGGACACCCGCAGGAGCAGTTCTTCGTGCCGTCGCCAGGGTGCCCGGGCGACGGGAGCAGCCGAGGTCACCACTGCCGGCCGGGGCGATCTCGGAGATGTGGCCAACGGTGGTTGCCGGACAGAGGGCGCCCTTGGCCTCAGCGATCGACGCTGCACCGGTCGTGGTGGTAGTGAACCGACTCTTCACGGTCCCTACCTCGACGCCGGCCGCGGTTGCCGGGGCCCGGTCACGCAGGACAGAGCCGTCCTTGGACCGGAACGGCACGCTGTCCGAGTCCGAGGAGACGCACATGACCACACAGGTGCCCTGCTCGGAATCGATGCCAGCAAGGGCCACCACTGGTGGGTCGCCATCGACGACACCAGAGCCACCATTGCAGGGCCGCCGGATACCGGCCCTTCCGGCGGCGTCACTCGTCGCAGGCCGACCGTCAGCGCAAGGGAGAGTCCACGGTGGGCGTCAGCAGGATCTCCTCGAGGCCGACGATCGCGCCGATGTCGAAACCCTCCATGTCCGCGCGGAATTCAGGACTCGACAGGTACGCCTCCAGTCGTTCCCGCACGTCGTCGGCGTCCCGGTAGGACACGAGGGCGTACAGCCGGGGGGTGTCGCTTCCGGGTGCCGCGGGCGCTGTCCAGACGCCGTGGGTGGTGATCCGGTGCTTGGCCATACTGGGAATGTGCTGGGCCCAGATCTTCTCGTAGGCGGTGAGCGCGTCGGAGCTGTGCAGGGTGTAGACGCGAAGCTGGTACTGGGGCATGACACTGGTTCCTTTACTTCTGAGCATGGATGGTCGGCGGTCAGCCTCGGGGGAGGAGGTGTGCCAGTTCGGCATCCCAGTCGATGAGTCCGGACTCGGTACCCCGTGGCACCAGAGCCTGGGTGTCCTGAAGGAAGGACGAGATGTCCTGCACGGGGACCTCGAGCAAGGCGGTGCCTCCGGAAGAACCGAGGGCGATGTAGATCGACTCGTCACCCCGCCCTGCGGCCGACCAGATCCGGACGTCCGCGTAACCTGCGGAACCCTCCAGACCGTCAGCCAGAAGATCCCGCCCCAGGACCCATTCGACCGGCTCGTCGCCGTGGACGAAAAAGGCGGCACGGACGACGTAGGGATCTGCAGGCTCGTACCGCAGCCGCATGCACAAGGGCTGTGAGTAGGTGCGCGAGACGACGAGCTGCGCGGTCACCGCCCGAACCACGGTCCTCGAAGACTCCATGGGCATTCACTCCAAGGCACCCCCTTGCCTCGGCTGTGGCCCGGCGCTCGTGGCGCCAAGCACGCATCGAATCAGGAGGTGTTCAGCAGGGCCCGGGTGCCGGACAGCATCGGCGGACCGCGCGGGTCGTGGCGTCGCGGCAGTTGGGCGACGCGCGCCTGTGGCACGAGGTGGTGCCGCAGGCAGGTTCAGAGGTGGAGTAGGGAGCAGGCCCTCGCTCGATCACCCGCCCGGGCGGCGGGCAGGGGACCACTGATCCGTGACCAGCGGTCGCATCCCTGCCGCCGACAGGCATCAAGGCGAGGGGTACAGCCTCCGCTCAGGGGCACAGGCAGGACCCGTCCTACCGGTCACCGTGGTTCCGGTCGTAGTGGTCCCATCCGTAGTAGTCCCAGCCACCGTGGTCCCAGCCGAAGTAGTCCCGGTCACCGCGGTTCCAGTCATGGTGGTCCCAGCCCCGGCCGTCGCTCTCGTAGCGGTTCCAGTCGAGCCGGTAGGACCTGTCGGACTTCCACTCGCGCCGCTCATCGTCCCAGCGGTAGCAGCGACCGTCGCGGCTGTGCCAGAGGGAGCCGGCGACATGGTCGTCGTGGTGCCAGCCACGCTTTCCGTCCCAGCAGTAGCCCTGCTCGATCAGGTAACCCACGCCGTGGTCCCAGCGGTAGTCGGTGAGGTTGACCTCGGCCGACCGCTGGACGTGCACAGAGGCGGGAGTCGCGGCCGAAGCGGTGCCCCCGGCACCGACAACGGCGACACCCGCGACCGCCACGGAGGAAACGGCGACAGCAATCCGCTTCGTGAGCTTCTTCATGATCTTTCCTTCCGGTCGGTGCGATCTGCACCAACGGCTGCTTTTGCAGGCGATGTGAGGCGCCTGGCGTTGTGTGGCGTTGTCCGTCAAGCAGTTCCATACGGTGTATGGAATCGCCCTGCCAGGATAACCATACGACGTATGGAAATGGGGAGGCGGTGACAGTGACTCGGGTCACCCGGACCACCTGGTCGAAGGAGACGCACCTGAACGCTTCTCAGCAACTGGGTTGTCCCTGCCGAGAGTTCATCTCCTCCCCCTCACCCTGCCGGCCCGAATACCAGCTCTCGATCACAAGGCATGCAGGCACTCAGATCTGGCCCCATGCTGGAGAGGAGGGGGGTGTGACAACGGAGGAAGAAGTGGTGGAGATGCGGACCGTTGTCGACCTCACACGCTGCCAGGGCTATGCGCAGTGCGTGTTCCTCGCGCCGGAGGTGTTCGAGCTGCACGGCGAGGAGGGGCTGCTGTACGCCACGGCCGTGCCCGAAGACCAGGTGGAGCGTGTGCGCCAGGCCGCGGCTGCCTGCCCAGTGCAGGCGATCCTCCTGGGGGAAGAGGTGAGAACCGGTGCCCGGTGACCTGAAAGACGGCCGCATCGTCATCGTCGGCGCGTCGCTGGCCGGGCTGAGAGCAGCCGAGGCGCTGCGCGAGGAAGGATTCACAGGTTCACTGACGGTGGTGGGGGACGAGTCCCATGCGCCCTACGACCGGCCGCCGCTGTCCAAGCAGGTGCTGCTGGGACGGGCGACGGCGGACACCCTCGAGCTGCCGATGCGGCGGGACCCGGACGCCGAGTGGCGCCTCGGCGTGCGCGCCACCGGTGTGGACCTGCTGGCGAAACGGGTGTTGCTCGAAGACGGTGAGTCCCTGCCGTACGACCGGCTGCTGATCGCCACCGGGACCCGCGCGCGGCCCTGGCCCAACCCGGAGGAAGGCGCCCTGGACGGGGTGTTCACCCTGCGCACGCGCGAGGACGGCGCGGGACTGGCCGAGCGGCTGGCCGCGAGGCCGGAGCGGGTGCTGGTGATCGGCGGCGGCTTCACCGGCTCGGAGATCGCCTCGGCCTGCCGGGAACTGGGTCTTGAGGTGACCGTCGCCGAACGCGGCCCCGCCCCCCTGGTAGGTGCGCTCGGCGGCACCCTGTCCAAGCTCGCCGCCGTCATGCAGCGCAACCACGGCGTGGACCTGCGCACCGGGGTCACGGTCACCGCCCTGAACGCCAACGGCGCCTTCACCGGCGCGGAGCTGTCCGACGGCAGCCGCGTCGAGGCGGACGTGTGCGTCGTGGCCCTGGGCGCGATCCGCAACGTGGAGTGGCTGGCGGAGTCCGGGCTGGCGGCGGGCCCGCGCGGCATCGCCTGCGACGCCGGCTGCCGGGCCTTCAACATGTACGGGATCGTCACCGACGACGTCTTCGTGGCCGGTGACGTCTCCCGCTTCCCCCACCCGCTGTTCGGCTACCAGATGCTGTCGCTGGAGCACTGGGGCAACGCGGTCGAGCAGGCCGAGGTCGCGGCCCACAACATGGTCAACCCCGGACCGCTGCAGCGCCCCCACCTGGCCATCCCGGTCTTCTGGTCGACCCAGTTCGGCCTCAACATCAAGTCGGTCGGCGTGCCCACCTACTCCGACCACATCGTCATCGCCCAGGGCTCTTTGGAGGCACGCCGTCTGGCCATGGTCTACGGCTACCAGGGCCGGGTCACCGCAGCGGTCACCGTCGACATGGCCAAGGCGCTCGACTACTACCGGCACCTGATCGAGACCGCCGCTCCCTTCCCGCCCCCGCCCGGCGCGCAGGACCGCGCGATCGCGGCCGACATCACGATCCCCTCCGACGTACCGGACCCCTCCGTGCTGTCCCACGGCCCGACCGTCGCACTCACCGGTCACCTTCCCGACCGTCGACTGACGGTGGTGTAGCCCCCATCCCGCCCCACGAGGAGCCGCCATGGACTCCGCGACCCTGCTGGCACGGATCACCGACTACGCCAGCCGTCCCAACCCCTACCCGCTGTACGCGGAACTCCGCGAGGCCGGTCCCGTGGTGCCGCAGGCCGACGGCAGCTACCTGATCGGCACCTACCACCGGATCGCCGCTCTGTTGCACGACCCCCGGATGAGTGCCGACCCCCGCACCCGCGGCGAGGCAACCCACAAGCCGCCGTTCCTGCGGCTCGACGACCCCGAACACCACAGGCTGCGCACCCTCGCCATGCGGCCCTTCGGGCCCCCGCACAGCCCTGGCCGGGTCGACGGCATGCGCGGCGAGATCGACCGGATCACCAGAGACCTGCTGGAGCCGTTCGAGGCAGGCCGGCAGATCGACATCGTCGACGACTTCGCCTACCCGCTGCCCGTCACCGTGATCTGCCGCCTGCTCGGCGTGCCGCACGAGGACGAACCCCTCTTCCGGGCCTGGTCCGACGCGATCGTCGCAGCCGCCGACGTCAGGCCCGGCGAGGACACCGCCGAGCCGGACAAGGCCGGCGACCAGGCACGGATGGAGATGGGCGGCTACCTGTTGAACCTGGCGGAACAGCGCCGCGGCAAGCCGGGCGACGACATGCTCTCCGCCTTCGCCAACGAGCCGGACCCGTCCCTGCGCCTCACCGACGAGGAACTCGCGGAAACCGCCGTACTGCTCCTCATCGCCGGACACGAGACCACGGTCAACCTCATCACCAACGGCGCCCTCACCCTCCTGCGCCAACCCGAGCAACTGGACCGGCTGCGCCGGGAACCGGAGTTGCTCCCGCGAGCGGTGGAGGAGCTGCTGCGCTACGAGCCCCCAGTCCACATGCGCGAGCGCATCCCGCACGCCGACATCGACATCGCCGGCACCCTCGTCCCCGCAGGCGCGTCCGTCATTCTGGTGCTGGCCTCGGGCAACCGCGACCCGATGCGGTTCCGCGATCCCGACCGATTCGACCCCGCCCGCCCGGACAACCAGCACCTCGGCTTCGGCAGCGGCATCCACGCCTGCTATGGCGGACCCCTGGCCCGCGTCGAGGCGTACGCCGCGCTCGGCGCCCTGCTTCCCCATCTCGGCAGCGCCCGCCTGGTCGAAGACCCGCCCCCGTACCGGCAGAACGCGATGCTCCGCGGACCCCGCCACCTGCCCATCCACCTGTGAAGCCGAGAGGGCATGGCGTCCTCGCCAGGCCACGGCGGGAAGGGGGCGCCGTACGCTGCCGCGGGCTTCGCCCGCGGAGATGCCGAGCATGTGCGGGAGCTTCCCGTCCGTGCCGTCCCAGACTTGCCTGCGCTGCAGCCAGGCGCTGAGTAGAAGGCGCGGCGGCGAGGAGCTGAGCCCGATCATCCGGGCTTGCAGACGTTCGTCCCACATTCCTGATCGTTCAATCAATGTCGACGATGGGCTTGACGATGAAAGCATTACATCTGACCATTTCATCATAAGTGGGCAGAATGTCGCATACAGACACATGCCCCCCGTGTGCCGCTCAACCGGACAACGCCGTTCACCACCGCTGCACACAGAGCCGCCGCGCCTCGTGCCGACGCTCTCTTCACCTCCGCACCGATGGGATGAACCGCGATGACGTACACCGACCAGACCGCCCTCGCCGAGCCGGCGTGGCCCCGTGAGATACCCGACGCCGCGATAGCGGTCGTCGACGCCGAGGGCACGGTGGTGGGGTGGACGCAGGCAGCGCAGCAGCTTGTGGGGTATGCGGCCGGGGAGGTGGTGGGCCGGTCCGCCGTACACGTGCTGCCGCCCCCCGAGGAGGCCCACAGGGCCTCGGCGTTCGTCGAACAGTGCCGTGCGTGGGGTGGCTGGTCGGGGACGGCAGCGATCCGCCACCGCGGCGGCCGCACGCTCACGGTGACGCTGCACATCTCGTTGTTGTGGGGGCAGGATGCGGGCAACCGGTGGCTGGTGTCCGTGACCGAGATAGGGTCCCTGTCCTCGGGGGCGACCGAAGGGCCGGTGCGGGAATCACTCCTTGCCCGAGCACCGATCGGCATCGTCGTCTATGACACGCGGCTGCGCTGTGTCTGGGTGAACGACGCCATGGAGCGTCACGACGGCGTGCCTCGTCACCGACGCTTCGGGCGCGGCCTGAAGGACTCGCTGCCCGCCATCGAGGCCGAAGCCCTCGAGGTCGTGATGCGGCAGGTGCTGCAGAGCGGGACCACGACGGTGCACGAGTACCGGGCGTGGCCGCCCGCGGATCGGCGCCGTGAGCATGCGTTCTCGGCCTCGTTCTTCTGCCTCCAGGGCGCGGACGGCGCGCCCCTGGGCGTGTGTTCCATGACCGTGGACGTGACCGGGAACAGGCGTGCGCGTGAGCGCCTCGCCATCCTCAGTGAGGCCAGCACGCACATCGGGAGCACCCTCGACGTGATGCGGACCGGTCAGGAACTGGCCGAGCTGGCCGTACCGCTGCTGGCCGACCACGCCATCGTCGATCTGGTGGAGTCTGTTCCGTTCGGCGTCGAGCCGTCGGCTCGGATCGGCACAGCGAGTGGCCGTCCGCAGTCGATGCGCCGTGCCGGTGTGGCCTCCGTCGACCTGGGTGTCCTGGAGCTGCCATGGGTGCGTGAAGAGGTGGTCCACACCCACCCGGACTCGCCGTTCGCCGCCGCCGTGCGCACGGGCCGGTCCTACCTGGAGCCGGTGCTGGACACCTGTTCAGGTCCCTGGGTCGACCACGATCCGGTGCGAGCTCAGAAGGTGCGTGACAGCGGCGTCCACTCCTTGATGGTGGTACCCATCCGTGCGCGGCGCTGCGTGCTGGGACTGGCGCTGTTCGGCCGTTCCGTGGAGCAGACGCCCTTCCAGGAGGACGACCTGCTCCTCGCCGAGGAGCTGGTCACCCGCGCGGCGCTCTGCCTGGACAACGCGCTCCAGTACGCCCGTGAACGCACCGCCGCCCTCACGCTGCAACGCGACCTGCTGCCCCATCGGGTGCAGGGCGGTGCGGCCGTCGAGGTCGCATCGCGCTATGTGCCGGCCGACATGGACCACGGCGTGGGGGGTGACTGGTTCGACGTGATCGAGCTGTCCGGCGCCCGGGTGGCCCTCGTCGTCGGCGACGTGGTCGGCCACGGCATCAACGCCGCGGCGACCATGGGCAGGCTGCGCACCGCCGTGCGCACCTTGGCCGACCTGGACCTGCCTCCCGACGACCTGCTGGCACACCTCGACGACACGGTCCGACGGTTGAACGACGAGGACTCCGATGACTCCGGCCAGGCCCCCGCGGTGGTGGGCGCCACCTGTCTGTACGCCGTCTACGACCCGGTCACCCGGCGGTGCACGATGGCGCGGGCTGGACATCCGCCGCCCCTGATCGTCGGCGAACAGGGCCAGGTCACCGTCCCCGACCTGCCCGCCGGAGCCCCGCTCGGCCTTGGTCTCGGCCTGGTTCCCTTCCAGTCCGCTGAACTGGAACTGCCCGAGGGAAGTGTGATCGCTCTCTACTCCGACGGGCTGGTGGAGTCCCGGGACGAGGACATCGACGTCGGCCTGGACCGCCTGGACGCCGCCCTGGCACAGCCGGGCGCGTCCCTGGAGGACATGTGCTCGCGAGTGATGGAGACCTTGCGCAGTGACACACCGGCCGACGATGTCACCTTGCTCCTTGCCCGGACCCGCGCGATCGAGCCCGCTCAGGTCGCCTCCTGGGACCTGCCGAACGAACCGGTCACCGTCACGACAGCCCGGCGCCTGGCCTCCCGTCAGCTCAGGGAATGGGGTCTGGAGCCACTCGTGACGCCCGTGGAGTCGATCGTCAGCGAGCTGGTCACCAATGCCATCCGCCACGGCGACGGCCCGAGCCGCCTACGGCTCATCCAGCACCGGGTGCTGACATGCGAAGTCTCCGACAGCAACACCGGCCAGCCACGCCCCCGCCATCCCCACACGCTCGACGAGCACGGCCGCGGCCTCCAACTGGTCGCGCAGCTCTCGCGCCGGTGGGGCTCCCGCTCCGCAACGGACGGCAAGGTCGTCTGGGCCGAGCAGGACCTGCCCTCCACGGCCGGTGCCCGGTGACCCGTCGGCGAGCCGGGCGGCCGACGGCGAACGTCCGCGCATGCCGGTATCCCGTAGCAGCAGGCTCTCACCAGGAAGCCAGAGACATGGACCACGCAGTGAACGGTGAAAACGCCGCCTCGGCCGGCGCCTCCCCAGCAGCGATGAGCGCCTCCGGTGCCCGTCCCGGCGGCAGGGTGTCCGCCTTGGACGGTCTGGCAGCCGCGGTGCTCGACGATCGAGGCGTGGTGGTGGGGTGGACCGGGACAGCAGAGGATCTGACGGGGTTTCCCGCCGACGATGTCCACGGCCGCCCCGTGCGGGAACTGGTGGCCGACCTCCCGGACGACCTGAGCGGGGCCACGCACGTGCCGGCGTTCGGCCAGGTACGGCTGTGGCACCGGTGCGGCCACACTGTCGACGTCACTTTCCGAACTACAAGGCTGGGCACCTCGGCGGAGTGCCTCGTGCTGGCGGCGGCCACCCATCACGTCGCCGACCATCAGCACGGCGCGGCGCTCCTGCGGGCCCTGTCCGCACAGCACCGGATCACCATCGCTCTGCACGACACGGACCTCACCACCGTGCAGACGAACGCAAGGCCGGACACCCTCGACGGCCGTCCGGTACAGCCCGGCACCCGGCTGTGCGACGTGCTGTGCGCCGAGGACGCCTCGAACCTCGAGGCGGTACTGCGCCAGGTACTCGAGACGGGGGTTCCGGTGGTCCACAGGAGCCGGCAAGTGAGCCTGCGGCACCGTCCGGCGCGGCGGCACGCGCTGTCACTGTCCGCCTTCCGCCTGGAGGACGCGCGCGGACGTCCCACCGGGGTCGCAGCCCTGTACATCGACGACACTGAGCTGCGCGCCCGCCGACAGCTGGATCTCGCCCGCGAGGTCGCCGAGCGGGTGGGGGGCTCCCTGGACGTCGTGCGCACCGCGCAGGATCTTGCAGACGTACTCGTACCCGCTTTCGGTGAACTCGCCGCAGTCGACCTCGCGCAGTCCGTCTTCGACGGTGACGAGCCCGCCGAGCGGCTGGGCGGCGGAGATCTGCATCTGCGCAACGCGGCCCTGGCGCCTGCCACCGCGGCGTGGCCGGCCGGTATCGAGCGCGGCAACCCCGTCCCCCCGCTGTCCGACCACCCCCTCCTGCGCAGCTTCCAGCACGGCGAGACAGTCGTCTACGGTCGGGACGACCTCGCCGACCTGATCGGCGGCCCGCACCTGGCCGAACACCTCATCCCGCACGACGCCCATGCGGTGATGGCGGCCCCCCTGTACGCCCGCGGCCTCACCCTCGGCGCGATCGTGGTCTGGCGCACCGGCCTGTCCGAACCCTTCACCGAGGACGAGACGGATCTGATGCGGCAGATCGCCTCACGGGGAGCACTCGCCATCGACAACGCCCGCCGCTACACGCGCGAGCACCGGGCGGCCATCGCCCTGCAGCAGAGCCTGCTTCCCCCGGCCACGACCGACACACCGGCAGCCGAGACCGCCGGCATCTACCGGCCCGCAAGCGGGGGAGGGGGCACCAGCGGCGACTGGTACGACGCCATCGCCCTGCCCTCCCTCCGGCTGGCCCTCGTCGCCGGAGACGTGGTCGGCCACGGCATACGCGCAAGCGCCACCATGGGCCGCCTGCGCGCCGCCATCCAGACCCTCGCAGACCTCGAACTGGAACCGGACGAGGTGCTCACCCGTATCGCGGACCTGGTCCAGCGCCTTGCGGCCGAAGCACCGGCCGACGAACACGACGCCGTCGGCGCCACCTGCCTGTACACGGTCTACGACCCGGTCACCCGACGCTGCGCCATGGCCAGTGCCGGACACCCGCCACCCGTCCTGGTCCGGCCCGACGGGACCGCCGAAACAGTCGACATCGTCCCCGGACCACCACTCGCCGTCAGCGGCATGCCGTACGAGACCACCACGATCGGCCTCGAGCCAGGCAGCGTTCTCGCCCTCTACACCGATGGCCTGGTCGATCGAGGGGCGGACGACGACACCGATGGCGGGCTCCGACGGCTGACCCGTGCACTCACCACCTCCCACCGCTCGAACCGCACTCTGGACGAGACCGGTCAGGCGATCGTCGCCGACCTGGTGGACGAAGAAGCGCGCGACGACGCGACCCTGCTACTGGCTCGCACCCGCGCCGTGCCCGCGGAGCACACCACTCACTGGCAGATCCCGGCCGATCCGGCAGCCGTCTCCCGGGCCCGGGAATGGACGACCCGGCAACTCTCCCTGTGGGGACTGGACGACCTGCTCTTCACCACCGAACTCATCGTCAGCGAGCTGGTCACCAACGCGATCCGCCACGGTCGCCCACCGGCGGAGCTGCGACTGATCCGCCACGACGTCCTGATCTGCGAGGTCACCGACTCCAGCAGCACCCAGCCGCGCTTGCGCCGCGCCCGCATCACCGACGAGGGCGGACGCGGCCTGTTCCTCGTCGCCCGACTCGCCGAGCGCTGGGGCTGCCGCCATGGCCAGAACAACAAGACGATCTGGTCCGAACAGCCCATATCGTGCGCTCATTGATCACGCCCCGAGCTTGGCGTCTTGAGTGAGCCGGCTGCAGCCTGCCAGCGAGTCCGTGTGGCTGGGTTGCACCCCATCAGGAGGAAAGGGCTTTCGGGGCCACACGGCTGTCCGTCACTGCCGGTCATGAGTGGACGAAGAGTCGACTTATTCTCAGCCTGTCCCGGCCAGGTTGAGCACCGGTTCGGGCGAAGCCATCAGGCAGTGATCGAGCCACGCCGTTGTGCCGGGATCGATGGGACGGTTGCGCAGTGCCGTCCCGGACGGGGGTCTGACTCATGAGATCTATGACCGGAGTGTCCAGTCACTGGCTTGTCGACTGCCGTTGCGGGATGGCGCCTGCAGGTACCGAGCCACAGGGCGTGTCCCAATAGGGGCCTTGCCGATCTTCAGGCGCCATCACGGTTCAGACCGCCCGAGCAGGCCGGTGCCATCCACCCCAGCCAGCACGTCACCACGTGGGAGGCGAACCATCATGACGACCCGACAGCGCAGCACCTCCTCGAGCACGGATCCGCCCGTTCGGCGCGAGGTCGTCCTGGGCGTGGACACGCACGGCGAGGTGCATGTCGCCGCTGTGATCTCCACGCTCGGGAAGATCCTGGGAACGGAGTCCTTTCCAGCCACGGCGGCCGGCTACCGACAGTTGCTCGTGTGGGCTCGCAAGCGGGGTGCGGTGCGCCGGGCCGGTGTGGAGGGCACCGGCACCTTCGGCGCGGGCCTGTCCCGCTACCTGCTGGCCCAGCAGATTCAGGTCTTCGAAGTGAACCGGCCCGACCGTACGGCCCGCCGGCTGCTCGGGAAGTCGGACCCGCTCGACGCTCAGGCCGCCGCCCGAGCCGTGCTCAGCAGTCGTGCCCGGGCCCGGGCCAAGTCCGGCGACGGCCCGGTGCACAGCGCCCGGATCTTCAAGCTCGCCAAGGACTCCGCGGTCAAGGCCCGCACCCAGGCGATCAACCAGCTCAAAGCCGTCCTGGTCATCGCCGATCCCGCACTGCGGGAACGACTGTCCAGACTGGGCAACCGCGAGCTGTTCCGCACCTGCGCACGCCTCGGGCCAGGCGACGGTGAGGACGGCGAGAACGCGGTGGCCCAGGCCACCCACATGACCCTGAGAATGCTCGCGGAGCGCATCGAACAGCTCACCAGGCAGATCAATGAGCTGAACCAACGCCTGACCCAGCTCGTCGAACGTCACTCCCCACAGCTGCTCGAACCGGTGGGCATCGGTCCGGACAGCGCCGTCACGCTACTGATCACCATGGGAGACAACCCTGAGCGGCTGAACACTGAGGCATCCTTTGCTGCCCTTTGCGGAGTCAGCCCCGTCGAGTATTCGTCGGGCCGTCGGAGCACGCGCCGGCTCAACTACGGCGGCGACCGGCAGGCCAACGCGGCCTTGCACCGCATCGTGTTCACCCGCCTGCGCCACGACCCGCGCACCCAGGCGTACTACGAACGCCGCACCCAGGAGGGCAAGACCCGACGCGAGATCATCCGATGCCTCAAGCGATATGCCGCCCGAGAGGTCTTCAACCTGGTCAGGACGGTATCCAGCGTCCCCCTGTTATAGGGGCGTCCGTGAGACGTGAGAGGGTCTGGGGCGTGAGTGAGACACCCCCGAACACCCTGCAATACCGCTTTGACGGGCCAGAAGACGCTCCGGTCCTGATCTTGGGTCCCTCACTGGGTACCACATGGCACATGTGGGACCGGCAGGTTCCCGAGCTCACCCGGCAATGGCGGGTCTTCCGCTACGACCTTCCGGGCCACGGTGGCGCCCCCGCGCACCCGGCGGCCTCCGTCGCCGACCTCACCGCACGGCTGCTGGCCACGCTCGACGGACTCGGTGTGCAGCGCTTCGGCTACACGGGCTGTGCGCTGGGCGGCGCCGTGGGGATCGAACTGGCCCTGCGTCACCCCGAGCGCCTCTCCTCGCTCGCCCTGATCGCGGCCTCGCCCCGCTTCGGCACGGCCGACGAGTTCCGCCAGCGCGGAGTGATCGTCCGGACGAACGGGCTCGACCCCATCGCCCGGACCTCCCCCGAGCGCTGGTTCACCGGGGGGTTCGCGGCCGCCCAGCCCGCGATCACCGAATGGGCCGTGCAGATGGTGCGCACCACCGACCCCGGCTGCTACATCGCGGCCTGCGAGGCGCTCGCCGCCTTCGACGTCCGGGCCGAACTGGGGCGCATCGGTGTGCCGACGCTGGTCCTCGTCGGCTCGGAGGACCAGGTCACCGGGCCCGCCGAGGCCCGCACCCTGGTCGCCGGGATCCCGGACGCCCGGCTCGCGGTCGTCCCCGGCGCCTCCCACCTGGTGCCCGTCGAGCAGCCGGCGGCGGTCACCGATCTGCTAGTCCACCACTTCTCGACCGCCTGGCAGCCCGCGTTCGACGCGACGACCGGACAGATGGCGGCGATCGCGGCGCCCCCCGTCAAGCCGGTGCTCTCCGCGCCCGCGCCGGTGGTGCCCGTGGCCGAGATCGCCCCGCCCGTCGTGGCGCCCGAGGCCACGGGCAGGCCCGACCCGTACGACGCGGGGCTCAAGGTCCGCCGTGAGGTCCTCGGTGACGCGCACGTCGACCGGGCACTGGCCTCTGCGGACGACTTCTCCGGGGACTTCCAGGAGTTCATCACCCGGTACGCGTGGGGCGAGATCTGGGGCCGGCCGGGCCTGGACCGGCGCATCCGCAGCTGTATCACGCTCACCGCGCTGGTAGCGGGCGGCCATCTGGAGGAAGTCGCCTTCCACACCCGGGCGGCGCTGCGCAACGGACTGACCCCGGACGAGATCAAGGAAGTGCTGCTCCAGGCGGCCGTCTACTGCGGTGTACCGGCCGCGAACAGCGCGTTCAAGGTGGCGCAGCAGGTCATCCGGGAGGAGACGACCCCGCAGGAGTGATCGTCAGCCAGGTGGTGGGAGCACCACGCCGAGGGCGCCGCGGACGCCAGGGCGGGGGGCAGGATGGAGCTCATGAAGCTCACGAAGAAGTCGCACGCCTGCATCCGGCTCGAGAAGGGCGGTCGGACGCTCGTCATCGACCCCGGCACCTTCAGTGAGGAGGACGCCGCGGTCGGCGCCGACGCCATCCTGGTCACGCACGAGCACCTCGACCACTTCAACGAGGACCGGCTGCGGGCCGGTATGGAGGCCAACCCGGGCGCCGAGATCTGGACCCTCGCCTCCGTGGCGGAGAAGATCTCGGCGGCGTTTCCGAGCCGCGTGCACACCGTCGGCCACGGCGACACCTTCACCGCCGCGGGCTTCGACGTGCAGGTGCACGGCGAACTGCACGCGGTGATCCACCCGGACATCCCGCGCATCACGAACGTCGGCTATCTGATCGACGGCGGCAAGGTCTTCCACCCGGGCGACGCGCTCACGGTGCCCGACCACCCGGTGGAGACGCTGATGCTTCCGGTGATGGCGCCCTGGAACAAGATCTCCGAGGTGATCGACTACGTCCGCGAGGTCAAGCCGCGGCGCGCGTACGACATCCACGACGCCCTGCTGACGGACCTCGCACGTCCGATCTACGACAACCAGATCGGTGCGCTGGGCGGTGCCGAGCACCTGCGGCTGACACCGGGCGCTTCGGCGGACGTCTGACGGCCGCGGGCCCGGGAGGCGAGGCGGCGGCCGCGCCACCGCCGCCGATCGCCTCCCCGCGAGCGGCCCGCCACCGCTCACCCGGTTGTCGGAGCCGCGCGGTACGTTGTGAGGCATGCGCATCGCGACCTGGAACGTGAACTCGATCACCGCCCGTCTCCCGAGGCTTCTGGCCTGGCTGGAGAGCAGCGGCACGGACGTGCTGTGCCTCCAGGAGGCCAAGGTCGCCGAGGAGCAGTTCCCGTACGACCAGCTGCGCGACCTGGGCTACGAGGCGGCGGTCCACGCCACCGGCCGGTGGAACGGCGTGGCGGTGCTCTCCCGCGTCGGCCTCGACGACGTGGTCAAGGGCATGCCGGGCGATCCGGGCTACGACGGCCTCCAGGAGCCCCGCGCCATCGCCGCGACCTGCGGCCCGGTCCGCGTCTGGTCGGTGTACGTGCCGAACGGCCGTGAACCGGACCACCCGCACTACGCGTACAAGCTCCAGTGGTTCGAGGCCCTGAAGGCGGCCGTGGCGGGCGACGCAGGGGGCAGCCGCCCGTTCGCGGTGCTGGGCGACTACAACGTGGCGCCGACGGACGACGACGTCTTCGACATCGCCGCCTTCGAGGGCGCGACCCATGTCACCCCCGCCGAGCGCGCCGCCCTGGCCTCCCTGCGCGAGACCGGTCTCACGGACGTGGTCCCGCGCCCGCTGAAGTACGACCACCCCTTCACGTACTGGGACTACCGCCAGCTCTGCTTCCCCAAGAACCGCGGCATGCGCATCGACCTGGTGTACGGAAACGAGCCGTTCACGAAGGCGGTCAAGGACGCGTACGTCGATCGGGAGGAGCGCAAGGGCAAGGGTGCGTCGGACCACGCGCCGGTCGTGGTCGACCTGGCGCTGTAGCGGGCCCACGCGGGGGCAGGGCGGCCGGAGTCCGCGTGCCCTGTAGTGCGCGCCGTGGCGCTGGTGACACGCTGGGCGTATGAACATCCCTTTCCTGGGCAACTGGCGCAAGAAACGTGGCCCCGCCCGCGGTGTCGCGGTGTTCTCCGACGGTGACGCCGACCCGAGCAGCGTCGCCGAACTCCTTTCCGAGTGCGAGCTGCTGCGTTCCCAGGCCGAGCAGGCGGGCGTCGAACTGGACGACTCGGCGGCGTCGTTGGAGGCGCTCGACCAGGTCGTGCCGCGCTGGCGGGACGACGACGAGATCCTGCCCTGGCTCGGCAACGACGCGGGCCTGTACCTGGGCACGGTGATAGTGCGCACGGTTCCGGGCGCGAGCTGGGCGGTCTGGCCGAGCGGCCACCCCGTGGTACGGCTGGCCTCCGGGCGCGAGATCGACGTGGTCGACGCAGGCCACACCTGGGCGTCCACGGGCGCCCCCGAGCTGACGCAGGTCTACGCCGAGGCGGCGGAGGTCTAGGGGGATTTGTTCGGATCAGTTGGGATCAGGCGCCGGGCGTCGCCGCGGACCCGGGCTGATCCGAACGAAACCCCTTGGGCGCCCGGAGGTCCGGGCGCCCGGAACCTCGACTACGATGGGCCGTTCGTCCCCGCGGTCCCCGGGGCCGTGGGGCACCCCCCACGGCCCCGGGGACCGTAGGGGGAGGGAAGCACCAGCTCACCGGGGTGTGCCCGGCCGGTGGCAGTCGAAGATCACTGCTCGCGCAGCGGAATGGACACGTAGGACGGGTCCTCCGCGGGGGAGGAGAAGGTCAGCTGCGCGCCGGACGGGTTGTGCTCCACGTAGAGCGGGTCGACCGTGTCGACGACCAGCGCGAGCCGGTGCCCGGCCGGGACGTCGTAGGCCGTGGAGAACAGCTCCAGGTCGACGCCGAACGGTCTGCCGGGCGTCAGCCCGTACCAGGTGTACGGCGCGTTGCTGACCAGTCTGCCGAGGCCGAGCGGGCCCACGTCGTAGAGATACGCGACGAGGGTGCCGCTCTCCTTGGTGCCGGTGACGGTGGTGTGCAGCTTGACCGTGCCGCGGATGTGCTGGGCGGCCCCGTACTTCTCCGACTGCCACACGGCGGCCCATCGGCGCGGCAGCAGCGGGATGGAGGCGAGCGGCGGCACCCGCACCAACTGGTCGAGGACGCTGGAGAGAAGGACGATCCCGCCGTCCGCCCCCGAATCGACGTTCGCGTGGATCGTGGTGGTCCCGGCGAGGCTGATCTTCCTGCTGGTCGCGGCCATCGACTTCCAGTCCGGATAGCCCTCGTAGCCGCCCCCCGAACGGGACTTGAGCTGCACCGGCTGCTCCCGGTCGATCCCGTTGTCCTCGCCCTTGAGGTAGTGGTCCAACCATCGCACGGTGTCGGTCCACACGTCGTTCGGCAGCCCGAACAGCCCGGTGATCTCGGGCGTGGCGTGGTCGCCCGGGCGCAGCTCCAGTCTCTTCGGGCCCGTGAGACTTTCGTAGAAGTCGGCGTAGGAGTTGGCCGGGAAGACCGTGTCGCCCCAGGCGTTGGCCATCATGATCGCCGCGCCGTTCCTGTTGAGCTGGTCGAGGTAGGTCTCGGCGGACCGCTTCCTCCCCCAGGCGATGAGGTCCTGCTCCTTGGCCAGGTTGCCGGCGTAGAAGTCGTCGAACACCTGCCGGGTCTCGGGGGCTTCGCGGCCGGTGAGCGTCGCCGCGCCGTCCAGCAGGGCGGCCGCCTGGACGTGCTGGGTGCGTCCCGAGTAGATCGAGTCGATCAGATCCGCCCAGCCGCTCAGTGAGGCCACCGCCTTGATGCGCTTGTCGTGCGCCGCCGCGAGCAGGCTGATGCCGGCACCGTAGGAGACGCCCGCCATGCCGATGTGCCGGGCGTCGGACGGGGTGTTGGCGAGAGCCCAGTCGATGACCTTGGAGGCGTCGGCTATGTCGGGCGGCCCCGCCACTTCTATCTCGCCGCCGGACTGCCAGAAACCCCGTACGTTGTAAGTGACCACGACATAGCCGGAGTCGGCGAGCCGTTGGGCCTGGGCGAGGTACTCGACCTGCGGCAGGCCCCAGCTCGTCGGGAGCACCACGAGCGGATAGCGGCGCGAGCCGTCGGCGTTCGCGGGTGTGACGACGTTTCCCTTGAGCACCGTCCCGCCGTCCCCCGTGATGTCGACGAAGCGGATGCCGTTCGATGCCGCCTGGGCGTTCGGGGCGAGTCCGAAGGCGCTGCCGGCGATCAGCGTCGCCGAGACGGCACCCACGGCGGTCGTACGCAGAGCCTTGCGGTGGTTTCCCACGGGTCACTCCTCACGTGTCAGTGCAAAGTGACCAGACGGTAACCTCGCGTCCATACCAGAGGTAACCCGTCGGTAAGTTACGTGCCAGTAACGATTGTTGACGCTTAAGTAAACCTATGGAACACGCGCGGAGTTGCGCGAGGACCCCTCCGGCGCGGGAGCCTGCACCGCCCGGCTGACGTCTCGCACCAGCTCCACCACGTCCGGCCCGTACGCCTGAGAGTTGACGACCTTCAGCAGCAGGACGAACGAGCCGGTGCCGTACTTGCGGGCCAGGCGCTCGTGGTGGCGCGCGAGATAGCGGGTCGCCGCCTGGTTGGTGATCGCACGCTGACCGCAGAAGAGAAACACGGGCCGTGCGCCGCGCCCCAGGTCCGCCGTGAGGCGGGCGAGGATCACATACTCGGACCGGCCGGACTCCAGCAGGTAGCGCTCGCCCCCGATGTCGAACGCGCCGCGCTCCGGGCCGGGTTCCGCGTCCGTGTTCACCTGGATGCCCGGCAGGAGCGACTGGAGATGGGCGGCCATCCGGCGATTGGACGCCGGGCCGCCGACGCAGAACTCCGTGCGCTCGCCGAAACCCTGCCGGGCGGCGTCGTGCGCGACGACCTGGGCGTGCGCGCCGCAGTCCTTGACGAGCGCGGACAGCTCCAGCAACGCGAACACATCATGGCGCGTCACCGTCAACTCGGCGCCGCCCGCCTCCCGATTGACCACCAGCAGCGACTCGGAGTTGTCGGGCAGCCCGAAGAAGGCCTGCTTGCGGCGCAGTTTGCGCTTCCACAGATACGTCCGGGCGAGCCAGCCAAGCGCGGCGCTGACACCCGCCGCGATCACCCCGAGGACGATGTTGCGCACGTCGTCGTTCATGGCCGGGCATGGTAGCGGGCCGCTGCGGACCGGTGTTCGATGGGACTGACGGGATCATGGCAATGCGGTTACGCTGCGTGGAAGGAAGTCGACTGGAGGTACGGATGCAACGTCCTGTCCGACGGAAACTGGCGGTGCTGGCGGTCTCGGCGGCCGTGGTGTCGGTGGGAGCGGCGGCACCGCCGTCGTCCACCCCGGCACCCGGGAAGGTCCCCGTGGCCGTGGGATACGGCGGGGCCGTGGCGAGCGTCGACGCGGACGCCTCCGCCGCCGGGATCGAGGTCCTGAGAAAGGGCGGCAACGCGGTGGACGCGGCCGTCGCCACGGCCGCCGCGCTGGGCGTCACCGAGCCCTATTCCGCGGGCATCGGCGGAGGCGGCTACTTCGTCTACTACAACGCCAAGTCCCGCACGGTGCACACCATCGACGGCCGCGAGACCGCCCCGCTCGCCGCGGACGAGGGCCTCTTCATGGAGAACGGCAAGACGCTGCCCTTCGCCGACGCGGTCAGCAGCGGCCTGAGCGTGGGCACCCCGGGCACCCCCGCCACCTGGCAGAAGGCGCTGGACGAGTGGGGCACCAGGCGGCTCGGCACCGTCCTGAAGCCGGCCGAACGAATAGCGCGCGACGGCTTCACCGTCGACGACACGTTCCGCTCGCAGACCGCGTCCAACGAGACCCGTTTTCGTTACTTCCCGGACACCGCCAAGCTGTTCCTGCCGGGCGGCGCGCTCCCCGTCGTCGGCTCCACGTTCAAGAACCCAGACCTCGCCCGCACTTACGCCGAACTGGGCAGGAAGGGCATCGGCGCGATCTACCGCGGTGACCTGGGCGACGACATCGTCGCCACCGCCGAGAAGCCCCCGGTGGACCCGGCCTCGGGCTGGAACGCCCGCCCCGGCAAGCTGTCCGACAAGGACCTCGCGGCCTACCGGGCCAAACTCCAGGCGCCCACCAAGACCTCCTACCGCGGGCTCGACGTCTACTCGATCGCGCCGTCCTCCTCCGGCGGCACCACGGTCGGCGAGGCGCTCAACATCCTGGAGAGGAGCGACCTCTCCAAGGCGAGCGAAGTCCAGTATCTGCACCACTTCATCGAGGCGAGCCGTATCGCCTTCGCCGACCGCGGACGCTGGGTCGGCGACCCCGCCTTCGAGAACGTGCCGACGAAGGACCTGCTCTCCCAGGGGTACGCCGACTCCCGCGCCTGCCTGATCAAGGACGACGCGGTGCTGACCAGTCCACTCGCCCCGGGCGACCCGCGCCACCCGGCGGCCTGCGCCACCGGGGGAACCGCGGCCCCGACGACGTACGAGGGCGAGAACACCACGCATCTCACCGTCGCCGACAAGTGGGGCAACGTCGTCTCCTACACGCTCACCATCGAGCAGACCGGCGGCAGCGGCATCACCGTCCCGGGCCGCGGCTTCCTCCTCAACAACGAGCTGACGGACTTCTCCTTCGCCCCCGCCAACCCGGCCGTCCACGACCCGAACCTGCCCGGCCCGGGCAAGCGGCCGCGCTCCTCCATCTCGCCGACGATCGTGCTCGACCGGCAGGGCCGACCGGTCGTCGCCCTCGGTTCACCCGGCGGCGCGACCATCATCACCACCGTGCTCCAGACCCTGACCGAGTTCCTCGACCGCCACCGGCCGCTCGTGGACGCGATCGCCGCACCGCGCGCCAGCCAGCGCAACGCGGCCCAGACCGAACTCGAACCAGCCCTCTACGACAGCGCCCTGAAGGCCCGGCTGGAGGCGATCGGGCACTCCTTCAAGCAGAACCCGGAGATCGGCGCGGCCACGGGCGTGCAGCGGCTGCCCGACGGCAGGTGGCTGGCCGCAGCGGAGAAGGTGCGGCGCGGCGGCGGATCCGCGATGGTGGTGAACCCGGAGCCGTAACGCCCACACGGTCACTCGGGGCGGGCGGTCCCGTTCCCTTCCGGGCGGGCCGTCTCCCCACCCTGCACGGTGGGGCCTGCGGCGTCCTCGCGCGAGACGGGGGGAGCGGCCCCTGAGGGCGACGTGGCGGGGGCGTCCCCGCCCCCCTCCGGGGGAGCGGCGCCCGCCTCCGCCCGCCTCGCGGCGGGCGGCTCGGCCCGGAAGGCCAACTGCCCGTCCTCGACCTCCACCACGACCCGGGCGCCCCGCTCGATCCGGCCGTCCAGCAGCAGCCGGGACAGCTGGTTGTCGACCTCCCGCTGGATGGTACGGCGCAGCGGGCGGGCACCGTACTCCGGCTGGAAGCCGCGCTGCGCCAGCCAGTCGACGGCCGCGTCGGTGAATGTGACGTCGATGTCCTGTGCGTGGAGCCGGCGCCGTGTCTTGTCGAGCATCAGGTCGGTGATGCGCCGCAGTTGATCCGACGTCAGCTGCCGGAACACGACGATCTCGTCGATGCGGTTGAGGAACTCCGGCCGGAAGTGTTCCCGCAGCGGGCGCAGGATCTGCTCCCTGCGCGCCTCCTCGTCAGCCTCGGCGCCTCCCGGCCCGAACCCGATGCCGGCGCCGCGCCGGGTGATCGCCTCGGAGCCGAGGTTGCTCGTCATCACGATGACCGTGTTGGTGAAGTCCACGGTCCGGCCCTGGGCGTCGGTGAGCCGGCCGTCGTCGAGGACCTGGAGCAGGATGTTGAAGACGTCCGGGTGCGCCTTCTCCACCTCGTCGAGCAGCAGCAGCGAGTACGGATGCCGCCGTACGACCTCGGTGAGCTGGCCGGCTTCCTCGTGGCCCACGTATCCGGGCGGGGCGCCCACCAGGCGGCTGACGGTATGGCGCTCCTGGTACTCGCTCATGTCGAGGCGGACCATGCGCTCCTCGCTGCCGAACAGGGACTTCGCGAGCGCGCGGGCCAGCTCGGTCTTGCCGACGCCGGTCGGTCCGAGGAAGAGGAAGCTGCCGATCGGCCGGTCGGGACTGGACAGCCCGGCGCGTGAGCGCAGCACCGCGTCGGCGACGGCGGTGACCGCCTCGTCCTGCCCGATGACCCGCTTGTGCAGATGCTCCTCCAGGGCGAGCAGCCGTTGCTTCTCCTCCTCGGTGAGCCGGCTGACGGGGATGCCGGTCTGCCGGGAGACGACCTCCGCGATGGCCTCGGCGGTGACCTCCAGCTGCCCCTCGTCCGCCTGGGTCTCCCCGGAGGTCTCGCCGATCCGTTCCTTCAGCTCGGTGATGCGGTCGCGCAACCGGGTGGCCTGCTCGTACTGCTCGTCGGACACCGCCTGGTCCTTGTCCCGGGTGAGCTGCTCCACCTCGCGCTCCAGGGCCCGTACGTCCGTGCCCTTGGTCCGGGCACGCAGCCGCACCCGGGCGCCGGCCTGGTCGATCAGGTCGATCGCCTTGTCGGGGAGATGACGGTCGGTGAGATAGCGGTCGGACAGCTCCACGGCGGCCACCAGCGCCTCGTCCGTGTAGCGGACCTGGTGGTGGGCCTCGTAGCGGTCGCGCAGCCCGCGCAGTATCTCGATCGCGTCCGGGACGCTCGGCTCGGGCACCAGGATCGGCTGGAAGCGGCGGGCCAGCGCCGCGTCCTTCTCGATCCGGCGGTACTCCTCCAGCGTGGTGGCGCCCACGATGTGCAGCTCGCCGCGGGCCAGGGCGGGCTTGAGGATGTTGCCCGCGTCCATGGACCCGCCCTCCGTGCCGCCGCCGCCCGCTCCGACGACGGTGTGCAGCTCGTCGATGAAGACGATCAGTTCCCCGGAGTGCGCGCGGATCTCCCCCACGATGGTGGTGAGCCGCTCCTCGAAGTCGCCGCGGTAGCGGGTGCCTGCGACGACGCCGGCCAGGTCCAGGGCGAAGACCCGGCGGCCGAGCAGGACGTCGGGCACGTCCCCGTCGGTGATGCGCTGGGCGAGGCCCTCGACGATGGCGGTCTTGCCGACGCCCGCGTCGCCGATGAGCACCGGGTTGTTCTTGCCGCGGCGGGAGAGCACCTCGATGGTCTGCTCGATCTCCTCCTCCCGACCGATCACCGGGTCGATACGGCCCTGCCGCGCGAGGTCGGTCAGATCGCGGCCGTACTTGTCCAGGGTCGGGGTCGAGGGGGGGCGCGGTCGTTCCGGTCGCGGGGGAGCGGCGTCGGCCGTCTCGGGAGGCACGGAGGGCGGTGCGAAGTGCGCCGAGTGCAGGATGTGCCCGGCGGCGGAGTCGGGGTTCGCCGCCAGGGCGGTGAGCACGTGCTCGGGCCCGATGTAGCCGGCGCCGCTCGCCCGCGCCAGTTCGTGAGCATCCAGCAGGGCTCGCTTGACGGCGGGGGTCAGCGAGAGCGAGGTGGGCGGCGGGGCGTCCTCGCCGGCGTGCTGGACCGGTCCTGAGCGCTGGTCGATCTCCGTCGCGAGCGAGTCCGGGTCCGCGCCGGCCCGGCTGAGCAGACTTCTGGTCGGTTCCGCGGCGAGCGCGGCGCGCAGCAGATGCTGGGTGTCGAGGTCGCGGGCACCGTGCTCGACGGCGTACCGCGCGGCGCCGGCGACCAGTTGCCGGGCGGGCTCGCTCAGCAGCCGGCCCAGGTCGATCTGGCGCGGACCGGGGCGCTGCCCGCCGCCGAAGATGCGTCGGAAGAACTCTTGGAAGGGGTCCGAGCCGTAGCCCTGCGGACCATCGAAGCCGCTGGTCATGGCCATCCGTTCCGGCGTCCCGGCGGGGCCCGGGACACGCTCGTTGATCGACGTGCCGGTGCCGGGTGCCCGGGCGGGGCCCGGTTACACCTGTGGAGCGCGTGGCGCTCGTAGACCCACGATGGCACGAACGCCCTCCGGAGGCATGTCCAGAAACGTGCGCTCACCTCGTCCGCGCCGCAGCTCCGCGCACCTCACCCCGTCCGCGCCTCGGTAATGCGGCCGTGTCGGCGTACGCGCCTGGGGTCCTCGCTCCTTCCGGCGTACGCGCCTCAGCCGCGCGCTCCGGCGCACGCGCCCTGGTCCGCGCCCCGGTCTGGGGGCCGCGCAGAGCGCTGTCAGTACCCGGGGGCCCGAGTCGGTGATCGCCACCGTGTGTTCCGCGGGGGCGGCGCGGGAGTCGTCGGCGGCCCAATTACTATACCGGTGGTCGAGCCATTGCCATACCGGTGGTGCGCGGGCGTTCCGGTATTAGAGTCGGGGCCATGGTGCGCACCCCGCTGACGCCCGAAGAGCGCGAACGAGGCGAACGGCTCGGGCGGTTGCTGCGTGAGGCCCGCGGCGATCGCAGTATGGCGGACGTGGCCGCGGGCGCCGGAATCTCCGCCGAGACCCTCCGCAAGATCGAGACCGGACGTGCGCCGACTCCTGCGTTCTTCACGGTCGCGGCGCTGGCGCGGGCGCTCGGACTGTCCCTGGACGAACTACTGGGACGGTGCGCGCCGGTCTCGGTATGAGCCGGACGTCCTCCCGGGCCAGGAGAGCGACCTGCGTCCGGTCTGAAAACTCACCGTAGCCGCCCCGTAACACGCCTGGTGTTTTCTACCGGCCGGAGTACTTCCGTCGGGCGGGAGCTGGGCGATGGCTGTTGATCAACTCCCGGAGCAGGTCAGGGAGTTCGCGGGCTACCTGAACGGGCTGCTGGCGCGGCTCGAGCGGGACGGCGGCTGGTGCGGGGTGTTCTGGCAGCGCGATCCCGACGGCATGCTGGCCTGCCTCGACGGCCGGGAGGTGCCTCCCTGGGATGTCGTGGAGGCGCTGCTCCAGGACCTCGCCGCGGCCCACGGGCCCACGAGCGCCGCACGGGAGGCCGAGCGGGCGCGGGCTCTGCACGGTGCCTCGGTCGCCGCGTACGACGCCCGGCCGGGCGGCCGGGACGCCCTCGGCGACCGGCTCGATGTGATGCTCCGCGAACAGCGCTACGCGGCCGACCGCCAGGTCGAGCTGGGCCGCCGGCTGGAGTCGGCCGCGACCCGGGAGGAGGCCGAGTCGCTCCGTCTCGACCTGGACTGGGCCCAGGACGACCATGCACGCGCCACCGCCCGCTGCGCGGAGCTCCGCCGCCGCATGGCGGCCCTCGACCACCGTGCACGGCGACCTCCCATGCGGGGTGCGCGGGCTTTCGCCACCCCTGCGGCTGCACGTCGCCCGGGACGTGAGGATCGTCCCGGCGGCACGGCCGACCCGGGCAGGGTGGCACCGCCGGGAGCCCGTACCTCCGCCGGGCCCGCCACGCCCCACGCCTCACTCGACCGGCACGCCCCCGACGCGCCGCACGCCCCCGACGCGCTGCACGGCCCAGACCAGCCCCACGCCTCACTCGACCGGCACACCCCTGACGCGCTGCACGACCCAGCCGCGCCGCAGGCCACAGCCGCACCGAATCCCCTGGCCGCCCCCCAGCCCCGGACCGCCCCGCAGGACCCCGCCCCCACGCGCTCCGCCGAGCAGCGCCCCAAGCGCCGTCCCCGGGGCAGTGCCCGTTTCGCCGGGGTGATGGACGTCCAGGAGGTGCCCATGGGCGCCGTACCCGTCGCCGCGCCCGGCCCCGGCCGCGAGGGCCCACGCGGCGCGCGATTCGCCGGAGCCGCGGACACCGGGTCCGAGGCGCCGCCCGAGGAGCGCGCGGAAGAGCCCCTCGACCAGGAGGACCGGTGGATCACCGCGGACACCGTCGCCGCGCTCACCCGGCTGCGCGCCGAGGGTCGCAGCGGCGAGGCCCACGCCCTGCTCGTCGAAGCCGCCCACTGGCCCGCCGCCCGCTACCCCCTGCTCGCCGCCGAGCTGCACCGTGCGGGCCTCGGCGCCGACTGGACCACCCTCCTGTGGGAGGCCGCCTCACTGCCCGCCGACCGCCTCGTCGCCGCCGCGGACGCGCTCACCGCCGCGGGCCGCACAGCGGACGGGGAGCAGATGCTGCGCCAGGGTGTCGTACGGCCGGCGAGCGAGATCGGCGAGGCGGTGCTGGGCCTGAACGCCGACGGCCGGCACCGCGAGGTCCGCGCCCTCCTCGACGCGTATGTGCGCGTCCGTACGCCCGAAGAGGCGGCCCGTAGTGTCGCGGTGGACCCCGGGAGGCTGCTGCCGCTGCTTCTCGAGGTGGCCCGGGGGGTCTCCGACGAGCGGCACTGGGACCTGGTCCACGCCCTGAGGGTCGCCGGATTCACCGTCTGAGCGGCCCGTCGGCAATCCGACCGCTTAACCCGCAGGGGTGCACCCGCAGGGGTGCGAAACGTGATCGACTCAGCGGGTTGACGACGATGGTCTTGGCAAGGCCTTCCCGGAGGCTTACGTTCGAGCCTCTACCGCCTGTTTCTACGGGCGTAGAGGCTCGCTGACGTCCTCACCGGGACTTGAGGCAAAGGAGCGGCATCATGGCCCACGTCGTACGCGCCGCACTGGTCCAGGCGACCTGGACCGGCGACACCGAATCCATGATCGACAAGCATGTGGCGCACGCCCGCGAGGCGGCCCGGCAGGGCGCGAAGGTCATCGGCTTCCAGGAAGTCTTCAACGCCCCCTACTTCTGCCAGGTCCAGGAGCCCGAGCACTACCGCTGGGCCGAGCCGGTGCCCGAGGGCCCCACGGTCACCCGGATGCGGGAGCTGGCCCGCGAGACCGGCATGGTGATCGTCGTCCCCGTCTTCGAGATCGAGCAGTCCGGCCTCTACTTCAACACCGCCGCCGTGATCGACGCCGACGGCACCTACCTCGGCAAGTACCGCAAGCACCACATCCCCCAGGTCGACGGCTTCTGGGAGAAGTACTACTTCAAGCCGGGCAACCTCGGCTGGCCCGTCTTCGACACCGCCGTCGGCAAGGTCGGCGTGTACATCTGCTACGACCGCCACTTCCCGGAGGGCTGGCGACAACTGGGCCTCAACGGCGCCCAGTTGGTCTACAACCCCTCCGCCACCTCGCGCGGCTTGTCGGCCTACCTCTGGCAGCTGGAGCAGCCCGCCGCCGCCGTGGCCAACGAGTACTTCGTCGCCGCGATCAACCGCGTGGGCCGCGAGGAGTACGGCGACAACGACTTCTACGGCACGAGCTACTTCGTCGACCCCCGCGGGCAGTTCGTGGGGGAGACCGCCAGCGACAAGGAGGAGGAGCTCGTCGTCCGGGACCTCGACTTCGACCTCATCGAAGAAGTGCGGCAGCAGTGGGCGTTCTACCGCGACCGCCGCCCCGACGCGTACGAAGGACTGGTGAAGCCGTGAGCGACCTGTACGCCCGCCACCGGGCCGTCCTGCCCGAGTGGCTCGCGCTGTACTACAAGGACCCCCTGGAGATCACCCACGGCGAGGGCCGCCACGTCTGGGACGCCGACGGCAGGAAGTACCTGGACTTCTTCGGCGGGATCCTCACCACGATGACCGCCCACGCCCTGCCCGAGGTCACCAAGGCGGTGAGCGAGCAGGCCGCGCGGATCATCCACACCTCCACCCTCTACCTCAACCGTCCGATGGTCGAACTGGCCGAGCGCATCGCCCAGTTGAGCGGCATCCCCGACGCCCGGGTCTTCTTCACCACGTCCGGCACCGAGGCCAATGACACCGCGATGCTGCTCGCGACCACGTACCGGCGCAGCAACCAGGTCCTGGCGATGCGCAACAGCTACCACGGCCGCTCCTTCAGCTCGGTCGGTGTCACCGGCAACCGAGGCTGGTCCCCCACCTCGCTGTCACCGCTCGGGACCCTGTACGTCCACGGAGGCGTCCGCACCCGCGGTCCGTTCGCCCATCTGAGCGACGCCGACTTCATCGCGGCCTGCGTCGAGGACCTGAAGGACCTGCTCGGCCACATCCGGCCGCCCGCGGCGCTGATCGCCGAGCCCATCCAGGGCGTCGGCGGCTTCACCTCGCCGCCGGACGGGCTGTACGCCGCCTTCCGCGAGGTGCTCAAGGAGCACGGCGTCCTGTGGATCGCGGACGAGGTGCAGACCGGCTGGGGCCGCACCGGCGACCACTTCTGGGGCTGGCAGGCCCACGGACGCAGCGGCCCGCCGGATCTGCTCACCTTCGCCAAGGGCATCGGCAACGGGATGTCCATCGGCGGAGTGGTCGCCCGCGCGGACATCATGAACTGCCTGGACGCAAACTCCATTTCGACGTTCGGCGGCACCCAGATCACCATGGCCGCGGGGCTGGCCAACCTCACCTACCTGCTGGAGCACGACCTCCAGGGCAACGCCCGGCGGGTCGGCGGACTGCTCATCGACCGGCTGCGGGCCGTCGCCGACCAGCTCCCCGTCGTCCGGGAGGTGCGTGGACGCGGCCTGATGATCGGTGTCGAGCTGGTCAGGCCCGGCACGGACGAGGCCGACCCGGACGCGGCGGCCGCCGTGCTGGAGGCCGCGCGCGAGGGCGGGCTGCTGATCGGCAAGGGCGGCGGGCACAACACCAGCGTCCTGCGCATCGCCCCGCCGCTCACGCTCACCGCCGCGGAGGCCGAGGAAGGCGCCGCGATCCTCGAGCACGCCCTCAGGGGCGTCCGGTGACCCCGTCCCCTCGACAGCGTCGTCATGAGGTGTCTTCGTCGACAAGCCGATGACCTGAGCAAGGGAACCTCGCCATGACCAGCGCCCTGGAACCCACCCTGTCGGTACGCCAGGTCCTCACCCTGGACCGGGTGCTCGCCGGAGAGCCCGAGGTGGTGGCCGGCGCCGGCCACCTCGACCGGCCGGTGCGCTGGGTGCACGTCGCCGAGGCACCGGACGTGGGAGTGATGCTCAGCGGCGGCGAGATGGTCCTCACCACCGGGGTGCTGCTCGCCGAGGACGTGGAGAAGCAGGCCGAGTACATCCGGTCCCTGCACCGCGCGGAGGCCGCGGCCGTCGTCCTCGGACTCGGCCGCGCCTTCCCCACGCCCCCGGAGGTGATGCGCCGGGCCGCCGAGCGCTGCGGACTGCCCCTGGTGGTCCTGCACAGGCCCTTCCCCTTCGCCGAGCTGACCGAGGAGGTCCAGTCCCGGCTCGTGCGGCGCAAGTTCGCCGCCGTCAGCCTGTCGGAGGCGGTCCGTACGGCCCTGACGGGACTCATCACCGCGGGCGCCCCGCTCCAGCGGCTGCTCGACGAGATCGCCGTGCACGCCGGCTGTCCCGTGATCCTCACCAACCTCGCCCACCGGGTGCTCGCCACAGCGGGGGAGCGGCCCGCGGTCGACGACGTGCTGCGCGACTGGGAGCGCATCGCCCGGCAGGCGGGCGGCAGCGAGGGTGACGGCTGGGTCCGCGCCGAACTCGGCGGGCGCGGCGAACGCTGGGGCAGGATCGTGCTGTGCGGCTACCGTGGCGACAGTCCCATCGGGCGCCTGCTCGCCGAGCGCGCCGCCGAGGCCCTCGTGCTGCATCGCATGCTCGGCGGCTCGGCGCACTCCTGGGAGGAGCAGTCCGCGCAGAGCCTGCTGACCGACCTCGTCTCCGGGGTCGTCCCGGCCCGCCAGCTGCTGCCGCGGGCCCGGGCGGCCGGGCTGCCCGTCAACCGCCGTTCCTTCGTCCCCCTCGTCGTACGCGACGGCGAACCTGCCGGACTCGACCGCGTCCTGCGTCTGCTGGGGCTGCCCGGACTCGTCGCGGAACTCGCCGACGGCGCGACCGCCGTCCTGCTCAGCCTCGCCCGGGACCAGGACGCCGAGGCGCTGACCGGGCACTTCGCCGCCCGGCTGCGCACCGAGTCCGGCACGCCCGGGGCGGTCGTCGCGACGGCCGACGCGCGCACCGCCTGGGAGGACGTGCCCGCCGGACTGCGCGAGGCCCGGCACGTGGCCGACGCCGTCGCCGCCCACTCCGCCGCCCGGGACCTGCCGGCCGTCGTGCGGCTCAGAGACATCCATCTGCGGGGCCTCATCCGGCTGTTGCGCGACGACCCGCATGTGCAGTCCTTCGCCGAACGGGAGCTGGACGGGCTGCTGTGCGGACGCGACGCCGAACAGGAGCTGCTGCCCGTGCTGCGGACCTATCTGGCCACCGGCCGCAACAAGTCCCGCACCGCCCAGCTGCACCACGTCAGCAGGCCCGCCCTCTACCGCCGTCTGGAGGCCATCGAGGCCCGTCTCGGGGTCGACCTGGACGACTTCGAACAGGCCGCCTCCGTGCACATCGCGCTTCTCGCGCACGACGCCCAACAGGGGTGAGATGCCATGGGAACACGCGGGAAACCATCGCGAACGGGCCGGGGTGACACCGTGGAACGCGGTGCGCCCACAGACGTGACACGGTGCAACTCAAACCTGACCGCCCGGCTTCCTAGGCTCGCCGCACACCGAGCGACCGGAGGTCCCGATGAGCAGAGTGATCCGTGCCGCCGTCTTCCAGACCGCCTGGACCGGCGACAAGGAATCGATGATCCAGGTGCACGAGCAGGCGGCCCGCGACGCGGCCGCGCAGGGCGCCGAGGTCCTGTGCTTCCAGGAGCTGTTCTACGGGCCGTACTTCTGCCAGGTCCAGGACCCGGCCTTCTACGAGTACGCCGAGCGGATCCCGGACGGCCCCGTCGTCAAGCGCTTCCAGGCGCTGGCGAAGGAGCTGGGCATCGTGCTGGTCCTGCCCATGTACGAGGAGGAGCAGCCCGGCGTGCTCTACAACACCGCCGCCGTGATCGACGCGGACGGCTCGTACCTCGGCAAGTACCGCAAGACCCACATCCCGCAGGTGAAGGGCTTCTGGGAGAAGTTCTACTTCCGCCCGGGCAACTCCGGCTGGCCCGTCTTCGACACCAAGGCCGGACGGATCGGCGTCTACATCTGCTACGACCGCCACTTCCCGGAGGGCTGGCGGGCCCTTGGTCTCGCGGGCGCGGAGATCGTGTTCAACCCGTCGGCCACCTCCCGGGGGCTGTCCGGCTATCTGTGGCAGCTGGAGCAGCCGGCCGCGGCCGTCGCCAACGAGTACTTCGTGGGCGCGATCAACCGGGTGGGCGTCGAGGAACTGGGCGACAACGACTTCTACGGGACCTCCTACTTCGTGGACCCGGAGGCGCAGTTCGTCGGCGAGGTGGCGAGCGACAAGGAGACCGAGCTGGTCGTGCGCGACCTGGACCTGGCGAAGCTGCGGGAGGTGCGCGACCGCTGGCAGTTCTACCGGGACCGGGCGCCGGGCGCCTACGGGCCGCTGACCGCTCCCTGACCGGCCGGGCATCCGCCGGCCCGGCCGGGCGGAGACCGGGCCGGCGGCACCGGCCGCCTCGCACGGCAGCCACGACACCAGTGTTGACCACGCCAGGTAAGGGAGCAGAGGCAGCATGAGCAGCCGTACCGTCATCCGCGGTGGCCTCGTCGTCACCGCGTCCGACGAGATCCACGCCGACGTCCTGATCGAGGACGGCCGCGTCGCCGCCCTCGCCGCGTCCGGTACCCCGGCCGCCGAGGCCTTCACGGCCGAACGGACCATCGACGCCACCGGCAGGTATGTGATCCCGGGCGGCGTCGACGCCCACACCCACATGGAGCTGCCGTTCGGCGGCACCTTCGCCTCCGACACCTTCGAGACCGGCACCCGGGCCGCCGCCTGGGGCGGCACGACGACGATCGTCGACTTCGCGGTGCAGAGCGTCGGCCACACCCTGCGGGAGGGCCTGGACGCCTGGCACGCCAAGGCCGAGGGCCGCTGCGCCATCGACTACGGCTTCCACATGATCGTCTCCGACGTCAACCAGGAGACGCTGAAGGAGATGGACCTGCTGGTGGAGGAGGGCGTGACCTCCTTCAAGCAGTTCATGGCCTACCCGGGGGTCTTCTACAGCGACGACGGCCAGATCCTGCGGGCCATGCAACGCTCCGCCGAGAACGGCGGACTGATCATGATGCACGCCGAGAACGGCATCGCGATCGACGTACTGGTCGAGCAGGCGCTGGCCCGCGGTGAGACCGATCCCCGCTACCACGGCGAGGTCCGCAAGGCGCTTCTGGAGGCCGAGGCCACCCACCGCGCCATCAAGCTCGCCCAGGTCGCGGGCGCGCCCCTGTACGTCGTGCACGTCTCGGCTCAGGAGGCGGTCGCCGAGCTGGCCAGGGCGCGCGACGAGGGGCTGAACGTCTTCGGCGAGACCTGCCCCCAGTACCTGTTCCTGTCCACCGACAACCTCGCCGAGCCGGACTTCGAGGGCGCCAAGTACGTGTGCTCGACGCCCCTGCGGCCCAAGGAGCACCAGGCGGCCCTGTGGAGGGGCCTGCGCACCAACGACCTCCAGGTGGTCTCCACCGACCACTGTCCCTTTTGCTTCGTGGGACAGAAGGAGCTGGGCCGGGGCGACTTCTCCAAGATCCCCAACGGTCTGCCGGGCGTGGAGAACCGTATGGACCTGCTGCACCAGGCCGTCGTCGACGGGCACATCTCCCGCCGCCGCTGGATCGAGATCGCCTGCGCCACCCCGGCCCGGATGTTCGGCCTCTACCCGCAGAAGGGCACCATCGCCCCGGGCGCGGACGCCGACATCGTCATCTACGACCCGCACGCCGAGCAGGTCATGTCCGCCGAGACGCATCACATGAACGTCGACTACTCGGCCTACGAGGGCAAGCGCACGACCGGCCGCGTCGAGACCGTCCTCTCGCGCGGCGAACCCGTCATCACCGAACGGGAGTTCACCGGACACGCGGGACATGGCGTCTACACCCCCCGATCCACCTGTCAGTACCTCAACTAGGAGTGGCGCTCATGGACTTCGGACTCGTCCTCCAGACCGACCCGCCGGCCTCGCGGGTCGTCAGCCTGATGAAGAGAGCCGAACGCAACGGCTTCCGCTACGGCTGGACCTTCGACTCGGCCGTGCTCTGGCAGGAACCGTTCGTGATCTACAGCCAGATCCTGGCGAACACCCGGAAGCTGACGGTCGGGCCGATGGTGACGAACCCGGGCACCCGCGCCTGGGAGGTCACGGCCTCCACGTTCGCCACCCTCAACGACATGTTCGGCAACCGCACCGTCTGCGGCATCGGGCGCGGCGACTCCGCGATGCGCGTCGCCGGCCGCAAGCCCAACACCCTTGCCCGGATCAGCGAGGCCATGAAGGTGATCCGGGCGCTGGGCCGCGGCGAGGAGGCCGACCTCGGCGGCGGCACGGTCGTCAGGTTTCCGTGGATCAAGCCCGGCGCCGAACTCCCGGTGTGGATGGCCGCGTACGGCCCCAAGGCGCTGAAGATGACCGGTGAGGAGGCCGACGGCTTCATCCTCCAGCTGGCCGACCTCTATCTCACCGAGTACATGGTCAAGGCCGTCAAGGAGGCCGCACAGGCCGCCGGACGCGACCCTGCCGAGGTCACGATCTGCGTGGCCGCACCCGCGTACGTCACGGAGGACGACTCGCCCGAGGCGCTCGCCCACGCGCGGGAGCAGTGCCGCTGGTTCGGCGGCATGGTCGGAAACCACGTCGCCGACCTCGTCGCCAGGTACGGCGAGCACTCGGCCGCCGTACCCGACGCACTCACCGACTACATCAAGGCCCGGAAGGGCTACGACTACGCGCACCACGGGCGCAGCGGCAACCCGGACACCCAGTTCGTGCCCGACGAGATCGTCGACCGGTTCTGCCTCATCGGCCCGGTCGAGAAGCACATCGAGAAGCTCACCGCGCTGCGTGATCTCGGCGTCGACCAGTTCGCCGTCTACGACATGCACGACGCGCAGGAAGCCGTCATCGACGCCTACGGGTCCCAGGTCATCCCGGCGGTCAACGGCTAGCCTCCCGGTCCAGCGGGGGACGCCGGATCCCCCCCGCCTCCGCTCGTCCCCTTCCCGCTCCCCCGGGAAGGGGGCCAGGGCGCTCCCTGCGGCTCAGTCCTCGGGAGCGCACCCCCCATCGGCGCCACCCGCACGGCGTTTCCCACCTCACCTCACGATGGGCCTGCCCATGACCGACACCGCTCCTTCGGCCATACCGATGTCCCCCCAAGTCACCCGTCCCGACGGCCGCGTGGAGTTCCCCCAGGGGTCCCCGCCGCCGAGCGGTCCCTACGCCAACGAGGACCTGCTGCCGGTCCCCGTCGACAAGCGCACCTGGACCACGTACAACTTTTCCGCGCTGTGGGTGGGCATGGCCCACAACACGGCCTCCTGGACCCTGGCCTCCGGCCTGATCGCCGTGGGCATGGACTGGCGGCAGGCGGTGTTCACCATCGCCCTGGCCAATGTGATCGTGCTGGTGCCGATGCTGCTCACCGGGCACGCGGGACCCAAGTACGGCATCCCCTTCCCGGTCTTCGCCCGGTCCTCCTTCGGTGTGCGCGGAGCCAATCTGCCCGCCGTCGTACGGGCGTTGGTGGCGTGCGGCTGGTTCGGCATCCAGACCTGGATCGGCGGCGAGGCGATCTACTTCCTCGCCGGGAAGCTCATCGGCGACAGCTGGGTGAACGCGTCCGAGGTGGGCGGCCACGCCTGGACGATGTGGCTGTCCTTCGCGATCTTCTGGGCGATCCAGGTCGCCATCATCTACCGGGGCATGGAGACCATCCGCCGCTTCGAGAACTGGGCGGCGCCCTTCGTCCTCGTCGGCGCGTTCGTGATGCTGTGGTGGATGAGCAGCAAGGCCGGCGGCCTCGGCCCGCTCTTCGACCAGCCCTCCAGGCTCGGCTGGGGCGGCGCCTTCTGGAAGCTGTTCTGGCCCTCCCTCATGGGCATGATCGGCTTCTGGTCCACGCTGTCGCTGAACATCCCGGACTTCACCCGGTACGGCAGGAGCCAGAAGGCCCAGACCTGGGGCCAGGCCCTGGGCCTGCCGACCACGATGACCCTGTTCGCGTTCCTGTCGGTGCTGGTCACCTCCGGCTCGCAGGCGGTGTACGGAAAGCCGGTCTGGGACCCGGTGCAGCTGGCCGCCAAGACGGACAATGTGGTCGGTCTGCTCTACGCGCTGGTGACGGTGCTGGTGGCGACGCTGTCCGTGAACATCGCGGCCAACCTGGTCTCGCCGGCCTTCGACTTCTCCAACATCGCACCCCGGAAGATCAGTTTCCGCGCCGGCGCCCTCATCACCTGTGTGCTCGGTGTGCTGATCTTCCCGTGGAAGCTCTACTCCGACCCGCAGGGCTACATCTTCACCTGGCTCGGCCTCGTCGGCGGTCTGCTGGGCACGGTGGCCGGCATCCTCATCGCCGACTACTGGATCCTGCGCCGCGCCCGTCTCGACCTCGCCGACCTCTACCGCTCGGGCGGGGGCCGGTACTGGTACGAGAGGGGCTGGAACTGGCGGGCCGTCCTGGCCTTCGCGGTCGGCGGGGTGCTGGCGATCGGCGGCGCGGACTTCCATCCGCTGATCGACGGCCGCCCGATTCCGGCCCTGGCGCCCCTCGCCGACTACGGCTGGGCGGTGGGCCTCGGCGCCGCCATGGTGGTGTACCTGGCGCTGATGCCGGCCCGGCGCCGCGAGGGGGCGGCCGACTGACGGCCCGACCGCGCGCGGAGGACGGTCAGCTCTGCTTCCGGCCGCCCTCCAGCGCGGTCACCGCGTCCCGGGCCGCCTTGATGGCACCCTTGTTGATCTCGTCGGTCCCGGGCGCCTTCTTCGTCTCGAAGTCGCTGCCGTTGTACGTGACGGAGACCAGCGCGTTGGACGAGCGGATCAGCACCACACCCTCACGGGTCTGCTGCTTGTCCTCCGTGCTCAGGTTCACCACCGAGTAGCCGGCGTCGCCCAGACCGGGAACCGTGCCTCCGCCGCTCTTCTCCGCGGTGCGCTTTGTGTAGGTCTTCTGCGCCGCCGCCTCCGACTCCATCACCTCGAAGGTCACATCGAGCCATCGGTAGTCGAAGCCCTTGAGCGCGTTCCAGGAGCAGGTGCGCCGGATGGAGGAGTCCGTCGACGGGATCTCCTTGCCGGCGGTCTTGGCGCCGGGGACGAGCGACGTGATCGTCGTCTTGGGCAGGGCGGCACACGGCGCGGGCGCGTTGGCGTACGCCTTGGCCGTGGCCGCCGGTGCCGCGGGGGACGCGGACCCGGAGGCGCCGTTCTGTGCGTCCTGGGTCTTCTGGCTTCCCTCCACCGGCTTGCTGCCGGTGGCCGGGGCCGCGGCGAGCGGCCCGGACGACAGGGCCCAGCCCGCCGAGGCGAGCACGGCGACCGGAAGCAGACGTGCGGTAAGGGCGAGCGGCAGAGGCAGCGAAAGCACGGCGCACTTCTCGTGGGGGACGGTGCGGAGCGAGTCCGCACTGCGGACGGGACGCCAGTCTCACATGACTCCCTGTGAGGCGGAAGGGCGAACTCGCTCCGTGCTCGTCCGGTGACAGCGCTCCGGGTTGACGGTGTGTGAGTTTCTCTCCGCTCGCCACGGTGTGCCCGATATGTTCTCGCCTCCGCGTCGATCCCGGGCGCGGGGGAGGACGGCCGGACCGGCCGTCCTCCACGGTTCCGCGCGCCGCGCATCGGACGCGCGCGTCGGACTATTGGAAGATCAGTGCCAACGCGTACGCCAGAAAGAACCCGGCCACCAGCACCGTCAGAAACATGATCGCGATCAGCGGGCCCTTGGCCCAGCCGCGCGTCCGGTCGTAGACCACGTTCGGGGTGGCACCCGAGGTGCTGCCCTCGCCGGGCGGTGTCTCGCCCGGCGGTACCCCGCCCGGCTCCACGCCGGGCGTCTGTGCCGGCCCGGGTTCGGAGCCGCCGTACCGCCTGTCCCGCATGCCGTCCGCCTCGCTCTCCCGGTCGATCGGTGTGCTCCTTGCGCACGCCGAGTACCCCCACCATGGTCACTCACTCGGGCAGTGCGGGGCAAAAGGGTCAGCGGGGCAAAAGGGTCAGGCGGCAGGTCTTACACGACTCCTCCGGACACCTGAGCGGACCGCACGGTCCCGGCCCGCGGCCGGCGAGTGGAATCCGACGGTGCGGGGCCGCGCCGCGCGCCAGGGTCACCCGGGCTGCCTCGGGTGCCGGCCGGCCGGATGGCGGGGGGCTCCGGTGACGGCCGGTGCGACTTTCGAGCCCGCCGTCACCGCCACCCGCACCCGAACCGTCACCCTGACCGGCCCCGCGCCGAGCGAACGGCGGCGGTCCCGGCCGAAGCCCGCCGCGCCCGTCAGTAGGTGTCGGAGTCGCCGGGGATCAGGTGCATCGCCGCCTCCTCGGCCGACGCACCGGCGCCATCAAGCCCGACATCGGAGGCGAAAAGGTCGGACTCGGTGACGGCGTGGCTGCCCTCGTCGAGCGCCACAAGGCGTCCGGCGCGCTCGTCGCCGACCTCGTCGTCGATCAGCTCGCCGTCCGTGTCCCAGGCGTCCCCGACACCGTCGCCCTCCGGGACACCGATGTCCGGTACCTCCTCGGCGAGGCGCTCGTCCAGGCTCTCCCCGCGCTTCCGTTCCGAGGCGGTGACGCCGGTGTGCTCCACGCCCCAGGGCCGCTCCGGGGGAGAGTACCCCTCGTCCAGGGCCTGGTCGCCGCCCCGGTAGTCGAGGGTGTCCGACGCGTCCAGCAGCCCGATGTCGTCTTCGGGCGGACGTGCCGGTCCCGCAGGTCGCGGCGGCCCGTGCCGGAGGGGTACGCGCGGTCCGCGATCACCGGGGGGTGCGGCTCAGGCCGGCGGCTCGGACGGCTGAGAGCCTGCCCTGCGCGCCAAGAGGTGAACGAAACAGGGGTTTCCGGGCGCCGAACGCGACAGGTTCACGCGCCGTAGTGGCGCGCACGCTGGAACTGCGCCTGTTTCGCGTTCAGTTGTTGACGCCGGGAGGTGGCGGCAGTACAACCCTCGAGAGCGCTCTCAGGTACTGCTGTCCTCCTTCCCCCACAAGCCCACGGCTTCGGAGACCCTTATGCGGACTACCCCCTGCGCGCCGAGACGGAGACCACCGACCGGCGCCCTGCGTTCCCGAACGGCTCTATGCCTGATCCTCGGCCTGCTCGCGACGTGCTTCTTCGCCGTGGCGACAGCACCCGCGCGGGCCGATGACCTCCTGCTGTCCCGCGGGCGGCCCGCCACCGCGTCCTCGACGGAGAGCGGGGCGTTCCCCGCGACCGCGGCGGTCGACGGCGACCCCGGCACCCGCTGGTCCTCGGCCTTCGCCGATCCCCAATGGCTCCAGGTGGACCTCGGTTCCGTCCAGCAGCTCAGCCGCGTCACCCTGCGCTGGGAAGCCGCCTACGCCACCGCCTACCAGATCCAGGTATCCGGCAACGCGCAGAACTGGACGACGATCTACTCCACCACCACGTCCACCGGGGGCACCCAGAATCTGAACGTCACCGGCAGCGGCCGCTACGTGCGGATCAGCGGAACCGCCAGAGCGACTCCCTACGGCTACTCGCTGTGGGAGTTCGAGGTCTACGGGCCCGGCGGCGGCACCCCACCCCCGGACGCCTTCTGGGGCAGCACCAGCGACATCCCGCCCGCACGGAACGCCGTCGAGGTGAAGATCCTCAACCGCACCAACGGGAAGTATCCCGACAGCCAGGTGTACTGGAGCTTCAACGGCCAGGTGCACTCCATCGCCGAACAGCCCTACCTGGACATGCCGGCGAACTCCGCGGGCCGCATGTACTTCTATCTCGGCTCGCCCAACAGCCCCTACTACGACTTCATCGAGTTCACCGTCGGCAACAACGTCTTCAACGGCAACACCACTCGCGTCGACGCCTTCGGCCTGAAACTCGCCATGCGGCTGCACACCAAGGACGGCTACGACGTGGAGGTCGGCGAGAACCGGCAGACCTTCGCCGAGGACCGCGCGACCACCTTCCAGCGCTTCTCCGACGCCGTGCCGGCCCAGTTCAAGGTGCTCGCCCAGACGCAGGCCCCCTACCGCATCATCGCCCCCGGCAGCGACCCCAGCTTCCGCGCGGGCGGTTCGAACGCCGACTACTTCACCTCCTACGCCCAGTCGGTCGGCGTCAACGCGGCCACCTCCGACATCTTCGGCTGCGCGTCCTCCCTCGCCGGCAACCCCGATATGTGCGCGGCGCTGAACCGGCACGTGGCCACCCTGCCGGCCCCTCAGCAGTCCGACCCGAGCCAGTACTACAAGGCGGCCCCGGCGAACTACTACGCCAAGTTCTGGCACGACAACGCCATCAACCACCTTGCCTACGGCTTCCCCTACGACGATGTCGCGGGCCAGTCCTCCTTCATCTCCCACGGCGATCCCCAGTGGCTGCTGGTGGCCGTCGGCTGGTAGGTGACGCGGCTTCGAAGAGTTAGCCCGAGACGGCCGACGAGGGGCGTCGGCCGTCTCACTTCGAGGTTGCCGACCGCCTGGGCAGCAGGCCTTTGGACCGCAGCACGGCATAGCCGATGCCGACGCCCACCGCCAACGGCCACTCGAGAGCGCCAACGGCCGCCAGCGCACCGAGGCCTGCGTACAGGGGCAGGCCGTGCCGGGCGGTCAGCGCGCGGCGGGCGGTGGCAACGGGACCCGCGGCGACGCTGACCGCCCAGGTGGCTGCTTCCCCGAGCCCCGGGAGAGTGAGGGTGATCGTGTGCTCGCCGGACGCGGCGGTGGGATTCCGCTTCGAGGACTTCGCGGCCTGTCCGGCCTCGGGCAGCGGCGGCTTCTTCGCCTCCGCGGGTTTCTTCACCTTCGCGGGCTTCTTCGCCTTCGGCGTTCTCGTCATGCCTGACGGCTCCTTCGTCACGGGCGGCCTCTTCGCCTCCGACGACTCCTTCCTCTCGGGCGGCCTCTTCCCCTCCGACGACTCCTTGGTGTCCGGCGTCCTCGGAGCCTGTGAGGCGGGGGGAGACGGCTTGGGCGGGCTTGAGTGCGGGCGCTTTTCGGCGAACCTCGGCGTGGTCACGGCTCACATCCGTTCGTGGGATCCGGAACGTCGCCCCCCAGCGAGGCACAAGTTACCTGTCGGCACAGGGGCCTGCGAGCCGGGAAGCCGATCGGACCAGCACGCCGGGCGGAGGGGGCCGAGGTGGTCCAAGCTGATCGTGAGATACGAGGGGACCGGCCTGGTGCGGAGGTGGCACGCGGATGTCGTTGTTGTCCGGGGTACCCCTGCCGCTGCCCGCGCCGCTGCTCCAGAGCCTGACGGGCGGGCTGGCCGCCGGAGTGCGTGAGGCGGTGGACAGGGCCTCCCTGCTGCTCGGGGCCGGCAAGCGGGACGTGTGGTCCCGCCCGGGGCGCTGTCACATCGACGTACGGGGGGTGCGAGGTCCGGGCGGCATGCGGGTGGGCCGGATCGTGGAGCTCGCACTCGAGGAACATCCGGGCGTGCTGTGGGCACGGGTCAACGCCCCCACGGAGCGGGTCGTCGTGGAGCTGGCCTCGCCGCCGCCACCCCGTCAGGAACTGCTCCGGATCATCGCCCACGCGGAGGCCCACGGCGCAGCCGCCACCGCGGATGCGGGCGGGTCCGACGGATGGTGCCCCGAGCCGCACCATCCGTGTGAGGGGCCCCGCGCCCGGCCGACGCTTCCGGTCCTGGCGGCGGACATCGCGGGGCTGCTGCTCACGCTGGCCACCCGCCTGTCGCCATGGACCCCGTTGCCCGCCGAAGTGGGGGCGCTGGCCACGGCCGTGCAGTGCCATCCTCTCCTGCGCCGAGCGGTGGCGTCGGTCCTCGGCCACCGGGAGAGTCCCGAAGCAGCGGTTCCGGTGCTCAACGCGATCGTCCAGGGCCTGGCCACCCGCGGCGGCGGGCTCGTCCTGGACGCCGCGCAGCGACTGGCGCAGTGGCGGGAGGCGAACGCGGCCCAGCAGGCGTGGGCGGAGGCCGAACCGCGGTTGGTACGGGGACCGGAGGACGCGCGGGCCGAGCCGGCCTTCACCCAACGGCCCCAGCAACACCAGGATGTGACGGAACGTTACGCCGCGCGGGCCATGGGGGCGGGTGCGGCCGTCGGCGCGCTGACGATGCCCGGCGTGGGGCCGAGGCGCGGGCTCGCGGTGGCGCTGGCCAGTATGCCGAAGGCGCCGGAGGCGGGCCGGGAGGGTTTCGCCACCAGTCTGGGCCGGTTCCTCGCGCTGCGGGGCGTCGTGGCCATGGACCGCGGAGCGCTGCGCCGTCTGGGCCAGGTGGACACCGTGCTCCTGGATGTGGACGCGCTGCGCAGCGGCCGCCATGAACTGACCGACATGGAGGTGCTCGGCGGCGCCGATCCCACGCAGGTGTCCGAGCGGCTGTTCGCCCTGTTCGACCCGTCCGCACTCGCGCGGATCCACCGTGACGACCACGGCTGGGCGCTCGGTCCCCTGGAGGACCTGGATCCGACGGACCGCGCCGGGCGCCGAGTCGCGGACCGGCTGCGGAGCCGAGGCAGCGAACAGGTGCTGGGCCTGGCCTGCGGGCGCGATCTGGTGGCCGTGGCGGGAGTGGTGACGCAAACGCTGCCCGGCGCGCAGGCCCTGGCTGCCGCGGCCCGCCGCTCCGGGATCCGCGTGGTCCTCGCCGGCGACCAGCCGTACCCGGAGCTCGGATTCGTCGACGCGATGGTGCCGACGGGGAGCCGACTGGTCGCGTCCGTGCGCGGATTGCAGGCCGAGGGCGCGGTGGTGCTGCTGGTCTCGGGCAACCGCCGCGCGCTGGGCGCGTCCGACTGCGGCCTCGGAGTGCACCGTGAGGGAGAGCCACCGGCCTGGGGCGCGCACCTGCTGGTCGGCACCGATCTGGACTCGGTCGCGCTGATCCTCACCGGAGTCGGTGTGGCCCGTCAGGTCGACCGGGACAGCGCGGTGCTGGCCGCGAGCGGCAGCGGCATCGGCGCGGTCGCGGTCATGCGGGCACCGGCCCCGCAGGCGTGCTCGCGCGGACAGGCCGCGTGCAACACGGCCGGGGGCATCGCCTTCGCGCTGGGGGCCTGGCGCGCACGGCAGCTGTGCTCGCGCCCGGTCACCCCCTCCGTGGAGACCGTGCCCTGGCACCTGATGCCGCCCTCTCAGGTACTGGAGCGGCTGCGCACGAGCGGCGACGGGCTGTCCGCGGAGGAGGCCGACGCCCGGGCCAAGGGCCCGTCTCGCACGGGCGTGACGCCGGGGACCACCTTGCCGTCGGCATTCGTCGAGGAACTCGCCAACCCGCTGACACCCGTGCTGGCCGGCGGGGCGGCCCTGGCCGCATCCGTGGGTTCCAGGGCGGACGCCGTGCTCGTCGCCTTGATCACCGTAACGTCGGCGCTGGTGGGCGGCGTTCAGCGGGTGCGGACCGAACGGGCCCTCGCGGAGCTGACCGCCCGCTCCGCCGTGGGCGCACGGGTGCGGCGCGGGGGCACCGAACGGCTGGTCAGCGCGGAGGACCTGGTGCCGGGAGACGTCGTACTGCTCCGTGCGGAGGACGTGGTGCCCGCCGACTGCCGCCTGTTGGAGGCTCACGGACTGGAGGTCGACGAGTCGTCGCTGACGGGCGAGTCCCTGCCCGTGGCCAAAGACCCGGCTCCCGTGGTCGCCGCACACCTCACCGAGCGTCACTCGATGCTCTACGAGGGCACGACCGTCTCCGCCGGTGAGGCGGTCGCCGTGGTCGTGGCCACCGGCGCGGCCACCGAGGTCGGGCGCACCATGGCCACCGCCCGGGAGGCGGCACCGGTGACCGGCGTCGAGGCTCGGCTGTCGTCCCTCACCAAAGCCAGCCTCCCCCTGGCGACGGTCTCCGCGGCGGCGGTCGTCGGGGCCGGTCTGCTGCACGGGCGCCCGTTCGCCGAGAGCCTGGCCTCGGCGGTCAACCTGGCGGTCGCCTCGGTCCCCGAGGGGTTGCCGTTCCTCGTCAACGCGGCCCAGCTGGCCTCCGCGCGCCGCCTGGCCGAACACGGCGCGCTCCTGCGCAACCCGCGCACCATCGAAGCGCTCGGCCGAGCCGACGTGCTGTGCTTCGACAAAACCGGCACCCTCACCGAGGGCAATCTGCAACTCGCCGCCGTCAGCGACGGCGAACGCACGCTCCCCGTCGACCGGCTCGGCCCACAGCACCGCAGGCTCCTGGCCGCCGCGCTCCGCGCCACCCCCGCCGCCCGCCAGTCGGAGCCGATGGCCCATCAGACCGACCGGGCGGTGGACGCGGGGGCCCGCCGGGTCCGGGTGTCGGTCGGTGACGGCGCGCCCCGCTGGCGGCGCACCGGCACCCTGCCCTTCGACCCGTCCCGCGCCTACCACGCCAGCACGGGCCGCACCGCCGACGTCACCCTGCTCAGCGTCAAGGGCGCCCCCGAGGTCGTGCTGTCCCGCTGCCGGCGCAGACGCCTGAACGGAGTGGAGACCGCACTCGACGACGCCGGGCGCAAGGCGCTCACCGAGGCCACCGAGGAGCTGGCCGGAGCCGGCCGCCGCGTCCTCGCCGTGGCCGAACGCACCATGGGGCCGACCGAGGAGCTCACCGACGACGCGGTATGCGATCTGGTCTTCGTCGGATTCGTCGTCCTGGCCGACCCGGTGCGTCCCGGGGCGGCCCCGGCCACCGCCCGGCTGCGGGCGGCCGGGGTGCACACGGTCCTGCTCACCGGGGACCACGCCGCCACCGCCGAGGCCATCGCCGCCACCGTCACCGGCGACCCGAACCAGACCGTGTGCACGGGACCGGAGCTGGACCAACTGGACGACGACGCGCTCGACGCGCTGCTGCCGACGGTGGATGTGATCGCCCGGTGCACCCCGCGCCACAAGGTCCGTATCGTCGAGGCGTTCCAGCGTCTTGGCCGGGTCGTGGCGATGACCGGCGACGGGGCCAACGACGCCCCCGCCATCCGTCTCGCCGACGTCGGCATCGCGCTGGGGCGGCGGGGCACCCCCGCGGCCACGGCCGCCGCCGATCTGGTCATCGGTGACGACCGCCTGGAGACGATCGTCACCGCCCTGACCGAGGGCCGGGCGATGTGGACCTCGGTCAGGACCGCGCTGGCCATCCTGATGGGCGGCAACCTCGGCGAGGTCACCTTCAGTGTGCTCGCCTCCACCCTGTCCGGCAGCTCGCCGCTGAGCGCCCGTCAGATCATGCTGGTCAACCTGCTCACCGACCTGGCCCCCGCCCTGGCCATCGCGGTTCGCACCCCGGCCGAGAGCACCGGGGAGCAACTGCTTCAGGAAGGCCCCCACCAGTCGCTGGGCACCGCGCTCACCCAGGAGATGCTGCAACGCGGGCTCACGACCGCCCTCGGTTCGGGCCTTGCCTGGACGGCGGCCCGCTTCATCGGTACGCAACGCCGCGCCGGAACGGTGGCGCTGGCCGCGGTGGTCGGCACCCAGCTCGCCCAGACCCTCACCAGCGGCGGTGCGGACCGTCAGGTGCTCGCCGCCACCATCGGCTCTGCCGCGGTGCTCCTCGGCATCATCCAGACGCCGGGCATCAGCCATTTCTTCGGGTCGACCCCGCTGGGGCCCGTCGGCTGGGGCATCGCCCTGGCGGCCATCACCACGGCCACGCTCCTCCACTCACGGCTGGAGCCCCTCGCCCGCCGTATGGCCCGCATGGGCCCGCTGCCCTCCCCGGCGCGGGGGCCCGGTGAACCCCAGGAGCCGGCGCCGCCGTCGCCCGCGGTCGCCGTCGCCGCCGTCGCGGCGACATGGCTGCACGGGACGCTCTCCCGCCTCGGCCTGCCCACACCGAACCTCGGCCTGCCGGCCCCTGTCTGAGGGGTACGCCCGCACGCGGCTCATCCCAGGCCGTCGTGCATACGCCCCGGACCCGACCGGGAGCGGCCCCGGCCCAGTCCACAGGCGGCACGGTCTCAGCACTCCCGCGTGAGGTGGCCCGTGTCCAGGCGTAACCGCAGGACGAGTCCGCCGGCGCCGGCGGCCGGCAGGACGGCGAAGGCCAGCTCAACGCGGGTGAGGCCGGCCAGGTCGACCGAGGTCAGGCTGGTACCGACGGTGCCACGGGTCTGGGTGAGGTCGGTGACGGTGGTAGCGGTGCCGAGCTTGGCCCGCAGCTGTGCGGCCAGGTTCCGGATGATGGCGGGACGGGCGTAGGAGGCGGGGGACTCATCGCGCAGGGCGGTGCTGCACGAGTGGAGCGAGTGATACGCGGTAGGTAGTCAGGATGTGTTCAGGTTCCCGCTGGCACAGTCGGGCAGTATGACCCATGAAACCTGTGGGAGTCCGGTGGTTCCAGAGGCGGGCACCCAGCGAGGAGACCAGCAGCGAGCCGGCGAACAACTGGCCGAGGCGGGCTCACACCGCATCTCCGGCACTGGATGGGGGAGTGGCAGGAGAGCCTCTGAGTGGCCAGGAGGGGAGGCTGCACGGGGGATCCGGCGACGCGAATTCACGCACTGTGCAGGTTGAATTTCGGGACGAAGTTCCCATGATTCCGGCCAACTCCATCGGGCAGGGCTCGAATTGGCTCCATGAATTCCTTGGGCTGGCCAAGGAATTAGGAGCCTTTCCGGTCGGCCCGCAGGAGCGCGGTCTGAACTGAGAAGCCGAATTCCGTCCGACAAGGTGTGCCTCCCCAGGGGCATAGCAGGTATACAGAAAGTCCTCGCGCAGGCCCAGGAAAGAACAAGCGGAGGCCATTCCGAGAGCGTGAACCGCGTCGCGCAAACGCCCCTGCGGCGCGGCCCGAACGGGCTTGACGAGCCATCGAAGTCATCCCGCGGCCCTGCGAATCCGAGGCTGTGCTTGTCTACTCGTTTGTAGACAGTTACCGTTCCGCAGACGTGAGGGGCGCCCCTCCGCGCTGCCGCCCGTTCTATGTGAGGTTTACATGACAACCGCGACGACGCCCGGGAGTCTTCGGACGCCCGCCAAGCAGATGCTGAACAAGGTCCCCGAGGTCACGATCTGGTTTTGGATCATCAAGATCTTGTGCACCACGGTCGGCGAAAGCTTCGCCGACTGGATCAACATGAACCTCGGCGTTGGCCTGATCAACACCGCATTGATCTTCACCGTCGTGCTGGCAGGCGTCTTGGGCTGGCAACTCAGCAGCAAGCGCTACATCCCGTTCGTATACTGGCTCACCGTCGTGGTGGTGAGCGTGACCGGCACCCTCTACACCGACATCCTCACCGACAACCAAGGCGTTCCCCTCGCGCTGAGCAGCAGCGTGTTCGCCGGCGTCCTCGCCGTTGTCTTCGGGGTCTGGTACGCCCGCGAGCGGACCCTTTCGGTCCACACCATCATCACCCGTCCCCGTGAACTCTTCTACTGGCTCGCGGTCCTGGTCACTTTCGCCCTCGGCACCGCGACCGGCGACTGGACCCTGGACCTGACCGGCTGGACCCCGGGCGTCTCCGTGCTCCTGCCTCTCGGGTTGATCGTCGCGATCGTCCTCGCATGGCGCCTCGGCGCCAACGCGGTGCTCTCCTTCTGGCTGGCCTACATCCTCACTCGCCCGCTCGGCGCCAACCTCGGCGACTGGCTCGGCTCGCCCAGCGGCGACGGCGGCCTGGGCCTCGGCACCGCGGTGACCAGCGTGATCTTCCTGGCCGCGATCCTTGCCACGGTCGTGTACCTCACGCTGAGCCGCAGCGACGTCATCGAGACCAACGACCTCACCGATACCCGGCGAGCGCTCAACCCGGCGCGTGAGCGGATCATGCTCGGTTACTACGCCGTCGTGGCGGTCGCAACCGCGGCGCTTCTCGTCTGGGCGCACCAGCAGCCCCACGCGGCCGCGGCCAGCGAGTCTGACACCCCCGCACCTGTGACCGTCCATCTCACCCCGAAGCAGGCGACGTCACCGTTCCCTCCGGCCGAGATCGCGAAGTTCCGCACGATCACAGCTGACACCCTGGCAAGGCTCAAGTCGGGCAACCAGCAAGCCGCTACCACCCGAGTGACCGACCTCGAGACCGCTTGGGACGACGACCAGCCCACCCTTGAGCCCAAGAGCGAGCAGTCCTGGAACTTCCTCGACGGCGAAATCGACCACGTCCTGAAGGCACTACGCGCCCCGAACCCTGACAAGGCCACCGAGCTCAAGGCACTCAACACCCTCCTCACCTCACTTGGCTGACCAACCACGATGACGGACTGCCTCGACGCATCCCCTGCGCCGGGGCAGTCAACAGGCTGAGCCGCACTCGGCACACGGAACGGCTGGAGGGGGCCTTTTCAGCATGCTGGGTGCTCCCCAGCGGGTCCGTAAGCGGCGGGGACCGTGGAGCCAGACGATGGCTGACTCGACAACCCAGCGCACGCGGCCCAGGCCCGAGCCGGTGAAGCCTGGGAATCCGGGCTCGCGGCACACCGGAGTCGGACGACGGCGTCGAGCCCGCCGCCGGGGGCCGGCTCCAGGGCGACCTCACCACCGCTGGCGCGGGTGAGTTGCTGGACCATCGGCAGTCCGAGGCCCGTACCGTCGTGGTCAGCATCAAGGGCCCGCCAGAACCGGTCGAAGGCTCTGTGCCGTTCGGCCTGGGACATGCCGGGTCCTTGGTCGATCACATGCAGCTCGGCCACGGGCGGGTTGCGACCGCCTTCCCTCGGGGCGGTGACGGTTGCCAGGGTGATGGCGGTTCCCGGCGGAGACACGCGCAGTGCGTTGGAGAGCAGGTTGTCGATGATCTGCTCCAGCGCGCCCGGCACCGCCCACACCCTGACGGCTGTAGCTCCGGAGATGACGATGCCGACGTGCTGTTCGTCGGCGAAGGCCGCCCAGATGGCCGCGCGATCTGCGACGACGGCGCCCAGATCGACTGCCTCCGGCCTGATCGCGGAGTTCTCCAGCCGAGCGAGCGCGAGCAACCCCTGCACCATGCGGCTGAGCCGCTCCAGCTCCCCGAGTGCTTTGTCGAGGCTGTCCTGGGCGCAGGGAGCCAGGTGCGGCTCGAAGTTCTCCAAGCGCAGGCGCAGTGCGGTCAGAGGGGTCTTCAGCTGGTGGGACGCCTCGGAGGCGAACGCCTGCTGAGCCTGGAGCAGATGCTGGAGCCGGGTCGCGGTTCTCGTGAACGACGCGGTGAGCCGGCGTAGTTCCGGCGGCCCGCGATCGGTGGCCGGTGGATCGGTGATCCGGCCTGCGGCGAGTTGTGCCGTGGCGCGCTCCAGGGCCTGGACGGGACGGGTGATCGAGCGGGCGAGCGCGAAGCCGATCAGGGAGACGGCGGCCAGGACCCCGAGCCCGACGGCGGCGAGGACCAGCCAGGCGGTATGGACCTTTGCCCTGAGCGGATCCAGCGCATACACCGTTCGCACCACACAGGCGACGGTGGTGTTGGAGCCACCGGGCACGGTGACGACGAGGACCTCACCGGTGGTGGACGGGTCGCTGCGGGTGCTGACGGCGGGCCGGCCGCGAAGTGCGGAGGAGATGTCCGGCTCGGCGGACAGATCCTCGCCGACCAGGTCGCGGGCCACGGTGTCGATGAGGACAGAGCCCTTGCGGTCGGCGACGAGCACGCCGCTGCCGGTGCGCTGCCCGTAACCGCGGGCCAGTTCGGGCAGGTCGGCGGTCAGGCCGTGCTCCATCTTGTCCTCGCAGACCTCGGCGAGCGTCATCGCCCCCTGCTGCGCCGTATGGGAGAAGCGGGACAGCTCACTGTGGGCGTAGAAGACGCCGAACGGCACTTCGAGTGCCAGCAGGACGAACAGTATGAGGCTCAGATGGCTGAGCAGGATGCGACGCGTCACCGGAGTGCTCCGCCGCGCGCCGAGTCTGCCGCGGACGTGGTGTCGACGGGTGCCGGGGGGACCAGGCGGAAGCCGATTCCCCGGATGTTCTCGATCCAGGAGGAGTCACCGAGTTTGCGGCGCAGCGCGGCGATGTGGACGTCCAGGGTCTTGGTGGGGCCGAAGAAGTTCGGTTCCCAGGCTGTGTCGAGAATCTGCTGGCGGGAGCACACGGCCCCGGGGTCTTCGGCGAGGCAGACGAGCAGGTCGAACTCCTTGGGCGCGAGAGTGATGGGCGCCTGGTGCAGGTGTACCTGCCGGGTGCGGCCGTCGATGGTCAGCGGGCCGATCCGCTGGATGTGGGACGGTCCGGGTTGTTGTGCCAGGTCCTCTGAGGACGCCGGTTCCAAACGGTGGGTGTCCAGCACTGCGGGGCGGGCGCGGCGGGTGACGGCACGGATCCGGGCGACGAGCTCCCGCACGCCGAAGGGCTTGGAGACGTAGTCGTCCGCACCGAGTTCGAGACCGAGCACCCGGTCCACCTCGTCGTCTCTGGCAGTGATCATGATGATCGGCACGGACGAGCGGGAGCGGAGTGCCCGGCATACGTCGATGCCGTCCATGTCGGGCAGTCCCAGGTCCAGCAGCACTATCGCCGCCTCCGGCGCGGCGAGGCCGTCGGCCCCGTTTCCGGCGTGTTCCACGGTGAACCCGAAACGGCGCAGCCCCTCCATCAACGGTCCGGCCACCCGGTCGTCGTCCTCGATCAGCAAGACACGCATGCCGAAAGGCTCACAGACCTCGCACGGAAGGTGTGGCGCAAACGCCGAAAACTCCCCCGAGCCGGTGATTCTCCACGGTCGGCGTAGCCGCTGAAGCTCGGCGCGATGACGAGATCCAGGACAATGACAGCGGGGAGTAAGCCGAGAGTTAAGGCCCCGGACGCCGCTATTCATCCTCCCAGGTGGAGCCAGAGAACCGATCCGTGGTCAGGCGCATGAAAAGAAATGTCTTCTCGGCGGAATCGGGTGAAAGCGGGGGCGGAAGAGCGCCTCATCGGAGGAATCCGGGATTCCCGCTGTACGTGCTCTGGCAATCCGCTTGATCGGTGTCCCGTAGCGTCGGTTGCACGGCCGCTGCCACCGGAGCACCGCCCGACGATCCCCCACCGCGAGCACCTGGGACACCGTATGCCCATCGATGAACTGCGTCGCACCCGACCGGACCTGGTGGAGCCCTTCACGACCGCGCTGCCGGGAGCACGCGCCACCGTGCTGGGCCGGCTGTGGGGTGCCTTCGCACGAGAACCCCTGCCTGGCGTGACCGGTCGTCGCCGGGAGTCCGACGCCCTGGTGGTCGGGTTGCAGCGGGGTGGCTCACTCTCGGCGGCCGAGTCGAGTGCGCGGCCGTTCGCCAAGGTGCCCGACGACTTCGCCGTATCGGGTCCGGAGGGACCGATCCGCGGGCCGGTGGAGCTGCTGGCGCAGCTGGGCCTCAATACCTCCGCCGCGGAGCGACTGGCGGCCGAGCTGGACAACAGCGTGGTCAATCTGGCTCTGGCCAGGGCCGCGAACGGCGGCGCAAAGGTCCTGCCGAGGGACTCGGTGGACGCCGAGCAGGCGGTGGTCGACGGTCACCCGCAGCATCCCTGCTGCCGGACGCGTACCGGCATGTCGATCGCCGACGTACTCGCCTACGCTCCCGAGCACCACCCCGTCGTCCCGCTGGCGCTGCTTCGTGTCCCGGCCGACCGCTGGCAGGGGGCGGGCGACTGGCCGCGGCGGCTGCGTGACGGCGACACGTTCCTTCTGCCGCTGCACCCCTGGCAGCGGAACCACATTCTCGCTCGCCACCCCGACCTGGCCGTCATGGAGGAGGTGATCCCGGCGCGGCCGCTCCTGTCGCTGCGCACCCTCGCCCCGCTGGACGTCCTGCCGAGCTGTCACATCAAGACGGCACTCGACGTCCAGGTCACCAATTACCGGCGCACCATCTCCCCGGCCGAGGTCGCCGACGGGCCCCCGCTGTCCGACCTGGTCGCGGCCGTTATCGACAAGGCCGGGTACGGCGGCAGTCTGCGCGTCCTGCGTGAGCTGGGCGGCGGCGCGGTGTGTCTGGACGGCCGGCCGTCCGCGAGCCTGGCCGCGATGATCCGGGAGTCGACCGAGTGCTACCTCGACGCAGGGGAGATCGCGGTTCCGCTCACCACCGTCCACGCGAGCGGAGCCGCCGTGGTGTCGGGTGACCCGGTGCGCTGGCTGGCGGACGTCGCCGGGCTCGTCCTGCCGCCCGCGCTGACGCTGCTGTCCATGGGGGTGGCGCTGGAGGCGCACGGCCAGAACACCTTGGTCGTGCTGCGGGACGGGCGGCCGGTGCGGGTGCTGTACCGGGATCTGGACGGCGTGCGGGTCAGCCCGAGCCGTCTGGCCCGGTGCGGATTCCTGCTGCCACCGCTGCTCGGCACCCGCGCGGGCGACGATGCAGGCGCACTGCACACCAAGCTGTTCGGCGGCCTCGTCAGCGGAGTCCTCAGCGAACTGGTCGACGTCCTCAGCCAGACGCGGGCGGCCGATCCCCGCGCGTTGTGGGGCGCGGTGGCCGAGGTAGCCCGGCGGGTGTACGCCGGCCTGCCGGACCGGGAGGACGCGGCGGCGCTCTTCGGCGACACGATGCCGCTGAAGGCGACCGTCGCCATGCGCCTGGCCGCGAATCCGGGCAAGGCGCAGTGGACACCCGTCCCCAACCCCCTGGCGCCGTGGCGTTGATGCCCTGTACCGACCGCCGTACCCCCTGGAGCGACCGTATGAACACCGGCACTGCCAGCTACTCCACCACGATCGGCGCAAGCACGCCGGCGGCGACAGCCGACACCGTCACCGCTCACACGCTGCTCAACTGCCTGATCCGCGAGGTGTCAGCCCCCGAACATCAGGTGACGGTCGACGACGACCACCTCCTGCTACGCCTGCCCCGCCGCGGCATCCTGCTGCGTTCCCCGCTACGCAGGGTCTCGCTGATCGGAGCACACCGCTTCCAGGGCCCGGTGCAGCGGCTCGACAACGACGCCTGGGTGACGGTCGGCTGGAAAGAGCTGGCCGGATACATCCAGGACGAACTGGAACTGCGCACGGGTGTCGCCAACGAGGAGTTCCCGAGCCAGGTCGCCGACAGTCGTGAAACGATCCGCACGGCACTGGAGGAACGGGCGGGCGCCACGCCGCACCCGGATCCGTACGTGACCTCGGAACAGTCCCTGGTGTTCGGCCACCGCTTCCATCCCACTCCCAAGTCCCGCACCGGCGACCCGGCGGACTGGCTGGCGTACGGCCCGGAAGCCGGCGCGCGCTTCCGCCTGCGCCACCTGGCCGTGCGCCGCCACCTCGTGCGGCAGGAGGGCGAGTTGGGGGAGATGGACGCGCTGTGCCCGGCGCCCGGTCCGGGATTCGCGATACTGCCGGTGCACCCCTGGCAGTACCGGCTGCTCCAGGACCACGACCGGCTACGGGAGGCAGTGGCCGCCGGCGATGTCGTCGACACGGGGGTGAGCGGACCGGAGCTGGTGCCGACGGCTTCAGTGCGCACGCTGTATCACCCGGACACCGACACCTTCCTGAAGTTCAGCCTGAACGTCCGCCTCACCAACTGCGTCCGTAAGCATGCGAGGCACGAACTGACGGGCGCCGTCACCCTCAACCATCTGCTCCAGCCCGTCTTCGCGGAACTCGCCGGCCGCTTCCCGGGATGCGCCCTCCTGGCCGAGCCCGGCTACCGCACCCTCGACACCGATGGCGACGCCGCCCTGCTGGAGGGCCTCGGCGTCATCGTCCGCTCCGGTCTGCGCCACCATCTGCGCCCCGGGGTGACACCCCTGCTCGCCGCCGCGGTGGCGGACGAGTACCCGACCAGTGCAGCCCATGTCTCCCATCTGCTCGCCCGTGGCGAGGGGGATGTCCTGGCCTGGTGGGACAGGTACGTGAGCTTGCTGCTGCCACCGGTGCTGGCCGCCTACTTCGAACACGGCGTCGTCCTGGAACCGCACCTGCAGAACGTCGTCGTCGGTGTGCATCCCGACGGCATGCCGGCCCAGATGCTCTTCCGCGACCTGGAGGGCACCAAGCTCCTGCCCGAACCCCACCGGCACACCCTCGCCGATCTGCCGGAGGACGTCCGGGGCCCCCTCACCTACGACCCCGAAAGCGGCTGGAACCGGGTCGCGTACTGCCTCCTGGTCAATCACACCGCCGAAGTCCTCAGCGCCCTGGCCGACCTCGACCCGACGCTGGAACCCGCCCTCTGGGGCCTGGTTCGCGACCACCTCGGCGCCTACGCCCGCACCGCCGCCGAACCACCCCGCCTGCGCGCCCTGTTGTCCGGCGTACCGCTGCCCGCCAAGGCCAACCTCCTGCTGCGCTGGGCCCGCCAGGCCGACCGGCATGCCACCTACGTCCCCCTGCCCAGCCCGCTCGGCGCGGACTTTCCCCGGGAGGTCATCCAGTGAGGCCCGTGCTGCTCGACCACGTCGGCCGACTGACCGACGACGACCTGCCCGCTTACGTCTACGACCTCCCGGCCCTGCACGAGCACGTGCACGCGATCCGGGCCGCACTGCCGGAACGCGTCGAGCTGCTGTACGCGGTCAAGGCCAACTCCGATCCCCGAATCCTGCGGGCCCTGGCGGCACACGTCGACGGATTCGAGGTGGCCTCCGGCGGCGAACTGAGCCACGTCCGCGGGCTCGTCCCCGATACGCCCCTCGCCTTCGGAGGCCCCGGCAAGACGCAGACAGAGCTGGGCCAGGCACTGGAAGCCGGAGTGGAGCGTCTGCACATCGAGAGCGAACACGAACTGCGTCTCCTCGCCACCCTGCTGGGCGACCGGAGCGTCGACGTCCTCCTGCGCGTCAACCTGCCCATCGACTTGGGCCATGTCGCCCTCGCCATGGGCGGCCACCCGAGCCCCTTCGGCATGGATCCCGCGCAACTGGACGGCTGCCGGGAGCTGATCGCCTCCGACCCGCGCATCCGTCTGCGCGGACTGCACCTTCACCTGGCCAGCGGACTCCAGGCCCAGGCCCAACTGGCCCTGAGCGACAAGATCCTGACCTGGGCCGAAGGCTGTGCTCACGACTGCGGAGTCGACCTGGCCGAGGTGAACGTCGGAGGGGGAATGGGCGTCGACTACACACACCCCCAGAAGGTGTTCGACTGGTCCGCGTTCGGTGCGGGACTGGCCCGGATCCTGACCCGCCACCCACGCCTCACGCTGCGGATCGAACCCGGCCGCTCGGTCACCGCATACTGCGGCTGGTACGTCACCGAGGTCCTGGACATCAAGTTCAACCGCGGGGAGGCGTTCGCCGTGCTGCGCGGCGGCACCCACCACCTGCGCACTCCGGCCGCCAAACAGCACGACCAGCCCTTCGAGGTGATTCCCGAGGACGTCTGGCCGCGGCCCTGGGACCGGCCGGAGGCTCGTGACGAGCCGGTGACTCTGGTCGGACAGCTGTGCACGCCGAAGGACGTCCTGGCTCGCCGGGTCATGGTGGAGCGGCTGCGCGTCGGCGACCGAGTCGCCTTCGCCATGGCCGGCGCCTATGCCTGGAACATCTCGCACCACGCGTTCCTCTTGCACCCTCACCCGACCTTCCATCACCTCGACGATGCCGAGGCGTCCGTCACTTCCGGCACGTACGCCCGTCAGATGTCATGAGCGCGGGCTCCCGCATGCCGGTGACGGCCACACTCGCCGCCCGGAACTTCCGCCGCTACCTGCTCGGGCAGCTGACCTCCAACATCGGCACCTGGATGCAGCGCGCCGCCCAGGACCTGCTCGTCCTCCACATCACCGGCAACAGCGGCAGCGCGGTCGGCATCGTGACCGCACTGCAGTTTCTGCCGCAGACCCTGTTCGGCCTGACCGGAGGCATCCTCGCCGACCGGTACCCCAAGCGACGGATCCTGCTTCTGACGCAGACGGCCATGGGAGTGCAGTCACTCCTGTTCGGACTGCTGACCGTCACCGGCGCGGTGAACCTGCTGTCCGTCTACGTGCTGGCTTTCGCCCTCGGCACGGCCACCGCCGTGGACAGTCCCGCCCGCAACGCCTACATCTCCGAACTGGTCGACCGGGAGCGCGTGGCCACCGCGGTCAGCCTGAACTCCGCTCAGTTCAACGTGGCCCGCACCGTCGGTCCCGCCTTCGCCGGCCTGACCGTCGCCGCCTTCGGCACGGGCCCGGTGTTCCTCGTGAACGCGGCCTCGTACCTGGCCGTCCTCTACGGCCTGGTCACCATCCGTACGGACGACGCGCCGGGCCCCGGCCGCCCCCGACCACCCGGCCGTACCCGACTGAGCGACGCTTTCCGCCACATCATCTCGACCCCCGAACTGCTCCTGACGACCAGTCTCATCGCCTTCGTCGGCACCTTCGGCCTCAACTTCCAGGTCACCCTCTCGCTCGTCGCCGTCACGGTCTTCCACACGGGCGCCGCCGCCTTCGGTTGCCTCTCCGCCGCATATGCCTTGGGCAGCCTCATCGGCGCTTTCTACGGGGCAAGCTGCAACAAGCCCCCCACCGTTCGCCGCCTGATCTCCACCACGATCGTTTTCGGGGCACTGGAAGCAGCGCAGTGCCTGATGCCGGACTACGGCTCGTTCATGGCTCTGCTGATCCCCACCGGTTTCGCCGCGGTGACCCTGACCACCACCGCCAACGCACTGACCCAGCTCCACGCCGACCCACAGCTGCGGGGCCGTGTCATGTCCGTCTACTTCCTGGTCCTCCTCGGCGGCACCCCCGTCGGCGCCCCGCTGGTCGGCCTGGTGTCGGACTCCCTGGGCGCCCGCTCCACCTTGGTCCTGGGGGGCATCATCTCGGCGTCCTCGGCGCTCGCGCTCTCCGCCTTGATCACAGGCCGAATCCAACGGCGGATCCGAATCACGGGAACGGCCTCCGTCACCAGCTCACCTTCGCCTCAGCCCAGCCGACAGGGGACTGGCAGCCCGACGTCCGACGCATCCGCGGGGGCCGGATGACCCCCCGACCGTCGGACGAGACGACGAGTTCGGGACGCAAGGCACTTTCGTTTCTCCGCTCATGATCCGGACGCCACGCAAGCGAAACGGTGAGGCGGGCACGTCAGGGGGGACAGGCTCTCGCCGATCTGCGGGGCACGTGGCCGACAGCCGGCCGTGCTGCCGTGGGCCGGCGGACGCCGGAGTGAGAGCGCATTCGATCGGTAGTCTGCCTGGTGATCAGGGCGATCGGAGCCGAGCTGAGACCCCCAGATTCTCCCCGCAGCGGATCCGGAGGACTGTCCGGACCGGCCTACGCGCGCGAACACCGAGGTGAGAGATGCGCTTCACCACTCGACCCACGCTTCAAGGATCGTTCGGCATGGTGTCCTCCACCCACTGGCTGGCCTCCCAGTCGGCGATGGCGGTGCTGGAGGACGGAGGCACGGCGTTCGACGCGGCCGTCGCGGGGGCGTTCGTCCTGCATGTCGTGGAGCCGCACCTGAACGGGCCGGCCGGAGAGGTCCCGATCCTCCTCGCCCCCGCGGGCGGCGAGGTGCGGGTGCTGTGCGGGCAGGGCGTGGCACCCGCCGGAGCCACGACCGCCCACTACCGGGCTCTGGGCCTCGCGCTCGTACCCGGCACCGGGCCGCTCGCCGCGGCCGTCCCGGGTGCGTTCGACGCCTGGATGATGCTGCTGCGCGACCACGGCACCAAGTCCCTCGCCGACGTCCTGAAGTACGCCATCGGATACGCCGAACACGGGCACGCGCCCGTGGAGCGCGTCGGCGAGACCGTGGAGAGCGTGCGAGAGCTGTTCGAAACCGAGTGGACCTCGTCGGCCGAGGTCTACCTGCCCGGCGGGCGGGCGCCCAGGCCCGGTGTGCCGCTGCGCAACACCGCGCTGGCCGCCACCTGGAAGCGGCTGCTCCACGAGGTGTCCGGTGCCGGGGACCGGGTGGCACAGATCGAAGCCGCCCGTGAGGTGTGGCGGTCCGGATTCATCGCCGAGGCCCTGGTGCGGCAGGCGCGGCGGCCCACCATGGACGTGACCGGCGAGCGTCACACCGGCACCCTCACGGCCGACGACCTCGCCGCCTGGTCCGCGACCTACGAGGCACCGGCGACGTACGACTGGAACGGCTGGACGGTGTGCAAGGCCGGTCCCTGGAGCCAGGGACCGGTCCTCCTCCAGCAGCTCGCCCTGCTCCCGCCCGAGCTGCCCCGGTACGGGAGCGCCGACTACGTCCATCTGCTGATCGAAGGCTGCAAGCTCGCCATGGCCGACCGCGAGGCCTGGTACGGCGACGCCGCCGAGGTGCCCCTGGACGAGCTGCTTTCGGACGCCTACAACGCGCGGCGGCGTGCCCTGATCGGCGACAAGGCGTCGTACGAGCTGCGCCCCGGATCCCCCTCGGGCCGGGTGCCACGTCTGAGCGGGCACGCGCGCGTGGTGGCCGCCGACGAGCCCGGCGTCGCCCCGATGGGGGTCGGCGAGCCGACGGTCGCCAAACGTACGACGTCCCCGGTGCCCGGCGAACCGGACGTCACCGCCGACGGGGCGACCCGGGGCGACACCTGCCACATCGACGTCGTCGACCGCTGGGGCAACATGGTCGCGGCCACCCCCAGCGGCGGCTGGCTCCAGTCGAACCCGGTCGTGCCCGAACTGGGCTTCCCGCTCGGCACCCGGCTCCAGATGGCCTGGCTGGACGAGGGCCTGCCCAACTCCCTGACGCCCGGGTGCCGCCCCCGCACCACCCTCACCCCCTCGATCGCGCTGCGCGGCGGCGTGCCCGTGCTGGCGTTCGGCACGCCCGGCGGCGACCAGCAGGACCAGTGGCAGCTGCATTTCTTCCTCGCGGCCGCCCTGCGCCCGCCGGTCCGCGGCGGCCTGGACCTCCAGGGCGCCATCGACGCCCCCAACTGGCACAACGACAGCTTCCCCGGCTCCTTCTACCCGCGCGGCATGCGGCCCGGCAGCGTCACCGTCGAGTCCCGCATGGACCCCGCCGTCGTCGAGGAGCTGCGCCGGCGCGGCCACGAGGTCACGGTCGGCGAGGCATGGTCCGAAGGGCGGCTGTGCGCGGTCGCCCGCGACCCGGAGACCGGCGTGGTGTCGGCGGCGGCGAATCCGCGCGGGATGCAGGGGTACGCGGTCGGACGCTGACCCGGGGCGGCGGGCGACGCCCCGCCAGGCGGGGACGGAACGCCGGCCGCAGGACCGGGCGCCTCGAGTTCATGCCGATTCCATGCCTCATACACCGGACTGGTGGGGATTGTCAGTGCCGCGTGCTCTCATGGAGGCATGTTCGGAGACATCGAAACCATCGACGAGTTTCTCGCCCACCGCACGTCCGACGTGGAGGAGGCCGTCCGCACGGCGGCCGCCGCCGAGATCATGCCGCGCTTCCGCCGCCTCGCCGCTCACGAGATCGACGAGAAGAGCGGCCCCCATGACCTGGTCACGGACGCCGACCGCAAGGCCGAGGCACATCTGACGGAGGCGCTCGCCAAGCTGCTGCCGGGCTCGGTCGTGGTGGGCGAGGAGGCCGTCCACGCCAATCCGGCGACCTACGAGGCGATCCGCGGCGAGGCGCCCGTATGGATCGTCGACCCCGTCGACGGCACCCGGCAGTTCGTCCACGGGGACCCCGGATTCTGCACCCTGGTCGCGCTCGCCCAGGGTGGCGTCGTGCACGCCTCGTGGACGTTCGCACCGGCCCAGGACCGGCTCGCCACGGCGATACGGGGCGGGGGCGCGTTCCTCGACGGCAGGCGCCTGCACTCGGGCTCCCCCGCGCCCGGCCGCGACCTGGAGGTCGCCACCTCCCACCCCTTCTACACGACGGACGAGCAGAAGCGCGCGCTCCTCGGCCTCCAGACACAGGGCGTCCGCCCGCGTTCGTGCGGCTCGGCGGGCCTGGAGTACCTGCAGATCGCCCGGGGCCTGCTGGACGCCACGGCCTTCTGCTGGGAAGCGGCCTGGGACCATGCCGCGGGCCTGCTGCTGGTCGAGGAGGCAGGCGGCAGCCATCTCACGGTCGCGGGCGAACCGTTCCGCGTCACCGGCGGCAACACCCTGCCGTTCACCGCGGCCCGGGACGAGGCCACGGCCCGCCGGGTGGTGGAGCTGCTGTCCGGCGGGGCCTGACGACGCCCGGCCGACGGGCACGAGCGCCCTGCGGCCGCCGGAAACGGAACCGCAGCCTCACTCGAGGATCTTCCCCGCGCCGCAGCCGCGCCGGGCCTCCGGCATATCCTGATGCCCAGTGGCCGTCGGCTGACGAAGGAGTCCCAAGGTGCCGTCGATGCTCGATGCGGTCGTGGTGGGGGCGGGGCCCAACGGACTCACGGCTGCCGTGGAGCTGGCCCGCCGGGGTTTCTCCGTCGCCGTCTTCGAGGCCCGCGACACCATCGGGGGCGGCGCCCGCACCGAGGAGCTGACGCTGCCCGGCTTCCGGCACGACCCGTGCTCCGCCGCGCATCCCCTCGGCATCAACTCGCCCGCGTTCCGAGCGCTGCCCCTGGAGCGGTACGGCCTCGAATGGCTGCACGCCGACCTGCCCATGGCGCACCCCTTTCCCGACGGCACGGCCGCGGTGCTGTCCCGGTCCGTGGCCGAGACGGCCGCCTCGTTCGGCCCCCGTGACGCAGGGGCCTACCGCCGGCTGGTCACGCCCTTCCTGAGGCGCTGGGACACGCTGGCCCGGGACTTCATGTCCCTGCCGCTCACCGCCCTCCCGCGCGACCCGGTCACCCTGGCACGCTTCGGCCTCGTCGGCCTGCCGCCCTCGACCTGGCTGATGCGCCGCTTCCGCGACGAGCGGGCCAAGACCCTGTTCGCCGGGCTCGTCGCCCATGTGATCGCTCCGCTCGACGGCTTCGCCACCGGCGGGGTCGGCCTGGTCTTCGCGCTGGCCGCGCACGCCCGCGGCTGGCCCGTGGCCCGCGGCGGTTCCCAGTCCGTCTCCGATGCGCTCGCCGCGTATCTGAAGGACCTGGGCGGCACCGTCCACACCGACTACGAGGTCAAGCGCCTGGATGACCTCCCGCCGGCCCGCGCCTACGTCTTCGACACCTCGCCCACCGCCCTGGCCCGTATCGCGGGCCTCGGACGGTACTACGACAAGTACCGGTACGGCCCCGGCGTATTCAAGATCGACTACGCGCTGGACGGGCCCGTCCCGTGGACCGCGGAGGAAGCGCGCGTCGCCGGAACCGTGCAGATCGGCGCGGACAGCGCGGAGATCGGTACGGCCCTGCGCGCCGCGTCCCGGGAGGGCCGGGCCCCCGCCCGGCCGTTCCTCATCAGCGTGCAACCCAGCATCGCCGACCCCGGCCGCGCCCCGGCGGGCAAGCAGGTCTTCTGGGTGTACGGGCATGTGCCCAACGGCTGGCGCGGGGATCTCACCGACGCGATCGAACGCCAACTGGAGCGCTACGCCCCGGGTTTCCGCGACCGCGTCCTCGCCCGCGCCACCGCGGGACCGCCCGAACTGGCCGCCCGCAACGCCAACTATGTCGGCGGCGACATCGCCTCCGGCGCGGCCTCCGGACTCCAGCTCCTGCTGCGCCCCAGACCGTCCCTGTTCCCGTACAGCACCCCGCACCCGGCCGTGTTCATCTGCTCGTCGGCCAGCCCGCCGGGCCCCGGCGTGCACGGCATGTCCGGCCACAACGCGGCGAAGGCCGTCTGGCGGAGGCTGAGGCAGTCATGACCACCCTCACGCTGGTACAGGGCGACATCACCCGGCAGAGCGTCGACGCCATCGTCAACGCGGCCAACTCCTCACTGCTGGGCGGGGGAGGGGTGGACGGCGCGATCCACCGGCGCGGCGGCCCGGCGATCCTCGAGGAGTGCCGCGGACTGCGCGCCTCCCGGTACGCCAAGGGTCTGCCCACGGGCCGGGCGGTGGCCACCACGGCGGGTGCACTGGACGCACGCTGGGTGATCCACACCGTGGGCCCCGTGTACTCCGCGACACAGGACCGCTCGGAGCAACTGGCCTCCTGCTACCGGGAATCGCTGCGCGTCGCCGACGAACTCGGCGCCCGTACCCTGGCGTTCCCCGCCATCTCCACCGGCGTCTACCGGTGGCCGATGGAGGACGCCGCCCGCATCGCGGTGGCGACGGTCCAGGCGGCGGACACGGCGGTCGAGGAGATCAGATTCGTCCTCTTCGACGAGGGGGCCTACGCCGCGTTCGCCGCCGCAGTCGGCTGACGGCGCGGACACCGGCGGTCGGGGAGACAAGTAACGGCAGGCCAACCCATGTACATGTCGGATTTCCGCCAGCCCGGACGCCGCCCGTGACCGATGCTGAAGTCATGCGGAACGGAATGCACACCGACAGGGAGCGCTGTGTACGCGCGGTCCAGTCCAAGGACGCTCGCTTCGACGGCTGGTTCTTCACGGCGGTCCTGACCACAGGGATCTACTGCCGCCCCAGCTGCCCGGCCGTACCGCCGAAGCCGGAGAACATGACATTCCACCCCAGCGCGGCCTCCTGCCAGCAGGCCGGGTTCCGCGCCTGCAAGCGGTGCCGCCCGGACACCAGCCCCGGCTCGCCCGAATGGAACCAGCGCGCGGACCTCGTCGCCCGCGCCATGCGGCTGATCGCCGACGGTGTCGTCGACCGCGAGGGGATCCCCGGCCTCGCCGCCCGCCTCGGCTACAGCCCCCGCCAGGTCGAGCGCCAGCTCCTCGCCGAGCTGGGCGCCGGGCCCCTCGCGCTCGCCCGGGCCCAGCGCGCCCAGACCGCCCGGCTGCTCATCGAGACGACCGCGCTGCCGATGGCCGACATCGCGTTCGCGGCCGGCTTCTCGTCCATCCGTACCTTCAACGACACCGTGCGCGAGGTCTTCGCGTTCTCCCCGAGCGAGCTGCGCGGCCGCCGCCCGAAGAAGACGGTGATCGCCCCCGGCGCCCTGAGCCTCAGGCTGCCGTTCCGGGCCCCGCTCAACCCCGACAACCTCTTCGGCCACCTCGCGGCGACCGCCGTCCCGGGCGTGGAGGAGTGGCGCGACGGCGCCTACCGGCGCACGCTCCGGCTGCCGTACGCCCAGGGCATCGTGGCGCTGACCCCACGGCCCGACCACATCGCGTGCCGCCTCACCCTCAGCGATCTGCGCGACCTGCCCGTCGCCATCAGCCGCTGCCGCCGCATGCTCGACCTGGACGCCGACCCGGTCGCGATCGACGACCAGCTGCGCACGGACCCGGTGCTGGCCCCCCTGGTCGACAAGGCGCCGGGCCGCCGGGTGCCCCGAACCGTCGACGAGGCCGAGTTCGCCGTCCGTGCCGTCCTGGGCCAGCAGGTCTCCACCGCCGCGGCCCGCACCCACGCGGCCCGCCTGGTCACCGCGCACGGCGAGGCGGTCGAGGATCCCGAGGGCGGCCTCACCCACCTCTTCCCGGCCCCCGAGGCCCTGGCGACGCTCGACCCCGAGTCACTGGCCATGCCGCGCACCCGCCGGACGACCTTCACCACCCTGGTGCGTCAACTCGCCGACGGAACACTCCACCTGGGCGCCGAGAGCGACTGGGAGGACAGCCGGGCCCGGCTCCTCGCCCTGCCGGGCTTCGGCCCCTGGACGGTGGACGTGATCGCGATGCGCGCCCTCGGCGACCCCGACGCGTTCCTGCCGACCGACCTCGGTATCCGCCGTGCCGCACGGGAGCTGGGACTGCCGTCCAGCCCCGCCGCGCTCACCGCCCGCGCGGCGGCCTGGCGGCCCTGGCGGGCGTACGCGGTCCAGTACCTGTGGGCGACGGACAGTCACCCGATCAACTTCCTTCCCGTCTGAGGACATCGAGTCGAGGACACCCAGTGAAACAGCACACGCTCATCGACAGCCCCTACGGCCCGCTCACTCTGGTCGCCGACGACGGGGTGCTGTGCGGCCTGTACATGGCCGGCCAGCGCCACCGCCCACCGGAGGAGACCTTCGGCGAACGGGACGCGAGCCCCTTCGGCGAGGCCATGGAACAGCTGAAGGCCTACTTCGAGGGCGAGTTGCGGGAGTTCACCCTCGAACTGCGCCTGCACGGCACGCCGTTCCAGCGCGGGGTGTGGGACCGGCTCCGCCGCATCCCCTACGGCGAGACCCGCTCGTACGGCGAACTGGCCACCGCCCTCGGCAACCCGGGCGCCTCCCGCGCGGTCGGCCTCGCCAACGGCAGGAACCCCATCGGCATCATCGTCCCCTGCCACCGTGTCATCGGCACGGGCGGCAGCCTGACCGGCTACGGCGGCGGACTCGACCGCAAACGCCGACTCCTGGACTTCGAGCGGGGAACAGCGCTGTTCTAACTCTCCCGCAGCACCTGAAGCAGCTTCGGCAGCGCGGTGCCGATCGGCTCCCGTACGACCTCGTCGGCCACGTCGTCGTACGGTGTCGGCTCGGCATTGACGATGATCAGCCGGGCCCCGTGGTCGGCGGCCAGCCCGGCGAGCCCGGCGGCGGGCTGCACCTGGAGGCTGGTGCCGACGGCGATGAACACCTGCGAGGCCTTGGTGATGGCGACCGCCTCGCCCAGCACCACGGGATCGAGCCGCTCGCCGAACATCACGGTCGCCGACTTGAGGATCCCGCCGCACTCCAGGCACGGCGGATCGTCCTCGCCCGCCTCGACGCGGGCGAGCGCGTCCTCCATGGGCCCCCGCGCATGACATCTCGTGCACACGACGCTACGGGCCGTGCCGTGCAGTTCGAGTACCTTGCGGGCGGGCATCCCGGCGAGTTGGTGCAGCCCGTCCACGTTCTGCGTGATCACCCGCACCGGAACCCCGGACCGCTCCAACTCGGCCACGGCCTGGTGCGCGCCGTTCGGCTCTGCCTTCAAGGTCCGGTTCTTGCGGCGCATCTGCCAGGACCGCCGCCGGATCTCCGGATCGCCCATGTAGTACTCGTACGTCACGAGCTTCTGCGCCTCCGGATCCCGCCGCCACAGCCCGCCCGGCCCGCGGTAGTCGGGAATCCCGGAATCGGTGGAGATGCCGGCGCCACTGAGGATCGCTACGAGAGGCCTGCCCATGCGCCGAGAGTAGGGCGCCCGTCCGGCCGGGGCGAACAGATTTGCGCGAGGCCCGTCCTCGTGCTCCGCGCCGGGCGCGACGCCGGTCACGCCGTCGGGCTCCGGCCGGTGTCTCCTTCCCCTCCGCCGGTTCCTCCTGACCGGCCGATCTGACTGAGGGCGGGCAGGGCCCGCACCACGTCGGGGGGAAGGGCGATGCCCGCGTCGGTGGACGGGTCGACCGCCAGCCACAGGTCGTCCTGCGGCCAGTTCGCGGCCAGCCCCGCGACCGGGACGCCGACCGCCGTGCCCGGGTCGGCCCCGGCCGCCACCAGTGCCTCCTCGGACGTGAAGACGGGGACGAACCGTTTGTCGTCCTGTTCGATCAGCGGCAGTGCGACGGCGCCCTCGGGACGCGTCTCGCCTTCGGCCGGCGGTACCTGCGGCACCAGGACGGTGCCGCTCGCGAGGTCGATCAGGGCCGCCTCGGTGGCCGCCGTGTCCTGGGGCTGCGCCGCGCCCGCCGCGGCCTGGGCTTCCTCCGAGGGACGAGCCTCGGAAGACGGTGTGTGTTCATGCGGGGTGCTCATGGGATGTCCTCTGGTCGGCGTTGGTCACCGGCTCCCTCGGCGGGGCTCGGCACGGTTTGCCGCAGTCGCCGTCCACCCCGACGGCACGCCGGACGGTGTCGTCCTCCGCGCGTACGGGGTGCGCCCTGGCCTCGCCTGTCCTGGAAGTCGCCTGGGTGCCGGCGAACACCGTCCGCCGGGCGCCTGGCCCCCCGAGTGCCTGCCTGCCGCCTCCTCAAACAGAGATCCGGCCACGACCTGGGACACGGTCCGGCGGGGGGCACCGCCCGGTCAGCCGACGCGGTGGCCGTTCTCCAGCTCCACCGTCCCGGCCCCTGCCGCCAGAACGTCCAGCGCGGCCAGCACACGGCGGCCCAGGGCGCCCGGCAGATACTCGGTGAGCTGCTCTCGGGGCACGAGCCGCCAGGACAGCAGTTCCTCCTCCTGCAACCGGATCGCCTTGAAGTCCTCCTCGTCGAGGACCCCGCCGTCGTACAGATACGCCACCAGCGGGGGCCGCGCCGTCCCGTGCACCCAGTCCACCGCGAGCAGCCGGCCGAGCTCGACGTCGAGCCCGATCTCCTCCGCGGTCTCCCGCCGGGCGCCCTGCCGCGGGGTCTCCCCGGTGTCCGACTCGACGGTGCCGCCGGGCAGCGCCCAGCCCTCGCGGTAGTTCGGCTCGACGAGCAGGACGCGGCCCTCAGCGTCCCGGAAGAGCGCTGCCGCACCAGCCAGGACGCGAGGCAGGGACGCGATGTAGGTGGCGAAGTCCTCAGTGGTCATCCAGGAAGGGTAACCAGCTCCGGGCCCGGCCTCCACGCCCCGGCGCGACCGGGGCTCAGCGCTCGGTGTCCCCCGAGGGGGCCTTTGCGAGCCGCAGCGTTCGCTCCGCGAGCTCGGTGATGCGGATGCCGTCGAAGCCGAAAACCGCGCTGCGGACCGTGTCCTGAAGGGGGGCGGTCCAGTGCGCGGGGATCGCCTGCGCCCCGGTCATGACGCCCGCGACCGAGCCCGCGGTCGCGCCGTTGGAGTCGGTGTCCAGACCCCCGCGGACGGTCAGTGCGATGGTCCGGGTGAAGTCGCCGTCGCCGTACAGGAGCCCGGCGGTGAGGACCGCGACGTTCGGGACCGTGTGGATCCAACCGAGCCCGGCCGTCTCACCCAAGGCCGTGTCCAGGGTCTCCTCCCAGGTCAGCCGCATCTCGTGGAGCGAGATCACCCGGCGTACGGTGCGGGCGAACCGGCTGCTCCCGGGGATCACCGTCAGCGCCGTGTCCAGGGCGTCCCGGACGGTGGCCGCGGTGAACGCCGCCGAGATCAGCGCGGCCGCGAACATCGCCCCGTACACCCCGTTGCCCGTGTGGGAGAGCACCGCGTCCCGGCGGGCCAGCGCGGCGGCGCGGCGCGGGTCGCCGGGACAGGTCCAGCCGTGGACGTCGGCGCGGATCAGGGCGCCGATCCACTCCTGGTAGGGGTTGTCGTACGTGGCCGTCAGCGGGGGCTTGAGGCCGTTCGCCAGATTGCGGTAGGCGGCCCGCTCGGCCGTGAACGTCTGGAGATAGGGCAGCCGCAGCAGCCACAGGTCGCCGACCTGCTCGGTGGTGAAGCCGAAGCCGTGCCTTTCCAGCAGGTGGAGGCCGAGGATCGCGTAGTCGATGTCGTCGTCGCGGCAGCTGCCGTGGATCCGGCCGCGTACGCACTGGCGCCACTCGGGGCGCAGCTCGAGGGCCTCGGTCTCGGTGGCGGGCTCCGGCATGTAGTCGGTGAGCGGCAGGGCCGCGGCCCGCCGTAGATAGCGCTCGATACGGTCGCGGGTCCACACGTCGCCCTGCTCGACCGGCTTGCCGAGCATGTTGCCCGCGATCCGGCCCAGCCAGCCGCCGAGGATGCGGTCGGGGAGATCGGTGCCCACAGGGGTCATGCAGGGACGTCTACCCGATTCCACGGGGGCTGCGCGGTGTTCGGGCGTCGGACGGGGCATGACGGCCGGGGTGTGGTGCGGTTAAGGTCGCAGCGGCGCGACTGCCTTGACGTGCGCAAGGCCCGGAGAGCAAGGGGTGTGCAGGTGGCGGACGCAGCAGTGAACGACACCCGAAAGGCGCGGTCGGCCCAGTCGGTAAGGCCGGCGCGGCGGGTGCTCATCGCCGCGGACAAGTTCAAGGGGTCGCTGACGGCCGTGCAGGTCGCGGAGCGGGTGACGGCGGGGCTGCGCCGCGTCGTGCCGGGGCTGGGGGTCGAGGCGCTGCCCGTGGCCGACGGCGGCGACGGGACGGTGGACGCGGCGGTCGCGGCCGGGTTCGAGCGGCGTGAGGTACGGGTGGCCGGTCCCCTCGGCCACGAGGTGACCGCGGCGTTCGCGCTGCGCGGTGACACGGCGGTCGTCGAGATGGCGGAGGCGAGCGGGCTGCAGAGGCTGCCGACGGGGGTGTTCGCGCCGTTGACCGCGTCCACGTACGGCTCCGGGGAGCTGTTGCGGGCGGCGCTGGACGCCGGGGCGCGGACGATCGTGTTCGGGGTTGGTGGGAGCGCGACGACGGACGGGGGCGCGGGGATGCTGTCCGCGCTCGGGGCGCGGTTGCTGGACGCCGAGGGGGAGCCGGTGCCGCCGGGCGGCGGAGGGCTGGCGGGCCTGGCTCGCGCGGACCTGTCGGGCCTGGACGCCCGGCTGGCCTCGGTCGACCTGGTGCTCGCCAGTGACGTCGACAATCCGCTGACCGGGCGGACGGGCGCGCCGGCCGTGTACGGGCCGCAGAAGGGTGCCTCGCCGGACGAGGTGGCGACGCTGGACGCGGCGCTCACGCACTACGCCAAGGTGCTGGAGGCGGCGATCGGGCCCCGGGCGGCGGAGCTGGCCGCGTGTGCGGGTGCGGGCGCGGCGGGCGGCATCGGGTACGGGGCACTGATCCTCGGGGCGCGGTTCCGGCCCGGCATCGAGGTCATGCTGGACGTCCTGGGCTTCGCCCCGGCGCTGGAGCGGGCTTCCTTGGTGATCACGGGGGAGGGGTCGCTGGACGCGCAGACACTGCACGGCAAGGCACCGGCGGGGGTCGCCTCGGCCGCGCGGGCGGCGGGCAGGGAGGTGGTCGCGGTGTGCGGCCGGCTGGCCCTGCCCGAGGAGGCCCTGGAGAAGGCCGGCATCGGTCGGGCCTACCCGCTGACGGAGGTGGAGCCGGACGTGGGGCGCTGCATCGCGGACGCCGGGCCGATCCTGGAGCGGGTTGCGGAGCGAATCGCCAGGAACCACCTGGTCTGAGCCCTGCCTTCCCCGGCCTGGCGTCCGGTTTCGGTCGGCTGCGGTGGGGCGGGGGCCTGTGCGTCGGGTCCCAAGCGAAGCCCCCGGCGCAAACGAAGCCCCCGGCACAAGCGAAGGGCCCCGAACCGATCGGTTCGGGGCCCTTCCTCTGCCTGGGGCCGCTACGGCAACTGCGCGGCGCGCGCCTCGCGGCGGTTGTCGCGGAAGTTGTTCACGCGCCGGGCCGTCGCGAACAGAGGGATCACCGCGCCCATGACGAGCTGTAGCGCGCAGCCAGTCTGGAGGAGCAGCTGACCGCTGGGCGCGTCGAAGGCCCAGGCCGCCAGGAGCCCCATCGACAGGATGATCCAGGCCAGCATCGCCCCCGCGAGGCGGCCTCGCGGCTTCGGGTACTCCACCCGGCTCACCATCAGCCACGCGGTGCCGAGGATCGCCAGCAGGGTGGCGAAGAACGGCAGCTCCAGAAGGACGATCGAGACCACCGTCAGCGCGCCGAACGGCGAGGGCATGCCCTGGAACATGCCGTTCGGCGGTGTCACGCAGGAGAATCTCGCGAGCCTGAGCACCACCGCGAGCAGCACCACGATCGCCCCGACCGCGGCCACCCGCTGGTGCGCGTCGTCCGCCACCATGCCGTAGACCAGGACGAAGTACGCCGGGGCCAGGCCGAAGCTGATCAGGTCCGAGAGGTTGTCCAGCTCGGCGCCCATGGGCGAGGAGCGGAGCTTACGGGCTACCAGGCCGTCGAACAGGTCGAAGACCGCGGCACAGAGCATGAGGATCACGGCCGTGGCGGCGCTGTGCCGGGCCATGCCCGTCGACTCGTCGTTGCCCGTGAGGTGCGGGATCAGGATGCCGGTGGTGGTGAAGTACACCGCCATGAACCCGCACGTGGCGTTGCCGAGGGTGAGGGTGTCCGCTATCGAGAGGCGGAGCGAGAGAGGCATCTCCTCCTCGTCGTCCACCTCGTCGGCCTCCGGCACCCAGCCGGCCTTGGTATCGGGATCAATCACGGTCAAGGCGAGTCACCCCAGCCACGGTCTTCTGACCGACCTCGACCGCGACCTCCACACCCTTGGGCAGATAGAGGTCGACACGCGAGCCGAAGCGGATCAGACCGATGCGGTCGCCCTGCTCGACCTTCGTGCCCTGCGGGATGTAGGGGACGATGCGACGGGCCACCGCGCCGGCGATCTGGATCATCTCGATGTCGCCGAGTTCGGTGTCGAAATGCCAGACTACCCTCTCGTTGTTCTCGCTCTCCTTGTTGAAAGCGGGAACAAAGCCGCCCGGGATGTGCTCGACCGAGGTCACCGTGCCCGACAGCGGCGCGCGGTTCACATGGACGTTCAGCGGGCTCATGAAGATCGCGACGCGGGTGCGGCCGTCCTTCCACGGCATGATGCTCTGCACCACACCGTCGGCGGGCGAGATGACCCGGCCCTGGGCGATCTCACGCTCGGGGTCGCGGAAGAACCACAGCATGCCCGCCGCGAGTGCGGTGGCGGGCACGGCCACGGCCTTGGCGGCGCCGGAACGGCGTGCCCGGGCCAGGCTGAGGGCTGCGGTGGCAAGGGTCGGGAGAAGCCACGGCGATGCTCCGCGCGCGAGGCGTACGCTGACAAGGCTGTCGCGTGGTGCAGAGGTTTGGCTGTGGGGCATGGATGACCTTCGTAGCGGTGATGCCGCGCTTCGACGGGGGACGGCGGCTTTCCGGCGATCGTACCGGGCGCGGGCCGCAACTCGGCAAGCCAGGAAGCCGAGTCGACGGCCGAAGAGCGTTGACGGGGTGTGATCTTCTTCGCGAAGAAAACACCCCGAAAACGGACAACTAGCCCTGGAGTCGATACTCTTCGAGCAGTCGGCGACCGATGATCATTTTCTGGATTTCGGCGGTACCCTCACCGATCAGCAGCATCGGGGCCTCGCGGTAAAGGCGCTCGATCTCGTACTCCTTGGAGAAGCCGTAGCCGCCGTGGATCCGGAAGGCGTCCTCCACGACCTCCTTGCAGTACTCGGAGGCGAGGTACTTCGCCATGCCCGCCTCGAGGTCGTTTCGCTGGCCAGAGTCCTTTTTGCGGGCGGCGTTCACCATCATCGCATGGGCCGCCTCCACCTTCGTGGCCATCTCCGCCAGCTTGAACTGGATGGCCTGGTGCTGGGCGATCGGCTTGCCGAAGGTGTGCCGCTGCTGCGCGTACGCGACGCCCAGCTCGAAGGCGCGCTGCGCGACTCCGCAGCCACGTGCCGCGACGTTCACCCGGCCGACCTCGACTCCGTCCATCATTTGGTAAAACCCTCGGCCTGTGACCCCGCCGAGCACCTGATGGGCCGGAATGCGCAGCCCGTCCATGATGAGCTCGGTGGTGTCGACACCCTTGTAGCCCATCTTGTCGATCTTCCCGGGGATGGTCAGGCCCGGGCGGACCTCGCCGAAGCCGGGCTCCTTCTCGACCAGGAACGTCGTCATCGACTTGTGCGGCGCTGTGCCCTCGGGGTGTCCTTCGTCACTCCGGACGAGCACGGCGACGAGCGAGGACGTGCCGCCGTTCGTCAGCCACATCTTCTGGCCGGTCAGGACGTACTCGTCGCCCTCCTTGACCGCCTTGGACGTGATCGCCGACACATCCGAGCCGAGCGCGGGCTCGGACATCGAGAAGGCGCCGCGGATCTCGCCGAGGGCCATCTTCGGCAGGAAGTAGTCCTTCTGCTCCTGCGTGCCGTGCTGCTTGAGCATGTACGCCACGATGAAGTGGGTGTTGATGATGCCGGAGACCGACATCCAGCCGCGGGCGATCTCCTCCACGCACAGCGCGTAGGTGAGGAGCGACTCGCCCAGGCCCCCGTACTCCTCGGGGATCATCAGACCGAACAGGCCCAGCTCCTTCAGGCCGTCGACGATCTGCTGCGGGTACTCGTCGCGGTGCTCCAGCTCGGTCGCGACCGGGATGATCTCCTTGTCCACGAAGTCCCGGACCGTGGAGAGGATCTCCTGCTGGATGTCCGTGAGACCGTGGGTCTGGGCGAGACGGCTCATCTCTACTTCTCCTGCGCCTTCAGCTCCGGGCGGCCCGGCTGCTCGCCGCCGCGCTCCTTGATGTACGTCTCGGTGGGGACCATCACCTTGCGGCGGAACACGCACACCAGCGTGCCGTCCTGCTTGTAGCCCTTGGTCTCGACGTGGACGATGCCGCGGTCGTTCTTCGACTTCGACGGCCACTTGTCGAGCACGGTCGTCTCGCCGTAGATCGTGTCGCCGTGGAAGGTCGGCGCCACGTGCTTGAGCGACTCGATCTCCAGGTTGGCGATCGCCTTGCCGGAGACGTCCGGGACGGACATGCCGAGCAGCAGCGAGTAGACGTAGTTCCCGACGACGACGTTCTTGCCGAAGTCCGTCGTCTTCTCCGCATAGTTCGTGTCCATGTGGAGCGGGTGGTGGTTCATCGTCAGGAGACAGAACAGGTGGTCGTCGTACTCCGTGACCGTCTTTCCCGGCCAGTGCTTGTACGTCGCCCCGACCTCGAACTCCTCGTAGGTCCGTCCGAACTGCATGGCCCTCACGCCTCCGGGGTCTCGAACGTGCTGGTGCGCCGCATGCCGGCGGCGCGGCCCTTGCCCGCGATGACCAGCGCCATCTTGCGGCTCGCCTCGTCGATCATCTCGTCGCCCAGCATCGCCGAGCCCTTCTTGCCGCCCGCCTCGGACGTGTAGTACTCGTAGGCGTCCAGGATCAGCTCGGCGTGGTCGTAGTCCTCCTGGGAGGGCGAGAACACCTCGTTGGCGGCGTCCACCTGACCCGGGTGGAGCACCCACTTGCCGTCGAAGCCGAGGGCCGCGGCGCGGCCGGCGACCTCGCGGAAGCCGTCCACGTTACGGATCTGCAGGTAGGGGCCGTCGATCGCCTGAAGGTCGTTGGCCCGGGCGGCCATCAGGATCTTCATCAGGATGTAGTGGTAGGCGTCCGCCGGGTAGCCGGGCGGCTGCTCGCCCACGACCAGCGACTTCATGTTGATCGACGCCATGAAGTCGGCCGGGCCGAAGATGATCGTCTCGATGCGCTGGGAGGCCTGCGCGATCTCGTTGACGTTGTTGAGGCCCTGCGCGTTCTCGATCTGCGCCTCGATGCCGATACGGCCGACCTCGAAGCCCATCGTCTTCTCGATCTGGGTCAGCAGAAGGTCGAGCGCGACGACCTGCTGGGCGTTCTGCACCTTCGGCAGCATGATGCAGTCGAGGTTCGGACCCGCGCCCTCGACCACCGTCACGACGTCGCGGTACGTCCACTCGGTCGTCCAGTCGTTCACCCGCACGACCCTCGTCTTGCCCGTCCAGTCGCCCTCGTTGAGGAACTTGACGATGGTGTGCCGCGCCTCGGGCTTGGCCAGCGGCGCGCACGCGTCCTCCAGGTCCAGGAAGACCTGGTCGGCGGGGAGCCCCTGCGCCTTCTCCAGGAAGCGGGGGTTGCTCCCGGGCACGGCGAGGCAGGAACGCCGCGGACGGAGACGGTTGAAGCGCTGCGCGGCGGAGCCGCCCGCCGGAAGGGTGGCGGCGGACGGCGGATGGGCGGTCATGCGGGGACCTCCAGGGGGTCGAGCTTGTTCGCTTTGCGGATCTCGTCGACGATACGGCCGATGATCCCGGTGATGTCGAAGTCCTTCGGGGTGAAGACCGCGGCCACTCCGGCGGCCCTGAGCTGTTCGGCGTCGCCGTTCGGGATGATCCCGCCGGCGATCACCGGGATGTCGGCCGCACCGGCGTTCCTAAGCCGCTCCAGCACGTCCGGCACCAGCTGCGCGTGGGAACCGGAGAGGATGGACAGGCCGACCGCGTGCACGTCCTCCGCGAGGGCGGCGTCCACGATCTGTTCGGGCGTCAGCCGGATGCCCTGGTAGACCACCTCGAACCCGGCGTCGCGGGCCCGCACGGCGATCTGCTCGGCGCCGTTGGAGTGCCCGTCCAGGCCCGGCTTGCCCACCAGGAAGCGGAGCTTGCCGACACCGAGGTCCCGGGCCGTCAGGTCCACCTTGTGGCGCACCTGGGCAAGCGCCGTGCCCTCCTCGGCGGTCACCGCGACCGGAGCGGACGACACGCCGGTCGGCGCGCGGAACTCTCCGAACACCTCACGCAGGGCCCCGGCCCACTCGCCGGTCGTGACGCCGGCGCGGGCGCACTCCAGGGTGGCCTCCATGAGGTTGTCGGTGCCCTTGGCCGCCTCCTTCAGCCGCTCCAGCGCCTTGCAGGGGCGCGGGTGGTTGAACGGCGGCTGGTAGCGGGTGTCGCGCCACTGCTGAAGCGAGGCGATGACACGGGCCTCGACCGCCGGGTCGACCGTCTGGATCGCGGTGTCCAGATCGGCCGTGAGCGGGTTCGGCTCGGTCGTCTCGAAGAGGTTGACGCCGATGATCTTCTCCTCGCCGGACTCGATACGGGCCCGGCGCTCCGCGTGCGAGGCCACGAGCTGTGACTTGAGGTAGCCCGACTCGACGGCGGCCATCGCGCCGCCCATCTCCTGGATCCGCTCGATCTCCGCGAGCGACTCCTCGACCAGCTCGCTCACCTTGGCCTCGACCACCTTCGAACCCTCGAAGATGTCGTCGTACTCCAGCAGATCGCTCTCGTGTGCCAGCACCTGCTGGATGCGCAGCGACCACTGCTGGTCCCAGGGCCGGGGCAGGCCCAGCGCCTCGTTCCAGGCGGGCAGCTGCACGGCACGCGCGCGTGCGTCCTTGGAGAGCGTCACGGCCAGCATCTCCAGCACGATGCGCTGGACGTTGTTCTCCGGCTGCGCCTCGGTCAGACCCAGGGAGTTGACCTGGACGCCGTAGCGGAAGCGGCGGTGTTTGGGGTCCTGGATGCCGTACCGCTCGCGTGTGATCTTGTCCCAGATGCGACCGAATGCCCGCATCTTGCACATCTCCTCGATGAAGCGGACGCCCGCGTTCACGAAGAAGGAGATCCGGCCGACGACATCGCCCATGCGCTCCTGCGGCACCTGGCCGCTGTCGCGTACGGCGTCGAGGACGGCGATCGCGGTGGACATCGCGTACGCGATCTCCTGCACCGGCGTGGCGCCCGCCTCCTGCAGGTGGTAGCTGCAGATGTTGATGGGGTTCCACTTCGGGATGTGGGAGACCGTGTACGCGATCATGTCCGTCGTCAGCCGGAGCGAGGGCACCGGCGGGAAGACATGGGTGCCCCGCGACAGGTACTCCTTGACGATGTCGTTCTGGGTCGTGCCCTGGAGCTTGGTGATGTCCGCACCCTGCTCCTCCGCGACGACCTGATAGAGCGCCAGCAGCCACATGGCCGTGGCGTTGATGGTCATCGAGGTGTTCATCTGCTCCAGGGGTATGTCCTGGAACAGCCGGCGCATGTCACCGAGGTGCGCGATCGGCACGCCGACCCGGCCGACCTCGCCGCGGGCGAGGATGTGGTCGGAGTCGTAGCCGGTCTGCGTCGGCAGGTCGAACGCGACCGAGAGGCCGGTCTGACCCTTGGCAAGGTTGCGCCGGTACAGCTCGTTGGACGCCTCGGCCGTGGAGTGACCGGCATATGTGCGCATGAGCCACGGCCGGTCCCTTTCTTTTCGCTGACGCTCACTCATGTACGCCTCTCAGATGTTCCGGAAGCGGTTGATGGCGTCGATGTGCTTGGCGCGCATCTCCTCGTCGCGCACGCCCAGGCCCTCCTCGGGGGCCAGGCACAGCACCCCGACCTTGCCCTGGTGGAGGTTGCGGTGCACGTCGTACGCGGCCTGGCCGGTGTCGTCCAGCGAGTACACCTTCGACAGCGTCGGGTGGATCTTGCCCTTCGCGATGAGCCGGTTGGCCTCCCAGGCCTCGCGGTAGTTGGCGAAGTGCGAGCCGATGATCCGCTTCAGCGACATCCACAGGTAGCGGTTGTCGTACTCGTGCTGGTAGCCCGAGGTGGAGGCGCAGGTGACGATCGTGCCGCCCTTGCGGGTGACATACACGGAGGCGCCGAAGGTCTCGCGGCCCGGGTGCTCGAAGACGATGTCGACGTCCTCGCCCCCGGTCAGTTCACGGATGCGCTTGCCGAAGCGCTTCCACTCCTTCGGGTCCTGGGTGTGCTCGTCCTTCCAGAACTTGTAGTCCTCGGCGGTGCGGTCGATGATCGCCTCGGCGCCCATCGAGCGGCAGATCTCCGCCTTGGCCGGCGAGGAGACGACACAGATGGGGTTGGCGCCGCCCGCGAGCGCGAACTGCGTCGCGTACGAGCCGAGGCCGCCGCTCGCGCCCCAGATCAGCACGTTGTCGCCCTGCTTCATCTGGGCGCCGTTGCGGGAGACCAACTGCCGGTAGGCGGTGGAGTTGACCAGGCCCGGTGCGGCGGCCTCCTCCCAGCTGAGGTGGCCGGGCTTGGGCATGAGCTGGTTCGACTTCACCAGCGCGATCTCCGCGAGGCCGCCGAAGTTGGTCTCGAAGCCCCAGATCCGCTGCTCGGGGTCGAGCATCGTGTCGTTGTGCCCGTCGGAGGACTCCAGTTCGACCGAGAGGCAGTGTGCGACGACCTCGTCGCCCGGCTTCCAGGCGTTGACGCCGGGGCCGGTGCGCAGGACCACGCCGGCGAGGTCGGAGCCGATGATGTGGTAGGGCAGGTCGTGGCGCTTGGTGAGCTCGGAGAGCCTGCCGTAGCGCTCCAGGAAGCCGAAGGTCGACAGCGGCTCGAAGATCGAGGTCCACACCGAGTTGTAGTTGACCGAGGAGGCCATGACGGCCACCAGGGCCTCGCCCGGGCCGAGCTCGGGCAGCGGGACGTCGTCGACGTGTATGGACTTGCGGGGGTCCTTGTCGCGGGTGGTGAGCCCGGCGAACATCTCCGTCTCGTCCTTGTGCACGGTGACCGCGCGGTACGACTCGGGGAGCGGCATAGCGGCGAAATCGGCGGACGTGGCGGTCCCCGACTGAATCGCGTCCAGGATGTCCTTCACAGTATTGCCTCCGGCGAATGGCGTCTTGAGGGGAGACGCTGAGGGTTACGTCGGTGTGCTGCTGGTGTTAGGGGTGTGCCGTCGGTTCGGCTCGGTGGTGCTGTGGCAGCGCTTTGTGGCGCGGGAGGTTGCCTGTGACGCAGGCGTCCGGGCGCGCTCGCCGAAGGGCTTGCGGGGACAGCCGGCGTACGAAGGGTCTCTGCACGCCGGCCGCCCGGACAACACCAACGTATGGCACGGCGTGTCACCCCGCAAGGCACTGGGTGCCAGAAAGTCCTCTCAGATGAAATCTTTACGTAACAAATGAGCGATGATCGATCAGAGCTACTGTCGAGTAGCGGCCCGGAAGTCGAACGGCGGCACAACGGGAAGGGGCGGGCAGGGCACTCAGTGCCGCCGCCCGCCCCTTCCCGACCGCGGTGTGGCTAGGAACGCTCCTTGAGCGCCTGCTCGATGGTGCGCATGACCTCGTCGAGGGGTGCGTCGGTCCTGGCTACGGTCACCAGGACCTCGCCCTGGGAGGTCAGGGAGGCCGGAGCCGTGCGGGGCGCGGCGCCACGCCCGGCGCCGATGCCCGTTCCGAACGTCCTGCGCACGATCGCGAAGGCGTGGTCCAGCTGGGCCTCGACATCACCCTGACCGCCGGCCCGCAGCCAGCGCCGCAGGACGTGGTTGTGCGCGGTGACGACCGCCGACGCGGCGACCTCCGCGAGCAGCGGATCGTCGTTCGCGTCGTCGTCGTGCGCGTGCTCGTCGAAGTGGCCCAGCAGATAGCGGGTGAACAGCCGCTCGTAGCGGGCCACCGAGGCGATCTCCGCCTCCCGCAGCGTCGGTACCTCACGCGTCAGCTTGTAGCGCTGCACGGAGATCTCCGGCCGGGCCGCGTACATCTTCATGACTTCCTTGATTCCCCGGCACACGGTGTCCAGCGGATGCTCGTGCGCGGGCGCGGCGTTGAGCACCGCCTCGGCCCGGACCAGAGTGTCGTCGTGGTCGGGGAAGATCGCCTCTTCCTTGGAGCGGAAGTGGCGGAAGAAGGTGCGCCGGGCGACCCCGGCGGCCGCCGCGATCTCGTCGACGGTGGTCGCTTCGTACCCTTTGGTGGCGAACAGCTCCATCGCCGCGGCCGCCAGTTCTCGGCGCATCTTGAGCCGCTGGGCGGCGGCGCGGCTGCCTGCGGCACTCTCCGGCGCGTCGGCCGTAGCTGGTGTACGTGAGGACTTGGCGGGCTGGGACATGACCCGAACGTACTGCATGTGCGCAGGGTGGCGCGCATGTCCCCGGTCCCCCCCGCCCCGCGCGGGCGGGGGGTCACCCTGGGGATCGAGCAGTCCGCCCCAGTCGGCGCCGCCTTCGAACCAGTCGCCGGGACGGTCAGCGCTTGGCATATTCGCGGAAGCCGCGGCCGGTCTTGCGGCCGAGGCAGCCCGCGGCCACCAGGTGCTCCAGGAGCGGCGCGGGCGCGAGGCCCGGGTCACGGAACTCGCGGTGCAGGACCTTCTCGATGGCGAGCGAGACATCCAGGCCGACCACGTCGAGCAGCTCGAACGGGCCCATCGGGTAGCCGCCGCCCAGTCTCATCGCGGCGTCGATGTCGTCGAGGGACGCATAGTGCTCCTGCACCATCTTGACCGCGTTGTTGAGGTACGGGAACAGCAGCGCGTTCACGATGAATCCGGCGCGGTCACCGCAGTCCACCGGGTGCTTCCTGATCGCCGCGCACAGCTCGCGGACCGTCGCGTGCACCTCGTCCGCGGTCAGCACGGTGCGGACCACCTCGACCAGCTTCATGGCCGGCGCCGGGTTGAAGAAGTGCATGCCGATCACGTCCTGCGGGCGCGAGGTGGCGCGGGCGCAGGCGACCACGGGCAGCGAGGATGTGGTGGTCGCGAGGATCGCCCCGGGCTTGCAGACCTTGTCGAACGTGGCGAACAGCTGCTGCTTGACCTCCAGGTCCTCGGCGACCGCCTCCAGCGCCAGGTCGACGTCGGCGAAGTCGTCGTAGGAGCCCGTCGGCCGGATCCGGTCGAGCGTCTGCGCGGCCGCCTCGGCCGTCATCCGGCCCTTGTCGACCGAGCGTGCCAGCGACTTGCCGATCCGGGCCTTCGCGGACTGCGCCTTCTCCTCGGTGCGGGCCGCGAGGACCACCTCGTACCCGGCCTTGGCGAAGACCTCGGCGATGCCGGACGCCATGGTGCCGGAGCCGGCGACACCGACCGAGCGGACGCTACGGCCCGGGGCCGGGGCGGCGTCCTCCAGGGGCGTCAGCGCGTCCCGCACGACGGTCGGGCTGCCGGGGGCCTCGTAGGTGTAGAAGCCCCGCCCCGACTTGCGGCCGGTCAGGCCCGCCTCGCTGAGCTGCTTCAGGATCGGCGCGGGTGCGTGCAGCCGGTCGTGGGAGGCCGCGTACATGGCCTCCAGCACGGTGCGTGCGGTGTCGACGCCGATCAGGTCCAGCAGGGCGAGCGGGCCCATGGGCAGGCCGCAGCCGAGCCGCATCGCGGCGTCGATGTCCTCGCGGGAGGCGTACCTGGCCTCGTACATCGCGGCGGCCTGGTTGAGGTAGCCGAACAGCAGTCCGTCGGCGACGAATCCGGGCCGGTCGCCGACCGCGACGGGTTCCTTGCCCAGGTCGAGGGCGAGGTTGGTGACGGCGGTGACGGCGGCGGGCGCGGTCAGCACGGAGGAGACGACCTCCACCAGCTTCATGGCCGGCGCCGGATTGAAGAAGTGCAGTCCGAGGACCCGCTCCGGGTGGGCCGAGTCGGCGGCGAGCCGGGTGACGGAGAGGGCGTTGGTGCCGGTGGCGACGATGGTGTCCGGGCGCACGATCTCGTCGAGGGCGCGGAAGACCTGCTGCTTGATCTCGTACGACTCCGGGACCACCTCGATGACCAGGTCGGCGTCGGCCGCCGCGCGCAGGTCGGTGAAGGTGCGGAAGCGGGCCAGGGCGTCCTCGCGCTCCTGCTCGCTCAGGCGGCCGCGGCTCACGGCGCGGGCGGTGGCGGCGTCCAGGGCGGAGACGGCCTTCGTGGCCGCGGCCTCGCTGATGTCGATGCCGACGACCTCGCGGCCGGCCCGGGTCAGCACCTCGGCGATGCCGGTGCCCATGGTGCCGAGGCCGATCACGGCAATGGTCTTGAGCGGGGACAGAGGGGTGTCGGACAGGGGAGTGGCCATCGCGGGACTCCAGGAATGAGGGTGACGACTGAGAGGGGCAGGCCTGGATACGCCGAGGGGCGCACACAGTGCGAAGAACGCGGGTGTTGGCCGGGCTGACGAGCGCACACGCCCGGTGCGTCCACGGACGTGCACACGTCCGGGAGCGGTGATCCGACCGGCCCTGTCCCGGAGCCGGGTCGTACTGAGGTACGCGATGTACCGAACCGACAGGCGCCTCCCCAGACCTGACGGCGGGGGAGTGCCCCTTGCGGTGGCTGCGTCACCAAACCACCACAAGCCGCGAGTGGGTGACTCGCTCGAATGAGCTTAACCGGTGGGTAACGAGCGCGCCACCCCTCGAGTTTGTGATGTACGTCCCCAGGCCCCGTCGACGCCCCTAGTCTCGGCACCATGGACGAAGCGTTGCGATCGCTCACGGAGCGTTTACGGGGCGAGGCCGGGCCCTCGCCCGAATACGGCCGGCTCGTCGCCACGGACGGCCTCGACGAGCTGGCAGCCGCGCTGACCGAGCCCGGCCGGCCGCTGTGGGCCCGGGAGCTGGCCGCCTTCCGGCTGGGTGTGGCGGGGGACCGGAGGGCGTTCGAAACGCTCGTCCTGCTGCTCAATCACCGTGATCCCCAGCGGTGTGCGTCGGCCGCCCACGCACTGGCCCGGCTCGGCGATCCCCGCACCGCTCGCGCCGCGGCCGCTCTCGCCACCAACGAACTCCGCGTCGCCTACGCCCTCCACCCCGTACGCCTGCTCGTCGAACTGCGCGCCCCCGAGTCCGTGCCCGCGCTGATCACCACGCTGCGGCGCAGACTGCGGCCGCACGATCCGTATCGGAAGGTGGCGCTCGCATGTGTGCAGGGGCTCGGCGAGTTGGGCGACGCCCGGGCCGGATCCGTGCTGAACGAGGCGCTCGCCCATCCGGCGCTCGCCCAGGCCGCGGTGCACGCGCTCGCGCGCATCTCCCCGCGGCGCTGAGCGTCAGCGCCGGCCGGGGAGCGGCAGCGCGGCCGCGTACCGCACTTCGGGCACGGCCACACCGTGCGCCTCGAACGCCTCCTCGGTCCCGTCGGCGTGGAACCCTGCCCGCTCGTAGAAGCGACGCGCGTGGGCGTTGTCCCTGAGCGCCCCCGACGGGCCGGGCGGGCCGCTCAGCCGTGGAAGCCGAGCAGCCCGTGCAGCGTCGAACCGCGTTCGGCCGTGGAGGCCGCCTTGGCGCTCTTCGGCTCCGGATCGGGCAGCTTGGCGCACACCGCGTCGATCCCGTTGGTGCCGTGCGGCACCGTGCCGTCGGTGAGATACGCCCCGAGGTGCTTGTCGAGGCAGGGGTTCCCGCTCAGCGCGATGCCGTGGTTGCCGCCGCCCTGCTCCACCACCAGGCGGGATCCGCGCAACAAATGATGGACCGTCACCCCGCCCTGGTACGGCGTGGCGGCGTCGTCGGTCGCCTGGAACAGCAGCGCCGGCGGCAGCGCGTCGTTGGCCACGTTCACCGGCCGTAGCCCGGTCGTCGGCCAGAAGGCGCACGGTGCGTTGTACCAGGTGTTGTTCCAGGCCATGAACGGCGCCTTGTCGTACACGGCCCAGGTGTCCTTGCGCCACTGCGCCCAGCCGCGCGGCCAGGAGACGTCACGGCACTGCACCGCGGCGTAGATGCTGTAGCCGTTGTCGCCCGGCGAGGCGACCGCTCCCAGGGACCGGTACGCCTGGACCAGCGGGCCCGAGTTCCCGTCGTTGACGTAGGCCGCGAACGCGGCGGCCAGGCGCGGCCAGTAGCCGTTGTAGTAGCCGCCCGGCATGAAGGTGTCCTCCAGTTCGGAGGCACCCACCTTCTTCTGGGCGGGGTTCTTGGCCAGGGCCGCCCGCATCGCGTACCACTTGGCCCCGACCCCGGCCGGGTCGCTGCCGAGCCGGTACGTCCTGTCGTGCCGGGCGACCCACGCCAGGAACGCCAGATGGCGGTCGTTGAACGCGTAGTCCTGCTGGATGTTGTCGTCGTACCAGACGCCGGTGGGGTCCACGATGGAGTCGAGCACCAGACGGTGGACCCGCTGCGGGAAGAGCTTCGCGTACACGGCGCCCAGGTAGGTGCCGTAGGAGTAGCCGAAGTAGCTCACCTTCTCCGCGCCGAGCGCCTCCCGGACGGCGTCCAGGTCCCGCGCGGCGTTGACCGTGTTGATGTACGGCAGCACGCTCGCGTACTTGGTGGCGCAGGCCACGGCGAAGGACCTGGCGCGTTCGAGGTTGGCCTGCTCCAGCGCGAATGTGCTGGGCACCGAGTCCGGGCGCACCGGGTCGAAGTGGCCGGGACGGCAGTCCAGGGCGGGCTCGCTCTTGCCCACGCCCCGTGGGTCGAAGCCGATGACGTCGTACTGCGCCGCCACCGCCTTGGGCAGCGCGGACGCGACGAATCCGGCGAGCTTCAGCCCGCTGCCGCCGGGTCCACCCGGGTTGACCAGCAGCGGCCCCTGAGAGGTCTTCGCGGTGTGCGGGACGCGCGACAGCGCCACCGTGATCTGCCGTCCGCGCGGGTTGGCGTAGTTGAGCGGCACGCTCACGGATGTGCACTGGAGCGTCGGGTAGGCGGTGGTGGCGCACTTCTGCCAGGTGAGTCCGGCCGCTTGCGCGGTGTCCGCGCCGTGTGGGGCGCTCGCGTCGGCCGGCACTGCGGTGAGCAATCCGGCCACCATGACGGCGGCACCGCACAGAGCGGCTGCGCCTTTTCTCATGTCAGTCCTCCCAGGACGGAGGGGGCGGACCACGGCTGTCAGGTCCTCGCCGCATCGTCCCGGAAAGGGCCGCCCGGAAGGGCGTGTTCTGGCGGCACTTGACCCGATTGGGTAGCCGGAAGCGCTCGGATGCCCTGCGGACGCCGTTCAGAGCAGAGAGAGCTGGGTCGGCCCGGTCACCCCGGCGTCGGGCACCGTGGGGGCGGACGTCAGTGGCTCGGACGGCCGGATCCGGCGCCGCGTCCCCGCGTGTGTGGGCCCGATGCCGTACTCACGTGCCAGATCGTGCACCTGACGGGTGATCCGGCGCTGGTACCACTTCGGGGCGTACGCCCCCTCGGCGTACAACCGCTCGTAGCGGCGTACGAGATAGGGGTGCCGGCGCTCCAGCCAGGCCATGAACCACTCGCGGGCCCCCGGGCGCAGATGCAGCACCAGCGGCGTCACCGAGGTGGCCCCGGCGGCGGCGATCGCCCGCACGGTGGCGCGCAGTTGGGCCGGGTGGTCGCCGAGGAACGGGATCACCGGGGCCATCAGGACACCGCAGCCGATACCGTGCTCGCTCAGGGTGCGTACGACGTCCAGACGGCGCTCCGGGGCCGGGGTGCCCGGTTCGACGGTGTGCCACAGCTCCTGGTCGACGAAGCCGACGGAGACGGAGATGCCGACGTCGGTGACCTCCGACGCCTGTTTGAGCAGCTCGAGATCGCGCAGGATCAGCGTGCCCTTGGTGAGGATGGAGAACGGGTTGGCGTGGTCGCGCAGGGCCGTGATGATGCCCGGCATCAGCCGGTAGCGGCCCTCGGCCCGCTGGTAGCAGTCGACGTTGGTGCCCATCGCGATGTGCTCGCCGTGCCAGCGGCGCGAGCCGAGGTGTGCGCGCAGCAGCTCAGGGGCGTTGACCTTCACCACGATCTGGGTGTCGAAGCCGAGGCCCGTGTCCAGGTCCAGGTAGCTGTGCGTCTTGCGGGCGAAGCAGTAGACGCACGCGTGCGTGCAGCCCCGGTAGGGGTTGACGGTCCACTCGAACGGCATCCGGGAGGCGCCCGGCACCCGGTTCACGATGGAGCGGGCCCGGACCTCGTGGAAGGTGATGCCGCGGAATTCTGGGGTGTCGAAGGTGCGGGTGGTCACCGCGTCCGCGTCGAACAGCGCGGCGGCACGGGCGGTGGCGGGGTTCTCGGCCAGATGGTCCCAGCGCATGGGCACCTCCTCGGTAGCACTGGGCACAGAATAGAACACACGTTCCCATGATCGCGAGGCAGATTCGATTAAGGGTTCGATTTTCTGGTGCGCCGCTCTGACCTGCGGTTTTTTCTTCGGGTGTGACTGAGCGCGGCCAGCGCCCGCGGCCACTCTGGCGCTCCGGGAACATTGGGCACCCACCGCCTATTCGAGCCTTGCCAGCCGACGTCAGAGTCCGAACGCGGTGGTCACCTGCTCAACGAGATCGTCTTCCGTCATCGTGGTATCGACGTGGATGGTGTGCAGTCGGAGACGCTCGGTCTCCTCCCCGAGGCGTCTTGTGAACATGCAGTCACGTTCGGCGATGTTGCGGCCGGCCTTCGCGGGATCGCTGGTCTTCCATACGAACCCTTCCCCTGGTGCAGACCGGCTCTGGATGGCGGCCTGGCGGAAATCAGGCGTGGGGAGAAGCCAGACGGCGCGTTCAGGAACGGCAAGTAGAGGTTTCACGAGGTGCGGCAGCAGCCGAAATCCCTCGACGATGACGCATGGCTCCTGCGGCAGGCGAAGGAGATCTTCAACGATCAGGCCGAAGCCCTCGCCTTGAAACCAGTGGAACGTCTCAAGCATGACCTCCGGAGTCCGGCTCACCCATCGCTCGTCCATGTCCATGGCGATGAACTTGTGCAGGTAAGGGGCCCCTTCAGGGGTGGTCCGCCCGGCATGATCGTGCATCACGTCGTCGGTCGCGTAGAGACGCCAACCGTGGCGATCGGCGAGTCGGCGGGCGATGGTCGACTTGCCTGCGCCACTCCCGCCACCAATCCAGAAAACGTTCCGCAGCCGCGCCGGAAGCTCTGCGGCGTCGGCCACCTCTTCATACCGTCCGGGCTGCATCCTTCTCCGATCCAGTGGGACGACCAAGGCGAGCCTCGTCGCGGTCGTCGTTGTTGGCGGCTTAGGTTCACGGTGGTCGGCTGATCGAGCTGGGCCAGCTTCTCCTCGGCGCCGGCCGCGGGTAACACCACGATGGGCTACAACGCGATCTGCCCAGCGGACGCCATCGAGGCGCACCGCGCGTTCATCGCCCGCCGTCGGTCACTCCGCCCCAACGAGGAATGCCGAACCCCGAGGAACGAGGAGTGGGACGCCTTCCTCGCCCACTTCGAGAAGCGCGAGCTCTCCGTGGGGAGGCGTCCATCCCGTCCCGGGCTTCGGTCCAGTTCGCCCGGGCGGCCCTGACGACGGTGGACAGCGCAGGCAGCCGTTCGCGGGTGCGCTGGGCCATCTTGGCCTTGCGGCGCTGCTCGTGCTTGGAGGTGCTGGCGTCGGTGGCGCTGACGGGGCAGGGGGCAATCCATGGCGGGCACCTCCTCCGTAGCACTGACCACGGGGCAGAACACACGTTCCTACGATGGCGAGGCGGATTCGACTAAGGGTTCCATTTCCTGGCGTACGGCTCTGACCTGCGGTTTTTCTCCGGGGCATCCCGGAGTGGTGAGCGCGCGACGGCGAGGTCGGCGCGTCCATCGTCTCCCCTGCCACGATCTGCGTCATAACGGACGGGTGGAGACGTCGAATCCGTCGCAGCCCCTGTCCGCGGGCGTGCGCCCCCTCATCCTGGACGCCGCGGGCGTCACCCTGTCCTGTCTGCTCGCCGAGCCGCCGGACGGGGAGCCGCGGGCCACCGTGGTCGCCGTGCACGGCGGCGGCATGACGGCCGGCTACTTCGACGGACAGGCCCACCCCGACCTGTCCCTGCTGGCACTCGGCGCCCGGCTCGGCTTCACGGTCCTCGCCCTGGACCGGCCCGGCTACGGCACGTCCTCCGGGCAGCTGCCCGCCGGGCAGACCCTGGCCGAGCAGGCCGAGGTGCTGGACGCGGCCATGGACCGGTTCGCGCAGCGGTTCGCCACGGGGGCGGGGTTCTTCCTGCTGGCTCACTCCTACGGCGGCAAACTCGCCCTCGTCACCGCCGCGCACACCCCCCGGCCGCTCGCTCTCGACGTGTCGGGCTGCGGCTACCGCTACGACATCGAACCGGCCGAGCTACCCCGCGTCCTCAGCCGTTCCTCCTGGGGACGCAACTGGGGTCCGCTGCGGCTGTATCCGCCGGACACCTTCCGTTCGCTCGGGGCCCTGGTGGCCCCCATGCCGGTGCGCGAGGCGGACGAAGTCGCCCGCTGGCCGCGGACGTTCGAGGGCATCGCGCCCCGCGTCCGGATCCCCGTACGGATGACCTTCGCCGAGCACGAGGCATGGTGGCTGCACGGGGAGCGGGACATCGCGGAGATCACCGCCCGGCTGGCCGCGGCACCCGTCCTGCGGGTCGAGCACCAGCCGGACGCGGGCCACAACATCAGCCTGGGCTGGGCGGCCCGCTCGTACCATCTGCGCGCCCTCGGCTTCTTCGAGGAGTGCCTCGCGACACTCCGCGGCCGGCGCGCCCGGCCGTCCCTGGACGACCGCCCGGCACCGGCGGCCCAGTCCGTCGCCGTGCCCGGGGTGTGATGGGATGGCGGACGCCCCATCACACGTACAGGAAGAGGATGGTCATGGCGCAGGTCGAGGCCACGACGGAGCGGATCATCGCGGCGGACGCGGAGTCGGTGTTCGACGCCCTCGCCGACTACAGCGGCAGCCGCGCGCGGTTGCTGCCCGAGCAGTTCAGCGAGTACGAGGTGCGCGAGGGCGGCGACGGCGAGGGCACCCTTGTCCACTGGAAGCTCCAGGCCACCAGCAAGCGCGTCCGTGACTGCCTGCTCGAGGTCAGCGAGCCGACCGACGGGGAACTCGTCGAGAAGGACCGCAACTCGTCCATGGTCACCACCTGGCGGGTCACCCCGGCCGGCGAGGGCAGGTCCCGGGTCGTCGTGACGACCACCTGGAAGGGCGCCGGCGGCATCGGCGGCTTCTTCGAGAAGACCTTCGCGCCCAAGGGCCTCGCCCGCATCTACGACGCGGAGCTCGCGAAGCTGGCCGCCGAGGTGGAGAAGTGACGCCGGTGGTGCGCTGACGCCGGTGGCGCCGTTACCCCGGTGGCGCGCTGACGCCTGTCGCGTGGTTACGCCGGTCGGGTGTGACCCCGAACGCGACCGGCGCGAGACCCCGGCCCCGCCGTGACCCCTGTGCGCTCCGGGGCGTGAAGCCCCGATTCCAAGCTCCGGAGCGCACTCCGTCAGTCGTCCGGCTGAATCTCACGCTCACCGTTTCGAGTGGTTTTCCGCATGGTGCGGTTGTACGTCGTAGGGCTCCCACCGGCGGATACCTCCGGACCACTCACTCCCCGGGCGGCTCGCCGCGCTTGAACCCAGTTGTCGCGCAATGCGAGAAATGGGCGGCGCAGGCGCGACGAGGGGAGCGGTACGTGGGCGGGACGACGGTGGTGGATGTGGACAGCGAGCGGGCCGTGCCGCCCGTGGTCCCGGACGCGCCCCAGGAACCGGCCGTTGCCGAACACCCCGTGGCCCTCGGTCCCCGCCGGGTCCGCCTCGTCTTCGTCGGGCTGATGCTCGCGCTCCTGCTCGCGGCCCTCGACCAGATGATCGTGGCCACCGCACTCCCGAAGATCGTCGGCGAGCTGCACGGCCTGGACCGGATGTCCTGGGCGATCACGGCCTATCTGCTGACCTCCACCGTGGGACTGCCGGTCTACGGCAAGTGCGGGGACCTGTTCGGCCGCAAGGGCGTGTTCCAGTTCGCCATCGCCCTGTTCGTCGTCGGCTCGGCGCTGGCCGGGCGGGCCCAGACCATGGACCAGCTGATCGCCTTCCGCGCCGTCCAGGGCGTCGGAGCCGGCGGGCTCATGATCGGTGTGCAGGCGATCATCGCGGACATCGTCCCGCCCCGCGAACGCGGCCGGTTCATGGGCCTGATCGGCGCCGTCTTCGGGCTCGCCTCCGTCGCCGGTCCGCTGCTGGGCGGCTACTTCACGGACCACCTCTCCTGGCGCTGGTGCTTCTACATCAACGTGCCCTTCGGCCTTGTCACTCTGGCCGTCGTCGCCGTGGTGCTGAAACTGCCGAGGCCCGCCGCGAGGGGCCGTCTGGACGTGCCCGGCACCCTGCTGCTGGCCGCGGCGTCCACCTGCCTGGTGCTGCTGACCAGTTGGGGCGGCACCGAGTACGCATGGGATTCGGGCGTCATCCTGGGGCTCGGCGCCGGCGCGGCCGTCACCGTCGCCCTCTTCCTGGTCGCCGAGAGGTTCGCCGCCGAACCCCTCATTCCGCTGCGGCTGTTCCGCGACTCCGTCTTCAATGTCACCGCCCTGGTGGGCCTGGTGGTCGGTGTCGCGCTGTTCGGCGCCGCCAGCTACCTCCCCACCTTCCTGCAGATGGTCGACGGGGCGAGCGCCACGGAGTCCGGGCTGCTGATGCTGCCGATGATGGCCGGGATCGTTGGTGCCTCCATCCTCGGCGGACAGCTCGTCAGCCACACCGGCCGGTACAAGGTGTTCCCCGTGCTCGGAAGCGCCGTGGCAGCCGTCGGCATGTGGCTGCTGTCCCGGCTCGACATGGACACGACGCGGGCGCAGTACAGCGTCTGGATGGCGGTCCTCGGGGCAGGCATCGGCATGGTGATGCCGGTGCTGGTCCTCGCTGTGCAGAACTCCGTGCGCCCCGCCGATCTCGGCACCGCGACGAGCGCCAACAACTACTTCCGGCAGATCGGCGGAAGCGTGGGCGCGGCCATCTTCGGCACCCTGTTCGCGAACCGTCTCTCCGACGCGCTGGAACGACGCCTCCCGCAACGCGCCGGCACCCGCCTGCCCGACCCCGAGTCCATCACCCCGCAGCTCGTCCACGCACTGCCGCCCGCGCTGCGCGACACGTACATCGAGGCGTACGCCGACGCCATGCCGAGGATCTTCCTCTACCTCGTGCCGGTGCTCGTCCTCGGCCTGCTCATCGCCTTCTTCCTCAAGGAGAAACCACTGGTGTCCCACAACGCCCCCGCCGAGTGCCCGCCCGCGTCCCAGGTCCCTCAGGCGCGTTCGCCGTTCGCCGCAGGAGTGCCCGTCTGCGGCACGGTCCAGCACCCCGACGGCACCGTCGTGCCGCGTGCGGCGCTCACCCTCATCGACGTCGCGGGACAGCAGATCGGGCGCGGAGCGAGCGGTGAGGACGGGCGGTACGCGCTGTCCACGCCCGGTTCCGGCTCCTACGTACTGATCGCCGCGGCAGGCGGCCACCAGCCGCAGGCGGTCTCGGTGACCGTCGGAGAGCGCCCGGTCGAACTGGACGTCGTGCTCGGCGGCGCGGGCCGGCTGGCGGGCAGCGTGCTGACCGCCGACGGCACGCCCGTGCGCGACGCCGCCGTCACCCTCACCAACGTGCACGGAGAAGTGGTCGCGAGCACCCGCAGCGGGCGGGAGGGTGGTTATGTCATCACGGAGTTGGTGGCCGGGGAGTACACCCTGGCCGCCAGTGCGCCCGCGTTCCGTCCGGCCGCGCTGCAAGTCACCGTGCAGGCGTCCCGCGAGACCCGGCAGGACGTCGAACTGGCGGGCGGCGCGGTGCTGCGCGGCACCGTGCGCGCGAGTGGCGGGCGGCCGGTCGAGGACGCCCGGGTCACCCTGCTCGACGCGGCGGGCAACGTCGTCGACACGCTGACGACGGGAGCTGACGGAACGTTCCGGTTCGTCGATCTGTCGTCCGGGGAGTACACCGTGATCGCCGCCGGATACCCGCCCGTGGCCACCGTGCTCCAGGTCGCCGGGGGCGGCCGCACGGAGCGCGATCTCCAGTTGGGGCACGAGGACTGAGAGGACGGGGCCGATCCGGTCCATCGGCCGTAAGGGCTCGCGCCCCCGTACACGCCGAAGGCGCCCGTCCCCGTCCTGGCGAGTGGGGACCTGCCGCTGGTCACCACCGAGCGCACGGCGGACGGCACTCCCGTCGAGCTGCCGTCGAAGTGGATCGTGGCGGCGCGGAGGGTCTGAGGCCACGAGGAGCTTTGCGGACGGCGGCGCGGGCCTCCCCGGCCGCCGGCTCTCACGTGTCGGTCCCTCCCGCCGGTGCTCCCGTCGTCCCCCGCACCTCCAGCGCCGGTGTGGCGAGCACCAGTTCGGAGGGGCGGGCCGGGTCGGCGATCCGGTCGAGCAGGCAGCGCCCGGCGCGGCGGCCGACGTCGTGGCTGCCGTTGTCCACCGTGGTCAGCCACAGGTGCCGGAGCCGGGAGAGAGAGGTGTTGTCGTAGCCGACGAGGGAGAGGTCGCGTGGCACCCGCAGCCCCAGCTGCTCGGCGGCCGACAGGGCGCCCACACACGCCATGTCGTTGAAGGCGAAGACGGCGGTGGGGCGTTCGCGGGCGGCGAGGAGGCGGACCGTCGCCCGGTAGCCGCCCTCCTCCGTCGGATCGCCCTGTTCCACGACCGCGCTGTCCGCGAGACCGTGTTCGCGCATGACCGTCTCGAAGCCGCGCCGCCGCAGCGCGCCGACCACCCCCTGCCCGGCGATATGGGCGATACGACGGTGGCCGAGACCGAGAAGGTGCTCGGTGGCCAGGCGGGCGCCGTACTCGTCGTCACCGGCGACCACGTCCACCTTGGGCAGCACCGGCTCGCGGGCCCCCGCGACGACGGTGGGGATCCGCGCGGCGGCCTGGCGCAGCGCCTCGGAGGGGGGAAGGGTGCCGACCGCGATCAGTCCGTCGACCCGCAGGTCCGTGAAGGTGCGGGTGAGGTCCTCCCCGAGGCGCCGGCTCAGCTGCCCGTCGGCCAGCAGCATCTGCAGACCGGCGTCGCGCAGCCGGGAGTTCAGCCCGTCGAGCAGCTCCACGAACCAGGGGTTGCGCAGGTCGTTCAGCAGCACACCCACCGTGCGGGTGCGCCGCTCGCTGAGACTGCGGGCGGCGGCGTTCGGCCGGTAGCCGAGCTCTTCCACAGCCGCCAGCACGGCCTGCCGCTTCTCCGGGCGCACCTGGTCGGAGCCGCGCAGCACCAGGGAGACCAGCGATTTCGACACTCCGGCCCGTTCGGCCACATCGCGGATCGTCGGCGGTCTCATGCCTGGACCGTTCCATGCGGCTTACGCGCTTGTCAAAGGGATTGACAACTGCAAGAACCGGCCGCAGTGTGACCGGACAAGCTCTGGACCGGTCCAAGAAGGGCAGTCATGGTGAGTACGCTGGGCGTCGCCGTCGTCGGGTTCGGCTGGATGGGGCGGGTGCACACCCAGGCGTACATCCGCGTGCCGCACCATTTCCCGCACCTGCCCCTGCGGCCCGCACTGGTCGCCGTGGCCGACGACGTGCCGGGCCGCGCCGAGGAGGCCGCCCGGCAGTACGGCTTCGCCACCGCCGTCCGGGACTGGCGGGAGGTCGCCGCCGATCCTCGCGTCGGGGCGGTGAGCATCGCCGCGCCGAACTTCCTGCACCGGGAGATCGGCGTCGCCATGGCCGAGGCGGGCAAGCACATCTGGATCGAGAAACCGGTGGGTCTGACCGTCGAGGACGCCCGCGCGGTCGCGGTCGCCGTCGCCAAGTCCGGCGTCCAGGGCACGGTCGGCTTCAACTACCGCAGCGCACCGGCCGTCGCGGCGGCCCGCGAGCTGATCGCCTCCGGTGGGATCGGCACCGTCACCCATGTCCGCATCCGTCTCTTCAGCGACTACGCCGCTCACCCCGAGTCCGCGCTGACCTGGCGGTACGAGCGTGCGCGGGGCGGCAGCGGAGTCCTCGGCGACCTCGGCTCGCACGGGGTCGACCTGGCCCGCTTCCTGCTCGGCGAGATCGAGTCACTGGCCGCCGACACCGCCGTCTTCATCCCCCACCGGGCCCGCCCCGCCGGCGCCACCGCGGGCCACGCGCGTGCGACGGGCGGCGAGCCGGGCCCGGTGGAGAACGAGGACTACGTCAACTGCCTGCTGCGCTTCGCCTCGGGTGCCCGCGGTGTCCTGGAGGCCTGCCGTGTCTCCGTCGGCGAGCAGAACAACTACGGGTTCGAGGTGCACGGCACCGAGGGGGCGGTCTTCTGGGACTTCCGGCGCATGGGCGAACTCGGCGTCAGCCGTGGCACGCTCTACCAGGACCAGCCCGTCAGCACCCTCTACGTCGGCCCCGGGCACGGCGAGTACGGCGCCTTCCAGCCCGGGGCCGCCAACGCCATGGGCTACGACGACCTGAAGGTCATCGAGGCCTGTCACTTCCTGCGCTCGGTCGCGGAAGGCACGGCGTACGGCCCCACCCTCGAAGACGCCGTGCACAGCGCCGCCGCCCTGGACGCCATGAGCCGCTCCGCGCAGCGGCGCACCTGGGTGGATCTCCGGTGACGGCGGGGGTGTGGACGCGGCCACAGCACCGCTTCGGCGGAGCGGCCGGCCGACGGCCGGCATGAGAAGCAGGCCGGGCGGCACGTGACGACACAGCATTTGTACTTACATTCGGACCTGTTTCTGAAATGATGTCTTAACAAAGTATTGACAGGCGGGTCCGGCAGGGGCTTGTATCCCGTCCCAACGAAACCGCGGAATGATCCGCACCCGGCCCGGGCCCCCCGGTCCGGGCTCGCGCGGGGCTGCCGCCCGGCGCCGTCCCTCTCCCTTCCCCCTTCCCCGGCCGCACAGTGAGGTGCAGGACAGATGGACCGCACGATCCACCCCCGCCGCTCCCGCAAAGTCGCCCCACTCGTCGCGCTGGCCGCGGCGTCCGCGCTGCTCGCCGCGGGCTGTTCCAGCAGCTCGGGCGGCAAGAAGGCCGCGGAGGAGAGCTCCGGCGTCGCCGCGGGCAAGGCGACCACGCCCCGGATGACGGTCGCGCTGGTCACCCACCAGGCACCGGGTGACACCTTCTGGGACATCGTCCGCAAGGGAGCGGAGGCGGCCGCGGCCAAGGACAACATCAAGCTTGTCTACTCCAGCGACCCGAACGCGGGCAACCAGGCCAACCTGGTGCAGAACGCCATCGACCAGAAGGTCGACGGCATCGCGATCACCCTCGCCAAGCCGGACGCCATGAAGGACGTCGTGGGCAAGGCGACGAAGGCGGGCATCCCGGTCGTCGGCCTCAACTCCGGGGTGAGCGACTGGAAGAAGCTGGGACTGCTGGAGTTCTTCGGGCAGGACGAGAGCGTGGCGGGAGAGGCGTTCGGCAGGAAGCTGAACGAGGTCGGCGCGAAGAACACGGTCTGTGTGATCCAGGAGCAGGGCAACATCGGGCTCACCCAGCGCTGCGACGGCGTGAAGAAGACCTTCGGCGGCAAGACACAGATCCTCTATGTCAACGGCACCGACATGCCGTCCGTGAAGTCGACGATCACCGCCAAGCTCAAGCAGGACAGCTCCATCGACTACGTCGCCACACTCGGCGCGCCCTACGCCCTGACCGCGGTGCAGTCGGCGGGCGACGCCGGCAGCAAGGCGAAGGTCGCCACCTTCGACCTCAACAAGGACCTCACCAACGCCATCCAGAAGGGCGACATCCGGTTCGCCGTCGACCAGCAGCCCTATCTCCAGGGCTATCTGGCGGTCGACTCCCTGTGGCTCGACAAGAACAACGGCAACTACAGCGGCGGCGGTGAACAGCCGGTGCTGACCGGCCCGGCCTTCGTCGACAAGTCCAACGTGGACGCCGTCGCGGCCTTCGCCGTGAAGGGTACGAGGTGATGACCATGTCCCAACAGGCTGTGCCGGCGGTGTCCTCACCGCCGGCCACCGGCCCCGAGGAACGCGACGGCCGTACCGCACAGCGCCCCCTCGTGCTCCGGATGCTCGCCCGGCCCGAGGTGGGCGTCTTCCTCGGCGCCGTCGCGGTGTTCGTCTTCTTCTTCGTCGCGGCGCCGACGTTCCGCACCGGCAGCGCGATGGCCACCGTCCTCTACCAGTCGTCCACCATCGGGATCATGGCGCTGCCCGTGGCACTGCTGATGATCGGCGGCGAGTTCGACCTGTCGTCCGGTGTCGCGGTGATCACCTCCGCGCTGACCGCGAGCATGGTGAGCTACCAGCTGACCATGAACATATGGGTGGGCGTGATCGTCGCCCTCGTGGTGTCGCTCGCGATCGGCGCGTTCAACGGCTGGATGGTGATGCGCACCGGGCTGCCGAGCTTCCTGATCACCCTCGGCACCTTCCTCGGCCTCCAGGGCATCAACCTCGCGGTCACCAAGCTGATCACCGGCAACGTGGCCACCGACGACATCAGCGACATGGAAGGCTTCGGCCAGGCCAAGGCGGTCTTCGCCTCCTCCTTCACGGTCGGCGGCGTCCAGTTCAAGGTCACGGTCCTGTGGTGGCTCGGCTTCGCGGCCCTGGCTACCTGGGTCCTGCTGCGCACCAAGTACGGCAACTGGATCTTCGCGGTCGGCGGCAACAAGGACAGCGCACGGGCCGTCGGCGTGCCCGTGAGGTTCACCAAGATCACCCTGTTCATGCTGGTCGGCTTCGGCGCCTGGTTCGTCGGCATGCACCAGCTGTTCGCCTTCAACACCGTGCAGTCCGGCGAGGGCGTCGGCCAGGAGCTGATCTACATCGCCGCCGCGGTCATCGGCGGCTGCCTCCTCACCGGCGGATACGGCTCCGCGATCGGTTCGGTCTTCGGCGCCTTCATGTTCGGCATGGTCAGCCAGGGCATCGTCTACGCCGGCTGGAACCCCGACTGGTTCAAGGCCTTCCTCGGCGTGATGCTCCTCGGCGCCACCCTCATCAATCTGTGGGTCCGCCAGTCGGCGACCCGGAGGTGATCCCCATGACGACCGCCGACCTCGGCACCGCCAACGGCACATCCGCTCCGGCCGACCAAAAACCCATCGTCGAACTGCGCGGTGCGGGCAAGTCGTACGGCAACATCCGCGCCCTGCACGGCGTCGACCTCACCGTCCGCCCCGGCACGGTCACCTGCGTCCTGGGCGACAACGGCGCCGGCAAGTCCACCCTGATCAAGATCATTTCCGGGCTTCACCAGCACACCGAGGGCGAGTTGCTCGTCGACGGCGAACCGGTGCGCTTGGCCACCCCGCGTGCGGCCCTGGACCGCGGCATCGCCACCGTCTACCAGGACCTGGCGACCGTCCCGCTCATGCCGGTGTGGCGGAACTTCTTCCTCGGCTCCGAGATGACCAAGGGGCCCTGGCCGATCCGCCGCCTCGACATCGCCCGGATGAAGAAGACCGCCGACGACGAACTGCGGAACATGGGCATCGTCCTGGACGACCTCGAACAGTCCATCGGCACCCTCTCCGGCGGCCAGCGCCAGTGCGTGGCCATCGCCCGCGCCGTCCACTTCGGAGCGCGCGTCCTCATCCTGGACGAGCCCACCGCCGCGCTCGGCGTCAAACAGTCGGGTGTCGTCCTCAAGTACATCGCGGCCGCCCGCGAGCGGGGCCTCGGCGTCATCTTCATCACCCACAACCCACACCACGCCTATATGGTCGGCGACCACTTCAGCGTGCTGCGCCTGGGCACCCTGGAACTCAGCGCCGACCGCACGCAGGTCAGCCTGGAAGAGCTGACCGACCACATGGCCGGCGGCGCCGAACTCGCCGCCCTCAAGCACGAGCTTGCACAGGTCGGCGGCGTCGACGTCGACAGGCTTCCCGAGGAGAAGGACCTCCAGGCACGAGCTTGACGCTGTCGCCGCCGCAGTAGGCGTAGTGCCCGGTGTCCAGGCAGAGGTTGACAAGGCCGGAGTCGGTGGCGTCGAGGAAGCCATCGAGACCTACGGCGAGCGCATCGGGTATCTGCACCTCAAGCAGGTCGACCCGGAAATCCTCGCCGACGTCGTGGCGAACGGGGTGCCCTTCGGGCCCGCCGTGCGGCGCGGCGTGATGTGCGAACCCCCGGCCGGCGTGCCCGCGCTGGAACCCGTCCTCGCCGCCGCCCGGGGCCTCGGCGTCGACCTCTTCGCCATCGTCGAGCAGGACATGTACCCCTGCCCGCCGGACAAGCCGCTGCCCATCGCCGTCCGCACCCGTACGTTCCTCCGCTCCTGCGGCGCCTGACCCCCGAAGGGACGACCACTTTTCCACAGGGCTGGTCACCCAACGTCACGAGCGCGTACGGTTTCGTGCCATGAAGATCCTCATCAGCGCCGACATGGAGGGCGCCACCGGTGTGACCTGGCCGGCCGACGTGCTGCCCGGGACGCCGCAGTGGGAGCGGTGCCGGGCGCTGTTCACCTCGGACGTGAACGCCGCCGTGCTCGGCTTCCTCGACGGGGGCGCCGAAGAGGTGCTGATCAATGAGGCGCACTGGACCATGCGCAATCTGCTCCTGGAGCGGCTCGACGAGCGGGCGCAGATGCTCACCGGCCGGCATAAGTCCCTGTCCATGGTGGAGGGCGTGCAACACGGCGACGTGGACGGCATCGCGTTCGTCGGCTACCACGCGGGCGCCGGCATGGAAGGCGTGCTGGCGCACACCTACCTCGCCAACTCCATCACCGGAGTCTGGCTGAACGACATCCGCGCCAGCGAGGGCCTGCTGAACGCGCATGTCGCCGCCGAGTACGGCGTGCCCGTGGTCCTGGTCACCGGTGACGACGTGGCCTGCGAGGACGCGCTGGGATACGCGCCGGAGGCGCTCAAGGTCGCCGTCAAGGACCATGTCTCCCGGTACGCGGCCGTGTGCCGCACACCCGCCAGGACCGCCGCCGACATCCGCGCCGCCGCCAAGGAGGCCGCCGTGCTGGCGGTGCGACAGGAGCCCGTCGACGGCGGCCCGTTCACCGTGGCGCTCGAGTTCGACGCCGAGCACCTCGCGATGGCCGCCACCGTCGTGCCGGGCGTGAACCGCATCGGCGAGCGGAAGGTGGCCTACACGAGCGCCACCATGTACGAGGGCATCCGTACCTTCAAGGCGGTCACCACGATCGTCTCGGCGGCGGTGGAGGAGCAGTATGGCTGACCAGCAGGCGCTCGACGAGGTCGTGCGCTTCACCTCGGACCTCATCCGTATCGACACCACCAACCGCGGCGGCGGGGACTGCCGGGAGCGGCCCGCCGCCGAGTACGCGGCGGCGCGGCTGGCCGAGGCGGGCCTGGAGCCCACGCTCCTGGAACGCACCGAGGGCCGGACGAACGTCGTCGCCCGGATCGAGGGCACCGACCCGTCCGCGGACGCGCTGCTCGTCCACGGCCACCTCGACGTGGTGCCCGCCGACGCCGCCAACTGGAGCGTGCACCCGTTCTCCGGAGAGGTGCGCGACGGCGTCGTCTGGGGCCGTGGCGCGGTCGACATGAAGAACATGGACGCGATGATCCTCGCGGTCCTGGCGGCCTGGGCACGCGCGGGTGTGCGGCCCCGCCGCGACCTCGTCGTCGCGTTCACCGCCGACGAGGAGGCGAGCGCGGAGGACGGCTCCGGGTTCCTGGCGGACCGCCACCCGCATCTCTTCGAGGGGTGCACCGAAGGAATCAGCGAGTCGGGGGCGTTCACGTTCCACGACGGCGGCGGTCGGCGGATCTACCCCATCGCGGCGGGCGAGCGGGGCACCGCCTGGCTCACCCTGACCGCCCGTGGTCGCGCCGGCCACGGCTCCAAGCCGAACCGGAGCAACGCCGTCACCCGGCTGGCCGCCGCCGTCGCCCGGATCGGCGCCCATGAGTGGCCGCTGCGGCTCACCCCGACCGTGCGGGCCGCACTCAGCGAACTCGCCGTCCTGTACGGTCTCGACGCCGACCTCGACGATCCCGACGCCACGGACGACTTCCTGGACAAGCTCGGCCCGGCCGCGGCACTGGTCCGGCCGACCGTCCGCAACAGCGCCAACCCGACCATGCTCAGCGCCGGTTACAAGGTCAACGTGATCCCGGGCGCGGCCGTCGCCCACGTGGACGGACGGTATGTGCCGGGCGGTGAGGACGAGTTCCGCGCCACTCTCGATGAACTGACCGGACCGGACGTGGACTGGGAGTACCAGCACCACGAGGTCGCCCTCCAGGCGCCGGTGGACTCGCCGACGTTCGCCCGGATGCGCGCCGCCGTGGAGGAGTTCGCGCCCGAGGGCCACGTGGTGCCGTACTGCATGTCGGGCGGCACGGACGCCAAGCAGTTCTCGCGCCTTGGCATCACGGGTTACGGCTTCGCGCCGCTGAAGCTGCCGGAGGGCTTCGACTACCAGGCGCTCTTCCACGGCGTCGACGAACGCGTCCCCGTCGAGGCACTGCACTTCGGGGTCCGCGTCCTGGACCGCTTTCTGCGAACGGCGTAGGGGAGTCGGGGAAGATGGAGCGGATCCTGCCCTACGGGGAATGGCCCTCGCCCATCGACGCGGTGCTCGCCGCCGCGCACGACGGGCAGCCGGAGTCGGTGGACTTCGTGGGCGAGGAGGCGTGGTGGACCGAGCCGCGCCCCACGGAAGGCGGCCGACGCACGCTCGTGCGGCGCACGGTTGACGGCACGGAGGAATCGGTGCTGCCCCCGCCGTGGAACGTGCGCAGCCGGGTCATGGAGTACGGCGGCCGGCCGTGGGCCGGTGTCATGCGTCCCGAGGGCCCGCTGCTGGTCTTCGTCAACTTCGCCGACCAGCGGCTGTACGCCTACGAGCCTGCGGCGCCCGGCGACGGGCCGCGGCCGCTCACGCCCCGGTCGCCGGCGGGCGGCGGACTGCGCTGGGTCGACCCGCAGGTGCACGTCGAACGCGGCGAGGTGTGGTGCGTACTGGAGGAGTTCACCGGCGACGGGCCTTCCGACGTGCGCCGGGTGGCGGCCGCCGTGCCCCTGGACGGTTCCGCGGCGCAGAACCGCGACGCCGTGCGGGAACTCACCGAGGCGCGGCACCGCTTCGTCACCGGCCCCCGCCTGTCGCCGGACGGGCGGCGTGCGGCGTGGATCGCCTGGGACCATCCGCGGATGCCGTGGGACGGCACCGAGCTGATCGTCGCCGAGGTGACCGGCGACGGGACGCTCCGGGAGCCGCACACCCTCACCGGCGGCCCCGAGGAGTCGATCCCGCAGGCCGAGTGGGCGGCCGACGGCTCCCTGCTGTACGCCAGTGACCGCGGCGGCTGGTGGAATCTTTACCGGGACGGCGTGCCGCTGTGCCCCCGTGAGGAGGAGTTCGCCGGGCCTCTGTGGAAGGTCGGCCTGCGGTGGTTCGCCCCGCTGGAGAGCGGGCTCATCGCCGTCCTGCACGGCAGGGGTGCGAGCCGGCTCGGGATCCTGGACCCGGACAGCGGCGAGGTCGTCGACGCGGCCGGACCCTGGACCGAGTTCGCCGCCACACTCGCCACGCACGGCAGCCGGCTCGTCGCCGTCGGCGCGAGCCCGCGCACCGCGCACGAGGTGGTCGAACTGGACGCCAGTACCGGCCGCACCCGGGTCGTCGGTGCCGCCCACGAGGACGCGGTGGACCCCGCGTACCACCCCGAGCCGCAGATCCGCACCTTCACCGGGCCGGGCGGCCGTGAGATCCACGCACATCTGTACCCGCCGCGCCACCCCGGCCATACCGCGTCCGACGGCGAGCTGCCGCCGTACGTCGTGTGGGCCCACGGCGGGCCCACGAGCCGGGTCCCGCTCGTCCTGGACCTGGAGATCGCCTACTTCACATCGCGCGGTATCGGCGTCGTCGAGGTCAACTACGGCGGCTCGACCGGATACGGACGGGAGTACCGCAACCGGCTGCGCGGACAGTGGGGCGTCGTCGACGTCGAGGACTGCGCGGCCGTGGCGGTCGCCCTCGCCGACGAGGGCACCGCCGACCGCGACCGGCTCGCCGTGCGGGGCGGCAGCGCGGGTGGCTGGACGTCGGCCGTGTCCCTGACCACGACGGGCGTCTACGCCTGCGGCACGATCATCTACCCCGTCCTGGACCTGAAGAGCTTCGGCTCGGGGGAGACCCACGACTTCGAGTCGCGGTACCTGGAGACCCTGGTGGGGCCCTACTCCGAGGTGCCCGACCGGTACGCCGAGCGGTCGCCCGTCGAGCACGCCGACCGGATCCGCGCCCCCTTCCTGCTGTTGCAGGGACTCGACGATCCCATCTGTTCGCCCGCGCAGTGCGAGCGGTTCCTCGCCCGGCTGGCGGGGCGCCGTATCCTGCACGCCTACATCGCCTTCGAGGGCGAGGGTCACGGCTTCCGGAGGGCCGAGACCATGGTGCGCGCCCTGGAGGCCGAACTGTCCTTGTACGCACAGGTCTTCGGGTTCGACCCGCCCGGCATCCCCACCCTGGAGCTCAGCAAGTGAAGCACCTCGTACGGCCGTCCAGACTCGCCCCCGGCGCCCGCGTCGCCGTCGTCGCGCCCAGCGGGCCCGTGGTCGAGGAACGGCTCGCCGCCGGGCTCGACCTCCTGCGCGCCTGGGAACTGGACCCGGTCGTGGGCCCGCACGTCCTGGACCGGCACCCCGACTTCCCCTACCTCGCGGGCACGGACGCCGACCGGGCCGCCGACTTCCAGGCCGCGTGGTGCGACCCGGACGTCGCCGCGGTGCTGTGCGCCCGCGGCGGGTACGGGGCACAGCGCATGGTGGACCTGCTCGACTGGGACGCGCTGCGGGCCGCCGGGCCCAAGGTGCTGGTCGGCTTCAGCGACATCACGGCGCTGCACGAGGCGTGCGCGGTCCGCCTCGGCCTGGTCACGCTGCACGGGCCGATGGTGTCGTCCGTCGCCTTCCTGAAGAACGCTCGGGCGCAGGAGCACCTGCGGGCCACGCTCTTCGCGCCGGAGTCCGTGACGACCATCGGCGCTCACGGCGGGACGACTCTCGTGCCCGGACGCGCCCGGGGCGTCACCCTCGGCGGCTGCCTGAGCCTGCTCGCGGCCGAACTGGGCACCCCGCACGCCAGGGCCGGCGCCCGGGGAGGTCTGCTGATGATCGAGGACATCGGAGAGGAGGCGTATCGCGTCGACCGGATCCTCACCCAGCTGCTGCGCTCCGGCCGGCTCGACGAGGTCGCCGGGATCGCACTCGGGTCCTGGAAGGAGTGCGGCCCGTACGAGCTGCTGCGAAAGGTCCTCACCGATCGGCTCGGCGGCCTTGGGGTACCGGTGGTCGAGGAGTTCGGCTTCGGGCACGGCGAGGGCGCCCTGACGATCCCGCTGGGAGTGGAGGCCGAGCTGGACGCGGGGGCGGGGACACTGACACTGGCCCAGCCGGCGCTGGCGTAGCTCCGCGATCCCGGGACCGGCGGGTCGCATAGGCTGTCGGTGTGCCTGTGACCCGTGGATATCTCACCGAGGGGCCCCGCGTGGGCGTGCGCCCCTTCACCTACGAGGACGAGGCCGAATTCACCACCCGGGCGCGGGAGAGCAAGGACCTGCACCACCCCTGGCTCTTCCCGCCGGTCACCGCGCGGGCCTACGCCGCCTACGCGGGACGGCTGATCGACGATCCGGCGAAGGCCGGGTTCCTGGTGTGCGAGAAGGACAGCGGGGCCATCGCCGGTTTCATCAACATCAACAATATCGTCGCGGGCGGTTTCCTGTGCGGGGCCCTCGGCTACGGTGTCTTCGCCCATGCGGCACGGCGGGGGCTGATGGAGGAGGCCCTCGGCCTCGTGGTGCGCTACGCCTTCGGACCGATGGGACTGCATCGGCTGGAGATCAACGCGCAGCCCGGCAACGCCGCCTCGATCGCCCTCGCCCGGCGCTGCGGCTTCCGCCTCGAGGGCTACTCACCGAACATGATCTACATCGACGGGGCCTGGCGCGACCACGAACGCTGGGCCATCACCGCAGAGATGGTCCGCGACTAGGAGTGTTCCTGGTCCGGGTGGAGGTTCGGCCCGTATGCCGAGCGGCTGCGGCGCAGGTGGAGGTGATCCGGCGTTCCGGACGGGCCGTCCGTGTCGGGTTGAAGCCGCCCGGGATCGGCGCCTGGCAGACCGTCTGCTACCGGTTGCCGCGGGGCGTGATGCGTGCAGACGCCGGGCCGGGACGCCGCTTGCGAAGTTGGCGGGATACGCGATGCCGTCCAGGGCCGTGGTGGCCACGACGTATGGCGTCCCGCGACGGGAGGGGCGGCCGCCTTTGCGGAATCCTGACCGGCAGAGCCCCTGGTCAGCTCGTCGGCTGCCGGGTTCCATGGCGATCGTGACGACGATCCGACGTGACGCAGTGAGACTGCCCGCCGCGGGGCTGGGACCGGACAACCCGCTTCCCCCGCTGCGGCCGCTCGACGAGATGCACCGCATCGAGGACCGGGACAGAGACGACCTGCCGCGCGACATGGCCCGCCAGATGGGCTACGAGCCGCTGCGCAGCCTGCTGCCCGAGCGTGTCCGGGACGGCTACGGCAGAGCGCGTTCCCCCCGGGACATCGACACCCTCGTGATCGAGAACGACCGGCTGCGCGCCACCGTCCTGCCCGGCCTCGGCGGACGCGTCGCGTCCCTGTTCCACAAGCCCACCGGCCGTGAACTCCTCTACCGCAACCCGGTGTTCCAGCCCGCCTGCTTCGCGCTCAACGGTGCCTGGTTCTCCGGCGGCATCGAGTGGAACATCGGCGCCACCGGTCACACCACCCTCTCCTGCTCGCCCCTGCACGCGGCCCGTGTCACCGCGCCCGACGGCGGGGAGATGCTGCGCCTGTGGGAGTGGGAGCGCCTGCGCGACCTGCCGTTCCAGGTCGACCTCTGGCTGCCGGAGGGCTCCGACTTCCTCTACGTCGGCGTCCGGATCCGCAACCCGCACGACCGGCCGGTGCCGGTCTACTGGTGGTCCAACATCGCCGTGCCCGAGGAGTGCCGGGTGCTGGTGCCTGCCGAGGAGGCCTACCACTTCGGCTACGAGCGCCGACTGCACCGGGTGCCGGTGCCGTCGTACGACGGTGTGGACCGCACGTATCCCTCGAACAGCGTCCATCCCGCCGACTACTTCTACGACGTGCCCGACGGCCGGCGCCGCTGGATCGCCGCGCTCGGGGAGGACGGCCACGGACTGGTTCAGACGTCGACCGATGTGCTGCGCGGCCGGAAGCTGTTCGTCTGGGGCATGGGCCCCGGCGGTCGCCGCTGGCAGCAGTGGCTCACCGAACCGGGCACCGGCGGTTACTGCGAGATCCAGGCCGGACTCGCCCGCACCCAGCTGGAACACGTCCGGCTGGAGGCGGAGGGCGAGGTGGCATGGCTGGAGGCGTACGGGCCCCTGCGCGCCGAGCGCGAGGGGGAGTGGCACGGCGTCGTGCGAGCGGCCGGGGCACGCCTGGAAACCTGCCTGCCGCGCGAGCGCGTCGATGCCGCCTACGCGGCCTGGCGGCCGTACGCCGACGCCGAACCCGGTGAGGTGCTCGCCGCCGGTTCGGGCTGGGGCGCGCTCGAGGTGCTCCGCATGGGGGAGAAGTTGCCGGGCACGCCGTTCGAACAGGCGACGCTCGGTGACGCGCAGGCGCCCTGGCTGGAGCTGCTGCGGTCCGGGTCCTTCCCGGAGGCGCGGCGGGTCGGGCCGCCGGGGGTGACGCTCGTGGCTCCGCACTGGCGGGACATGCTGGAGACGGCGCCCGCACGACCGCTGACGGAGTATCACCTCGGCGTGGCCCAGTGGCATGCGGGTGACCGCGCGCAGGCGGTGCGCAGTTGGGAGCGCGCCCTCCTGCTCGCACCGTCCCCGTGGCCGTTGCTGCGCTGTCTCGCGGTGGCCGACCAGGAGGCCGGTCATCATGAGCGCGCCGCCGACCGGTATGCCGAGGCCTTCGAGGACCTGTGCCGCGAGCGACGGGACGACGGGGAGACCTGGACGGCCGCCACCGCGGCGCTCGGCCGCGAGGCCCTCGAGGCACTGCTGGCGGTGGGCCGTACCCGGGACGCGCGCGCCGTGTGGCGGCGACTGCACCCCGGCACACGCGCGCGCGGCCGCTTCCGGCTGACCGAGGCCCGCCTGCTGCTCGCCGAGGGCGACCGCGAGGCGGCGCGGGCCGTCTTCGACGAGGGGTTCGAGGTCGCGGATCTGCGGGAAGGCGCGGAGACGATCAGCGAGCTGTGGGCCCGCCTCACCGACGAGCCGTTGCCGGCGCGCTACGACTTCCGGATGCGGCCCGCACCGTGAGCGTCTACGCGGGCGGCCGGCGGTCCACGTACTCGTACAACGTGCCGTCGGGATGCGCCGCGAGCAGATTGCGGCCCACCGGTGTCGGGACCGGGCCCGCGATGATACGCGCACCGAGGTCGGTCAGCAGACGGTGGGCCTCGTCGACGTCCTCGACGGCGATGGTCGCCGCCACCTTGCGCAGCAGATCCAGTTCGGACGCGGGGCCGCTCATCAGCAGGAAACAGCCGACTGCGGCCACCTGCACACCGCCGCGTTCGAAACGGAGGGCCGTGCCGCCCGCCAGCCGTTCGTAGAAGGGGACCGCGGTCTCGAGATCGTCGACGCAGATGCGCAGCGAGGCTCCCAGAATCTCCATGCCGACGAGCCTAGTTGGGCCCGCCCGGCCAAGGAGATCGTTTCCACCGGATCCACGCCCGCCTTCCCCGGTACGGGTGTGCCGGGGAAGGCGGGCGGCGTTATGCGCGCCGGTGCCCGGGTACCCGGCGAGACATGAAGCGCTTGGATCATCTGGAACATCTGGACAAGCAGCTGGTCGACGAGCTGGCACAGGTGGCCCGTGAGGCCGTGCGCGACGAGCTGCGCGAGCAGACCCGCAAACAGCGCCGCACGGCCGCGCTGTACGCGGCCTCCGGGACCGCCGGCCTGTACGCGGGCGCCGCGTTGGCGCTTGCCGTCGGTCTGGCCCTGGGCCTCGGCCTGCCAGGCTGGGCCGCCGCGCTGATCATGGCGGCGGTGCTTGGCGTGACGGCCTACGCGCTGCGCGGCGCCGCCCGCTCCGGTGGCGCCGCGCACGGTGCCGGGTCCCACGGCGCCCCCGGCCGGGTCGTCGGCGGTGTGCCGCCCGCGGGACCGCCGAACGGGCTTGGAGTGCCGTACCCGCCGATGCCGCCCGCCGCTCCCGGCACCCCGGGAGCGGATGCACAGGTGCCGGGAGCCGGCCCCGACGCATCTCACCACCGGACCAGGTGAGCGATGGCCAGGGCATGGTCGCGAGCCCTGACCGGGCGCCGCAGGGTGGTCGTGGTGACCGGGGCGAGTGGCGGCGTGGGCCGGGCCACGGCCGTGGCGTTCGCCGCCCGGGGCGACCGTGTCGCCCTGCTCGCCCGGGGCCGCGAGGGTCTGGCCGCGGCAGCGGACGAGGTGCGGCGCGTCGGCGGTGAGGCGCTGGTGGTGCCCGTCGACGTCGCGGACGCGAGAGCGGTGGAGGACGCCGCGCAGCAGGTCGTCGACGCGTTCGGGCGGATCGACGTCTGGGTCAACAACGCCTTCGCCGGCGTCTTCGCGCGGTTCACGGACATGACGCCGGACGAGTTCCGCCGGGTCACCGAAGTCACGTACCTCGGTTACGTGTTCGGCACGCGGGCCGCCCTGCGGCACATGCTGCCCGCGAACCACGGAACGATCGTCCAGACCGGCTCCGCACTCGCGTACCGGGGGATACCCCTCCAGTCGGCGTACTGCGGTGCCAAGCATGCCATCCAGGGTTTCAACGAGTCCTTGCGGTGTGAACTGCTGCACGAGCGCTCGCGGGTGCGGACGACGATGGTGCAGCTGCCGGCCTTGAACACCCCGCAGTTCGACTGGGTCCTGAACCGGATGCCGGGGCGGGCCAGGCCGGTGGCGCCGGTCTACCAGCCCGAGGTGGCGGCCCGCGCGATCGTGCACGCCGCCGGGCATCCCCGGCGGCGCGAGTACTGGGTGGGCGGGTCCACGGTGGCCACGCTGCTCGCCAACGCGGTGGCGCCCGGGCTGCTGGACCGGTACCTCGCGCGCACCGGCTTCGACGCGCAGCAGGACGCCCCGGACAGGGCGAAGCAGGACGGGACGGGAAACCTGTGGGCTCCCGCGGACGGTCCGCACGGCCGTGACTTCGGGGCGCACGGGCGCTTCGAGGCGGAGTCCCTGCCAGGCAGCGCCGAGGAATGGCTCTCCCGGAACCGGGGCAGGATCGGCGCCGGTCTGCTGGCCGGAGGCCTGGGTGCCGCGGCGACTGCCGGAGCCCTGCGTCGCCGCGGCTGATATCGGGGAGCGCAGCTGATATCGGGGAGCGCAGCTGATATCGGGGGCGCACGGGGAGCGGTGGTCCGGCCGGACCGACGGCTGGTGTGTGCAGCCGTAGGGCGGCGGCACCTCGAGGGCCGCCGCCCCGTTCCGCTGTCTCGACGTCCGCTGCCTCAACGCGGCAGCTGGGGCAGCACCTTGGTGCGGTAGAAGTCGAAGAAGCCGCGCTGGTCAGGGCCGATCTGGTTGACGTAGACCCGGTCGAAGCCCGCGTCGACGAAGGCGGAGAGCGCGGCCACATGCTCGTCCACGTCGTCCCCGCACACCCGGTTCTCGCGCACCATCCCCTCGGTGATCAGCGGCTGCAGCTGCTCGAAGTGCTTCGGTGTGGGCAGCACCTGCCCCATCTCGCCGGGCAGCAGCTCATTGGCCCACAGCCTGCGCACCGTACGGACGGCCTCGTCCCGGTCGGTGCCGTAGCAGACCTTCGTGCCGCCGCTCACCGGTTTGGCGCCGCCCCCGCCCTTGCGGAACCGCGCCACCATCGACTCCTTGGGCATCATCGTGATGTAGCCGTCACCGATCCGGGCCGCCAGCGAGGTCGCCGCGGGCCCGAAGCCCGAGATGTCGATCGGGACGGGCTCCTCGGGGACCGTGTAGAGGCGGGCGTTCTCCACCGTGTAATGGGTGCCGTGGTGGGTGACCTCCTCGCCGGTGAACAGCCGCCGTATCACCTGGATGGCCTCCTCGAGCATCTCCAGACGCACGCTCGTGGGCGGCCAGCGGTCGCCGAGGATGTGCTCGTTCAGCGCCTCGCCCGTGCCGACACCCAGCCGGAAGCGGCCGCCGGTCATCACCGCGCTGGTCGCGGCGGCCTGCGCCACCACCGCCGGATGCATCCGAAACGTCGGGCAGGTGACCGCGGTCTCGAGCGGCAGCGACACCGCCTCCGAGATCGCGCCGATCACCGACCACACAAAGGGGCTCTGGCCCTGCGCGTCGTTCCAGGGGTGGTAGTGGTCCGAGATCCACAGCGCCTGGAAACCGGCCTGCTCGGCCATCCGCGCCTGTTCGATCAGATCCGCGGGTCCGAACTCCTCACACGAGAGGAAATAGCCGAACTCGGTCATAGGGGGAACCTCCGGGACGGGGCTTACCGCGTCGGTCCCCGGCCGGGTAACCGTGGGGGTGGGCGCGAAACGCCGGGGCTGCCGGGTTTGGGTGCCCTGGCCTGGGAAACGCGGAAGGTCTCCACGGGTGGCATTCGTGCGCCCGCCAGGCAGACGACGTACGCGCTACCACGCCGGAGGCGAAAACGTGAGTCGACCTCGCATCCTTATCGTCGGTGCCGGATTCGCAGGCTACCGGGCGGCACGCACCCTCTCCCGCCTGACCAGGAACCGGGCCGAGATCACCCTGCTGAACCCGACGGACTACTTTCTGTATCTGCCCCTGCTGCCCCAGGTCGCCGCGGGGATCCTGGAGCCACGGCGCGTCACCGTCTCCGTCGCCGGCACCCTGCGCCATGTCCGTCTGGTGCTCGGCGAGGCCGACGGTATCGATCTCGACGCGCGCACCGTGCACTACACCGACCCCGAAGGCCAGGGCGGCACCCTCGGCTACGACCGGCTGGTGCTCGCCGTCGGCAGCGTCAACAAGCTGCTCCCCATTCCCGGCGTCGCCGAGAACGCCCACGGCTTCCGGGGGCTGCCCGAAGCGCTCTATCTGCGCGACCACGTGACCCGCCAGGTGGAGCTGGCCGCCTCGGCCGACGACCCCAAGAGCCGCACCTCCCGCTGCACCTTCGTGGTGGTCGGCGCCGGCTACACCGGCACCGAAGTCGCCGCGCAGGGACAGCTGTTCACCGACGCACTGGTACGCAAGCACCCGCTGCGCCAGGGCATGCGCCCGCGCTGGCTGCTGCTGGACATCGCGCCCCGGGTGCTGCCGGAGATGGACGAGCGGCTCTCCCGCACCGCCGACCGCGTCCTGCGCCGCCGCGGCGTCGACGTGCGCATGGGAGTGTCCGTGAAGGAGGCGACCCACGACGGAGTCCTGCTGACGGACGGGGAGTTCATCGACAGCCGCACCCTGGTGTGGTGTGTCGGCGTACGGCCCGATCCGCTTGTGGAGGGCCTCGGACGGCCCCTGGAGCGCGGTCGGCTGCTGGTCGACCCCTACCTCCAGGTGCCGGGTCACCCCGACGTGTTCGCCTGCGGGGACGCGGCGGCCGTGCCCGATCTGGAGCGGCCCGGCCAGTACACACCGATGACGGCGCAGCACGCCTGGCGGCAAGGCAAGGTCGCCGCCGTCAACGTCGCGGCCTCGCTCGGCCTGGGCAGCCGCCGTCCCTACCGCCACCGCGACCTGGGCTTCGTCGTGGACCTCGGCGGAGCGCAGGCCGCCGCCAACCCCCTCGGCGTCCCCCTGTCCGGGCCGCTGGCAGGCGGCGTCACCCGCGGCTACCACCTCGCGGCGATGCCCGGCAACCGCATCCGAGTCGCCGCCGACTGGCTCCTGGAGGCCGTACTTCCTCGCCAGGCCGTCCAGTTGGGGCTGGTCCGCTCCTGGAACGTGCCGCTGGACACGGCCTCGCCCGAACTGGCCCGTGTCCCCGGAGCCCCCGCACAGTCCGGTACGGAGAAATCCGGTACGGAGGATCATTCATGAACACCCGTCAGCTCACCGAGCTCGCCCAGCAACTGCGCGTCGACAGTGTCCGCGCCGCCGCCGCGGCGGGCTCCGGGCACCCCACTTCGTCCATGTCCGCGGCCGATCTGATGGCCGTCCTGCTGGCCAAACACCTCCGCTACGACTTCGAACGCCCCGCCCACCCCGGCAACGACCGGTTCATCCTCTCCAAGGGGCACGCCTCACCGCTGCTGTACGCCGCCTACAAGGCCGCCGGGGCGATCAACGACACCGAGCTGCTCACCTTCCGCAAGCTGGGGAGCCGGCTCGAAGGACACCCCACGCCCCGCCGGCTGCCCTGGGTCGAGACGGCCACCGGTTCCCTCGGCCAGGGGCTGCCCGTCGGCGTCGGCATCGCCCTGAGCGAGCAGCGGCTCGAACGCACCGGCTACCGCGTCTGGGTGCTGTGCGGAGACAGCGAACTGGCCGAGGGGTCCGTGTGGGAGGCCGCCGAGCACGCCGGCTACGAGCATCTCGACAACCTGATCGCGATCGTCGACGTGAACCGGCTGGGCCAGCGCGGACCCACCCGCCACGGCCACGACCTCGACGCCTACGCACGCCGCTTCAAGGCCTTCGACTGGCACACCGTCGAGGTCGACGGGCACGACGTCGACGCCATCGACCGCGCCTACGCCGAGGCAGAGTCCACCACCGGACAGCCCACCGTCATCCTCGCCCGCACCCTGAAGGGCAAGGGCGTCGCCGCCGTGGAGGACCGCGAGGGCCAGCACGGCAAGCCGGTGCCGAACGCGGAGGAGGCGATCGAGGAACTCGGCGGCATACGGAACCTGCGCGTCGAGGTCCAGCCGCCGCCCGCCGCCCGTGTGCTGCACGCCGTCCAGGGCGGCCACCTGGAGCTGCCGCGCTACGACCTCGGCGACGAGGTCGCCACCCGGGACGCCTTCGGTCAGGCGCTGGCCGCGCTCGGCAGCGCACGCGGCGACGTCGTCGCCCTCGACGGCGAGGTGGGCGACTCCACACGCACCGAGTACTTCGCCAAGGAACACCCCGAACGCTACTTCGAGTGCTATATCGCCGAACAGCTGATGGTGGCCGCCGCCGTCGGCATGGCCGCGCGCGGCTGGGTCCCCTACGCCTCCTCGTTCGCCGCGTTCCTCACCCGCGCCCACGACTTCGTCCGCATGGCCTCGATCAGCGGCTCCGGCATCAACCTGGTGGGATCGCACGCCGGCTGCGCCATCGGCGAGGACGGCCCCTCACAGATGGGCCTCGAGGACCTCGCGATGTTCCGCGCCGTGTACGACTCGACCGTCCTGTACCCGTGTGACGCCAACCAGACGGCCAAGCTCGTAGCCGCCATGGCCGGCCGCGAGGGCATCCGCTATCTGCGCACGACCCGGGGGAAGACCCCGGTCGTCTACGGCCCCACCGAGGAGTTCCCGATCGGCGGCAGCAAGGTGCTGCGCGCCTCCGCCGAGGACCGGCTCACCCTGGTGGCCGCGGGAGTCACCGTCCACGAGGCGCTGAAGGCCGCCGACGCCCTCGCCGAGCAGGGCATCCGCGTGCGGGTCATCGACCTGTACTCGGTCAAGCCCGTCGACCGTGCCACCCTGCGCGAGGCCGCCGAACGCACCGGATGCCTGCTGACCGTCGAGGACCACCGGGAGGAGGGCGGCCTCGGCGACGCGGTCCTCGACGCCTTCCTCGACGGCCGGCCCGTACCGCGTCTGGTTCGCCTGGCGGTCCGTACGATGCCCGGCTCGGCGACTCCCGCCGAACAGCTGCACGCCGCGGGCATCGACGCGGAGTCCATCGCCGCCGCGGCCCGGCTGCTGGTGGAACACGCCGTGGTGCCGTGACCGAAGGAGCGCGATGACCAGCACGCGGACCGTGCGTGCGGGCCGCCGCACGCTGGAGGTCCACCGACCGGACAAGGTGCTGTTCCCGGGCGACGGGGGCGGCAAGGAGTACACGAAGGCCGACCTCGTCGACCACTACCGCTCCGTCGCCCCCTGGATGCTGCCCCATCTGCGCGGGCGGCCCCTCATGCTGGAGCGGTACCCCGACGGCGTCGGCGGCCCCCGCTTCATGCAGAAGAACACCCCGGAGCACTATCCGCACTGGGTCCACCGCGTCGAGATGCCCAAGGAGGGCGGCACCGTCTGCCACACCGTCTGCGACGACACCGCGACCCTCGTGTACCTGGCCGACCAGGCCTGCCTCACCCTGCACCGCTGGCTCTCCCGCGCCGACCGGCCCGATCGGCCCGACCGGCTCGTCTTCGACCTCGATCCGGCGACCGACGACTTCGGCCAAGTACGGCACGCCGCACGGCTGGTGGGGGAGTTGCTCGGCGAACTGGAGCTGCCCTCGGGCCTGATGACCACCGGCTCGCGCGGCCTGCACGTCGTCGTGCCGCTCGCCGGCACCCAGGGCTTCGACGAGGTACGGAAGTTCGCCAAGGACGTCGCCGACACCCTCGCCGCCGCCCACCCCGACCGCCTCACCACCGCCGCCCGCAAGAAGGACCGGGGCGACCGCCTCTACCTCGATGTGCAGCGCAACGCCTACGCGCAGACCGCGGTCGCCCCCTACAGCGTCCGCGCGTTGCCCGGCGCCCCCGTCGCCACACCCCTGACCTGGGACCAGCTGGACGACCCGGACGTCCATGCCCGCCGCTGGACCATCGCCGACGCGGGGGACCAGGCCCGCACCGATCCCTGGGCGGACCTGCCGGGCAGGGGACGCTCCCTGGGCCCCGCCCGGCGGCGGCTCGAGGCACTGCGTGGCTGAACCGCACACGCACAGGTTTGGCCAACGCCTTTGCGGCCACACGGGGGGAGAGGTGGCCATGACGAACACATCACGTACACCGAAGAAGCACGACTCTTCCGACGACGACGCCCGGGCGGACGGCCGGCCGAGCACCATGGAGGTGCTGCGCCAAGCACGCGCCCAGTTCACAGAGCTCACGGGCTTGGCCGCCGAGTCCGTGTCGTCCTTCGAACGTACCGAGGACGGCTGGACCGTGCACATCGAGGTCCTGGAACTCGCCAGGGTCCCCGACACCATGAGCCTGCTCGCGAGTTACGAGGTGGATCTCGCCACGGACGGCGAACTCACCGGCTACCGGCGCGTTCGCCGCTATGAACGCGGAAGGGCCGACGCACGGACGGGCGGCCGCTCCTAGGCGACCGCCGTCCCGTATCCATACCCCCAACACCGTAAGGAGGACTGGTCGCCATGACCGTTGTCCCGGCACAACAGACCGGAGGAGGCGGCAGCAGCGGCCTCTACGACGTTCTGGAACTCGTACTCGACCGAGGGCTCGTCATCGACGCGTTCGTCCGCGTCTCCCTCGTCGGCATCGAGATCCTGAAGATCGACGTACGCGTCGTCGTCGCCAGCGTCGACACGTATCTGCGCTTCGCCGAGGCCTGCAACCGCCTCGACCTGGAGTCCGGCCCGCACAAGAATCCCGGACTGCCCGACCTGGTCGGCGAGATGACCGAGTCCGGCGCGCGCGGCAAGTCCAAGGGTGCGCTCTCCGGCGCGGCGGAGACCATATCCGACGCCTTCCGCCAGGCCCGTGAAGAGGGCCAGCCGCGCTCGCGGACCCGCAAGTCCACCTCGGCGCGGGAGAAGAAGGAGGAGCAGGAGTGAGCACCTACGTCTACGGCATCGCCGCCGCCTCCCACCCCTCGCTCCCCACCGGGATGGGCGGTGTCGGCGAGCCGGCTCGTCCGGTGCGCGTGCTGATCCGGGGCGAGTTGGCGGCGATCGTCAGCGACGCGCCCGAGGGGCTGCGCCCCAAGCGCCGCGACCTGCTCGCCCACCAGAACGTGCTGAGCGAGGCGGCCGCGGGCGGATCCATCCTGCCCATGCGGTTCGGCAGTGTCGCGGCGGACGACGACGCCGTCACCGGTGTCCTCGCGGAGCGCGTGGACCACTATCGGGAGCGGCTGGACGTGCTGGGCGGCAAGGTCGAGTACAACGTCAAGGCCAGCCACGACCAGGAGGCCGTGCTGCACCGCGTGATGGCCGAGAACGCCGAGATCCGCGCCCTCGCGGAGGCCAACCGCAAGGCGGACGGAGGCAGTTACGAGGACCGGCTGCGACTGGGCGAGATGGTCGCGGCAGCGGTGCAGAGCCGTGAGGGCGAGGACGCCGCTCAGGTGCAGCGTGCCCTGGAGACGGTTGCCGAGGCCGTGAGCGTGGGCCCCGAGTCCACGGGGTGGCTGGCCAACGTGTCGTTCCTGGTGGACCGTGACTCCTCCGCCGCGTTCCTGAACGCCGTCGAGGAGGTCCGCAAGGCGCACCCGCACCTCGACGTGCGCGTCAACGGCCCGCTGCCGCCGTACAGCTTCGTGGAGCCGGGGCCGGCCGAGCCCGCGGCCGCCGCGAAGGTGGAGTGAGCGCATGGGGCTGATCGGCGAGGTGCTGCTGCTGCCGTTCGCGCCCGTGCGCGGCAGTTTCTGGGCGGTGAGACAGGTGCTCGCCGAGGCCGAGCGCCAGTACTACGACCCGGCCGCCGTTCGAGCCGAACTCGCCCGTCTGGAGGAGCGGTTGGAGGCGGGCGAGATCGTCGACGAGGAGTTCGACCGGCTGGAGGACGAGCTCCTGGACCGTCTGGAGATCGCCATGCAACGGGGCGGTCCCGGCACAGCGGGCGGTCCGGCGAGATGAACCGACTGGAACTCGGCCTCGCCCTGGGGATCGCCTACGCCCTTGGGCGCAGGAGCGTCAGGTCGAGGCAGCCCCTGGCGGCCCGCACCCCGGCGTCCGTCCACGATCCGGCCGTCGAGCGGCTCAAGGCGGAGGCGTGGGCGTACGTGGTGGTGCGGGCCCGGCCCCTGCTCGCCGCCCTCGGCCGCAGGCTGGGCGGGCTCAGCCTCAGGCTCAACGACATCGCCGAGGGCAACAGCCCCGGCTTCGCGCGGCTCGCCCTGGTCGTCGGCCGCCACGTCACCCGGTCCGCTGTCCCGGCGCCCTCCGTGGTGGAGGGCGCAGGGGAGGACGAGGACGACGAGGACGACGAGGACGACGAGGACTTGGAGGGCCTGGTGGCCGCGGCGCTGGAGGAGGCGGAACCCGAGGACGTGGAGGAGCTGGTGGCCGCCGCGCTGGAGGTGGCGGAGTTCCGGAAGCCGGAGTCGGACGACGCGGACCTGGAGCAGGCGGACCTGGACGAGGAGTTCGAGGACGCGGGACCGGATGACGCGCAGTTCGAGGAGGCGGACCCGGACCGTACGGGGTTGGAGGACGGGGATCTCGAAGACCCGGAGCGCTACGAGTTCGAGGATGAGGAACCGGAGAAGGGCGGCCGTTCATGACCACTCCCGGACGACTGCCGGATCCCTACGCGCGCGACGGTGGCGCCAACCTGGCGGACATCCTCGAACGCGTCCTGGACAAGGGCATCGTGATCGCGGGTGACATCCGGATCAACCTGCTGGACATCGAGCTGCTCACCATCAAGCTCCGCCTGGTCGTCGCCTCCGTCGACCGCGCGCGGGAGATGGGCATCGACTGGTGGGAGGACGACCCGGCGTTGTCCTCTCGCGCCCGGCACAACCAACTCTCCCGTGAGAACACGGAGTTGCGCGCCCGGCTGGCCGAACTGGAGGGCGCTCGCGTCGAGGAGGAGGGGTCATGACCGGACTGCGGTATGTGTACGCCGTCTGCCGTTCCTTCGGTGCGGCACTCGAGGACGGCCCGGCGGGGGTCGCGGGAGTGCCGCCCCGGCAGCTGCCCCACCGCGGCCTGATCGCCATCGTCAGCACGGTCCCTGAGGAGGACTTCGCCGAAGGCCCGCTCAGGGCCCACCTGGAGGACCTGGAGTGGCTCACCGCCACCGCCCGCGCCCACCAGAGCGTCATCGACGCGCTCACCTCCGTCACCACACCCCTGCCGCTGCGGCTCGCCACCGTGTTCCGGGACGACAGCGGCGTGCGCGCGATGCTGGAGGAACGCGAAGAGGACTTCCACCATGCACTCGACCGGCTCGACGGCCGGGTTGAGTGGGGTGTCAAGGTGTACGCGGAGGCGGAACGGGCGGAACGGCCACAGGAGGCCGCCGGTTCCCGAAAAGCGGCCTCGGGCCGTGACTACCTGCGTCAGCGGCGCCTGCGCCACCAGGCCCACGAGGAAATGCGGGACAACACCGACAGGTTCGCCCGCAGGCTGCACGAGAACCTTTCCGAATGCGCCGAGGATTCCCTTCTCCACGCCCCGCAGAATCCCGCGCTCTCCGGAGTGTCCGGACGTAACGTGCTCAACGCCGCTTATCTGGTGCCGCGTTCCGCGTCCGAGGCGTTCGTGGAAAGGGTGGACCGCGAAAAGAGCGGTATTCCCGGTGTCCGCGTGGAACTGACGGGGCCCTGGGCCGCGTACTCCTTCAGCGGTGTCGAAGGGCGGGCCCGGTCGTGACCGCCCTCGAACACCGGCAGGTCGCCCTGGTCGACCTCCTCGACCGGCTGCTGGCCGGCGGGGTCGTGATCACCGGCGATCTCACCCTGCGCATAGCCGACGTAGATCTCGTCCGTATCGACCTCAACGCGCTGATCAGCTCGGTCGGCGCGAAGGTGTCCGCACCCTGGCCGGAGGACCCGTGACCGCTCGACAGAACCGACTGGAGCTCGCCCCCGACACCGTGGAGCGGGACTTGGTCAAACTCGTGCTCACCGTTGTCGAACTGCTCCGCCAGCTCATGGAGCGTCAGGCGCTGCGCCGGTTCGACACCGGTGAGCTGAGCGAGGAGCAGGAGGAGCGCATCGGGCTCACCCTGATGCTGCTCGAGGACCGTATGACCGAACTCCGGGAGCGCTACGGACTGCGGCCCGAGGACCTCAACCTGGACCTCGGGCCGCTGGGAACGTTGCTTCCCCGGGACTGACCGCCGGGATGTCACCCGGCGATCAGGTGACGGACGGATCTTCTCCGACCGGTCACCAGCGATACCATCGGCTCCTCCCTCCGGCCGCGGACGTACCGCGCACCAGGAATCCCAGAAGCCAGATCACGAGCACAGCGAGGGCGATCCACCACAGCACTTTGATCGCGAATCCGGCGCCGAAGAGAATCAGGGCCAGCAGAAGAACCAACAGGACGGGAACCATAGTGTGACCTCCTGCTCGCCGGGTTTCCCGAATTCCGGGAATTAGACGTCCTTTCGGCACAGAATTTCTCCGTGCAGCACCGAGAACCACCCGTCCTCGTGCCGCCCCCAATCCCGCCAGGCCCGCGACACGGCCGCCAGCCGCTCGGCGGTCGCATGCCCGCCCTCGGTGACCCGGTCGGCGTAGGCGGAAGCCAGGGTGCGGTCCGCCCACAGCCCGCTCCACCAGGCCCGCTCCTGTGATGTGGCGAAGGTCCAGGTGCCGGAGGTCGCCCTGACGTCCCCCAGACCGGCCCGCAGGGCCCATGACTTCAGCCGCCGCCCGGCGTCGGGTTCGCCTCCGTTGGCGCGGGCGACCTGCCGGTACAGGTCCAGCCAGTCGTCCAGGCCCTCGGACGCCGGATACCAGGTCATCGCCGCGTAGTCGGCATCGCGGGCGGCGATGAAACCGCCCGGACGGGTGACCCGGTGCATCTCGCGCAGCGCCCGCACCGGATCGCCCACGTGCTGGAGCACCTGGTGCGCATGGACCACGCAGAAGGTGTCGTCCGGGTAGTCCAGCGCATGCACGTCCGCGACCGCGAAGTCGACATTGGTCAGGCCGCGGCCGGCGGCGGTGGCCCGGGCCTGCTCCAGGACGTCCGGTGCCTGGTCGACGCCGGTGACATGGCCGTCCGGGACCAGCTCCGCGAGGTCGGCGGTGATGGTGCCCGGGCCGCAGCCGATGTCCAGGATCCGCATGTGCGGCTTGAGCGAGTCGAGCAGGTACCCCGCGGAGTTGGCGGCGGTCCGCCAGGTGTGCGAGCGCAGCACGGACTCGTGGTGGCCGTGCGTGTAGACGGCGGTCTCCTTCGGCATGCCCTGCCCTTCCTCTTCTCCTCGTACGGGTCTTCTGCTCGTACGGGTCGCACGCGCCCCGCGGGCTCCACCGCGGGGCGGTACGCATCACCGTAGGTGTACATGCCGAATAATGAGACCCTTGTCTCGTGATACGGACATCCTCTCTGGGGCCGGGCCGGGCCGGGCCGGGCCGGGCCGCAGGGCGACGCGGGCCGGCCTGTCAGTGAAGGGGAAGCGGGCGGTACACGGTGAGCGCCTCGGGGAGCTTCTCGAGCGTCACCTCGCCCTCCGCCTCCGTCACTTCCCCGTCATAGGCGAGCAGGGTGCCCGGGGCCACGCCGTCCAGGCGCAGGCGCCGCACGCGGACCGCCGCGTGTGCGGGGGAGCGTGACAGCGGGCCCGCGAGCGCCGCCGCCAGCAGACGGGCGGCGGGACGGCGGCCGCCGTGCACCACCCGCACATCGAGCTTTCCGTCGGCCAGGTCGTAGCGGCGGCCGGGGGAGACGCCCATACGGTGGTATGTGCCGTTGCCGGCGAACAGCAGCCACAACGGGTGCGTCCGGCCGCCCAGTTCCACCCGCAGGGGGCGACGGTCGGCCCGCAGGACCCGAAGGGCGGCGACTACTCCGGCCGGCCAGCCGCCGATCCGCGGCGACCAGCGTTCCCGCTCACGCACCAGTTCCGGGTAGACACCCAGGCTGAAGGTGTTGAGGAAACAGCCCCGGGTCTCGCCGAAAGAGAACCGGCCCACGTCGACACGGACCGCTTCACCCCGCCGGAGGGCGCGCACCACGTCACGGACCTCCCCGATGCCGAGGTCGAGCGCGAAGTGGTTGAGCGTGCCGCCGGGGAGGACGGCGAGCGGAAGCCCATGGCGCAGGGCGACATCGGCGGCCGCGTTCACCGTGCCGTCGCCGCCGCACACCCCGATGACGCGGGCGCGGGTCGCGGCCTTCTCCAGCTCGGCGCGCACGTCCGCGGGCTCGCACTCCACGGTCTCCGCGGCCGGAAGCGCCTCCTGGAGCGCACGGACGCGCTCCGGGGTTCCCGAACCCTTGTTCACGACGACCACGAGGCCCGCCCCGTCCGGCAACGCGGGCGCGTCCACGCGCGGGCGACCGGGCGGCGGCACCAGATCGCGGGTCGGAACGAGGCCGCGTACGGCGTAGGCGGCGCCCACGCCCAGCGCCGCACCCGCGAGGACGTCGCTCGGGAAGTGGACGCCGGTGTACACGCGGGAGACCGCGACCGCGGCGGCGAGCGGTGCGACCGCCGCACCCCAGCCACGCGACTCCAGGGCGACACCCGTGGCGAAGGCGGCGGCCGAGGCGGCGTGGCCCGACGGGAACGACGTGGTGATCGGCTGGTGCCTCAGCCGGCGGACGGCCGGGACCGGGTCCAGGACGGGGCGGGGGCGACGGACCGAGCGCTTGCCGACCGTGTTGATGGTGGCGGAGGCGAGCGCGAGGGAGGCGGCACCGCGAGCGGCGGCCCGGCGGGCGCGAGGACTGCGGGTGGCGGCGAGGGCCGCGGCCGTGGCGAACCACAGGACGCCGTGGTTGGCGGCGCGGCTCAGACGAGGCAGCACGGGGTCGGCCCCGGGCCAGTGCCGGGCGGCGACGGCCTCGAACAGACGGCAGTCCATGGCGAGGAACCGGTCACGGAGCGGATGCGGACCCGCCGGGCGGGTGGTGAGGTCGACATCTGGGGTCATGGATCGCGGATACCCCGGGACGGTCGAACCGTGCGGGACCCCTCCGGGTCGGTCGGATCAGGTGCGGGCCGAACCCCGCGGGCCCCTCCGGGCGGCCCCTACGGTGCGATAACCGTTTGCCCGCTTCCCCCGCGGCCACCCACAATGCGCCGCATGGGACATCTGGAGGCCGCGCATCTCGAGTACTACCTCCCGGACGGGAGGGCGCTGCTCGGCGACGTGTCCTTCCGGGTCGGCGAGGGGGCCGTCGTCGCGCTCGTCGGGCCCAACGGCGCGGGGAAGACCACCCTTTTGCGGCTGCTCTCGGGTGAGCTGAAGCCGCACGGCGGGACCGTCACCACCAGCGGTGGGCTCGGGGTGATGCGTCAGTTCGTGGGGTCCGTACGGGACGAGACGACGGTACGGGACCTTCTCGTCTCGGTGGCTCCGCCCCGCATCCGCGACGCCGCCCGCGCCGTGGACGCCGCCGAGCACGCCGTCATGACCGTGGACGACGAGTCCGCCCAGCTCCGGTACGCGCAGGCACTCGCCGACTGGGCCGAGGCACGCGGCTACGAGGCGGAGACGATGTGGGACATGTGCACCACCGCGGCGCTCGGCATCCCGTACGACAGGGCCCAGTGGCGCCAGGTCCGCACCCTCTCCGGCGGCGAGCAGAAGCGGCTCGTCCTCGAGGCGCTGCTGCGCGGCACCGACGAGGTCCTGCTGCTCGACGAGCCCGACAACTACCTCGACGTCCCCGGCAAGCGGTGGCTGGAGGAGCGGCTCGCACAGACCCGCAAGACCGTCCTGTTCGTCTCCCACGACCGGGAGCTGCTGGCCCGTGCCGCACAGCGGATCGTGTCGCTCGAACCTGGCCCCGCCGGCGCCGACGCCTGGCTGCACGGCGGCGGTTTCGCCACGTACGACGAGGCCCGGCGCGAACGCTTCGCCCGCTTCGAGGAGTTGCGCAGACGCTGGGACGAGAAGCACGCCCAGCTGAAGAAGCTCGTCCTCAACCTGCGGCAGGCCGCGACCGTCAGCCATGAGCTGGCGTCCCGCTACCAGGCCGCCCAGACCCGGCTGCGGAAGTTCGAGGAGGCCGGGCCGCCGCCCGAGCCGCCGCGCGAGCAGGACATCCGCATGCGGCTCAAGGGCGGCCGTACCGGCGTCAGGGCCGTCACCTGCCAGGGACTCGAGCTGACGGGCCTGATGAAGGCCTTCGACCTGGAGGTCTTCTACGGGGAGCGCGTCGCGGTCCTCGGCTCCAACGGCTCCGGGAAGTCGCACTTCCTGCGGCTGCTCGCCGGGGGCGACGTGGCGCACACGGGGCAGTGGCGGCTGGGGGCGCGCGTCGTGCCCGGGCACTTCGCCCAGACGCACGCGCATCCCGAGCTGGAGGGCCGCACGCTCCTCGACATCCTGTGGCGGGAGCACTCCCAGGACCGGGGGGCGGCCATGTCCCGGCTGCGCCGCTACGAGCTGACCGCGCAGGCCGAACAGACCTTCGACCGGCTGTCGGGCGGACAGCAGGCCCGCTTCCAGATCCTGCTGCTGGAACTGGAAGGGGTGACGGCCCTGCTGCTCGACGAGCCGACGGACAACCTGGACCTGGAGTCCGCCGAGGCGCTCCAGAAGGGCCTGGAGGGGTTCGAGGGCACGGTGCTCGCGGTGACCCATGACCGATGGTTCGCCCGCTCGTTCGACCGCTATCTGGTCTTCGGCAGCGACGGCCGGCTCCGCGAGACCCCGGAACCGGTATGGGACGAAAGGCGGGTGGAGCGGGCGCGCTAGTGCTGCGACCGGACAGGTTCACCGGCTCGCGACGCCCGGCACGGCACCTCGCCGCGTTGTCGCATCACCCGAGTACATCCAGTACGCGGGAGGCCCTCCGCCTTGCGATCTTCCCCCGGCTACCGCTGGGAGGTGCCCCCCCGCACCGGACGCCGCGGCCTGATGCGAACCGATCCAAACGAAACCGCTAGGCCCAGAAACCCCCTAGGCCCAGCGCAGCAACGCCCCCACGCCGCCCGTCGGCGCGTCCCGTGCCGTCGGCGCCGTCACCGATATGGCCTCGGCCCCCGTCTCGACCACCGAGCGCACCAGGGCGTCGTCCGCGCGGGCCGGCCAGGCGTGCTCCTCACCCAGTGACATGAGCTCGTTGCGGCGCACCGCGAGCAGGTCCGGGTCCTCGCCGACCCACACCTCACGGTGGGTGTCCGGACCGTCCGGCTCGATCAGGAGTTCGTCGATAAAGTGTTCGCGTGCCGCCTCGACGACCGCGGGCACACCCTCGACCGCGCGCGCCCTTCCCTGCTCGTCCGGTGCCCGCGCCGCCAGGAAACGCTCCAGCTCCTGTTCCGCCCGTCGGCGCACATGCTCGTTCCGGATCCGCTCCACGTCCTCGTCCAGCAGCCTGCTGCCCGCGCCGTGCGAGGCCTCGGCCACCCGCTCCCCGAGCCGCTGCGGCAGCCGCTCGCGCACGGCGTGCCGCTCACGCTCCTCGCCGACGAGGACCACCAGGTCGGCGCGGGTCTCCTCCTGGCAGACGGCGAGCGCGTCCGCGATCTCCGCCGCGTTGTGCTCCCAGGTGTTCTCCACCCGGAGCTGGAAGTGCCGCACCGACCAGTCCCAGGTGGTCGTACGGTGCAGGGGCCACTGCTGACCGGCCGCCTGCCCGGCCTCCCGGCTGCCCAGCGCCCCGCGCAGCTCGAATTCGGCGCCCTTGCGGTCGATGTACGCCACCACGCACACCGGGTCCTCGCCGGCCAGCTGCAGCAGCGGTGCCGTATGGGGCAGCGGCGACCACTGGGCCGACGTGTCGGGCGGGGCGGCCACAAGGGGAGGGTCCAGGACCACCTCCCCCGCACGGGCGAACATGGCCCGTCCATACGGCTCAGGCGCGTGGCCCAGCTCCTCGACCATGTCCCGCACGGCCCGGCAGGTGGGCTCGTCCGCGCCTTGCCCGGCCAGCTCCCGGGAGAGGGACCGAGCGGCGAGGGAGAGCTCACGGGGGGTTGAGTCCGTGTGCCGGGAGGTGTCGACGTATACGGAGGCCCAGGGCCCGGGATGTTCGTACAGTGGATGGAGGAACGCGAGATCCATGGCTCCCTCCCGGATGCCGCTCGGGGTATCGCCTCTCCGGGCGGGTACCCGGACCGCATCGAGGAACACGACGAGCGGGGTACCACCATGACCGGAGTCGACCCGGGCCGGCTGACCGACCAGCAGCTCATGAAGGAGTTGCAGGCGATCCACCGCACCCGTCACGACACGCTGCTGCACGGATCGAACGACGCGCTGCGCGCACACAACGACCGCATGGCGCAGCTGGAGGGCGAGTACCTGCGCCGTCACCCCCGCCGCCTGGTCGTGGCGAGCCGGACCCGTGACGGGGCACGGGAACGCGGGGCCGCCGACGTCGGTCCGTGCCAGGGAGCCGAAACGGCCCTGTGACCTCACGACGCCGCCCGCCGGTGGGCCTTCCCGGTCTACGTCCGGGACGACACCACCAGCGGGCGCGGCGCGGGTACGGCCCGGTCGCGGGCCTCACCGTCTTCCAGCCGTCTCCTAGCCGCCGAACTCCGTCAAGATCGCCTCGCTGAACGCCTTCAGGTCGTCCGGCTTACGGCTGGTGATCAGCTTGTTCTGGCCCTGGTCGATCCGTACCTGCTCGTCCACCCAGGTGCCGCCGGCGTTGCGGATGTCCGTCTTCAGGCTCGGCCACGACGTCAGGGTCCGGCCCCGTACGACGTCCGCCTCGACCAGGGTCCAGGGCGCGTGGCAGATCGCGGCCACCGGACGGCCCTGCTGGAAGAACGACCGGATGAAGGACACGGCCCGCTCGTCCATCCGCAGGAAGTCCGGGTTGGCCACGCCACCGGGCAGCACGAGCCCGTCGAAGGACTCGGCCTCCACCTGGCTGACGAGCGCGTCCACCGGGAAGGTGTCCCCCTTGTCGAGATGGTTGAACGCCTGGATGTGCCCCGCCTTCGTGGACACCAGCACCGGCTCGTGACCGGCGTCGGACACCGCCTTCCAGGGCTCGGTGAGTTCGACCTGCTCCACGCCCTCGGGCGCGGCCAGGAACGCGATACGCACGATGCTCACTGTCCTTTCTCTGCCTCTGTGTCTTCTGCCTCCGCGTGCCATGCCGCCTCGTCCCCCGGCGCCCCCTTCTTCCGGCTCCGCGCCCGGCCGCGCCCGGCACGGACGCAGCGCAGCAGCTCCTCGCCGTACGGCAGCACCACACAGCCACCGATCGCCGCCGCCACGGCCGCGAGATAGCCGCGGGACAGCGGCCGCCGACGCGGCACCAGCCGCCAGGCCTGCGGGTCGCCTCGCCCGCCGCGCAGCAGCGAGCGCACCTGGTCGGCGTGCAGGCACGACAGCGCCGCGAGCGCCGCGAACGGCAGCGACTCCAGAAAACTGTGGATGTGCTGCTCGACGGGCTTGACCTCGCGGTCGCTGTCGACGGCCGTACGCACGTCCCACAGCGCGGTCGCCTCGTGCACCGCCGTCCCGGCCAGCTGCGCGCAGAGCAGAAGGGGGTTGACCTCGTACCGCAGGGTCAGCGCGATGGGCACGCCCACCTCGGCCATCATCAACGTGTGGATCAATGACTCCTTCGTACCGGCCGTGTCCTCGATCCTGGTGCGCCGGTGCATCACCCAGTCGGCGAGGCCCGGCACGAACCAGGACGGCAGCAGCCCGTAGAGGAGATATCGGGTCGTCGCGTCGCCGACGTCCACGGTGGCGCCGTACGCGCTGACCCTGGCGTCCCGGTCGCGGCGGCTCATCCGGTCACCCGCCCGGCGGCGGTCACCGTCCCGGACAAGGGCGCCAGCGCAAGATGCGCCGCCTCGTCCGGCGAGGAGACCGGGCGGTCCGCCACGGCGCCGGGCGTCCCCGCCTTCCCGAGGCGGGCCTCCCTGACGAAATCAGCCATGCACAGTGGTCCTTTCCTGGGTCCCCCGGCCATCTCGGGGCACGTCGGCGGGACGACGCCCGCAGTACCCCCCGGCCGGGGACCCATGCCTTCCCCGCGTCGCCTCATGACTCCACGACGGCCTCGGCGAGCTGCTGCGCGTTGCTGAACCGCGCCGAGCGCGGAAGCCGCTCCACGGTCTCGACGAGCACGTCGGGGGCGTGCTTGCGGCGCAGAGCTTCGATCAGGTCGTCCCGGCGCGCCGGGAAGGCCGTGCGGCCCAGGATCCGTGCGAACTCGTAGCGCATGTCGGCCACCGAGCGGGGGCCCCGGCCCGTGACCACCGGACCGGTCCAGACCTCCGGGTCGTCGTCGGCGCTCGGCTCGGGGTCGTGCCACTCCTCGCTCCGTGTCGGGTGACCGGACCGCAGCAGCCCCTGCAGTTCGTGCTTCATCTCGTCGTCGCGGTGAACATTCAGCCGGTCGCTGCCTCGCTGCATGATTCCCTCCAGATGTTCGGGGGTGGCAGTCGCGTACCCGATGGGCCGCGATCGACACGGAAAACGCGGCAGGCCGCCACCATCGAACGGCAGACAACAGTTCAATCCTCAAGCTTCTGACCGCGCGGGTGGCGCACCCCGGCGGCGCGACTCAGGTGGTCGTGGGCCTTCGCGCCAGGGGGCGACGTGACCGGCCACGACCGTGAGCCGCGATCAGTGCCGGCGGCTACTTGTGGCCGCGCCCGGGCAGGAACTCCTGCACCTTCGCCTTGAAGCCCTGACGGATCATCGCGGCGCGGTCCGCGTCGCCCTTCAGGATCGAGGACGCCGTGGCCTCCATCTGCTCCCAGGTAGCGTGCGGCGGGATCGGCGGCACCGCCGGGTCCGTGAGGAACTCCACGACCGCCGGGCCGTCCGCCTCCAGGGCGGCACGCCAGGCCCCGTCCACGTCCTCCGGCTTCTCCACCCGGATGCCGGTCAGCCCGAGCGAGCGGGCGAACGCGGCGTACTGGACGTCGGGGATCTCCTGCGAGGGCAGGAACGACGGAGCGCCCCCCATGGCCCGCAGCTCCCATGTCACCTGGTTGAGGTCGCGGTTGTTCCAGACCGCCACGACCAGCCGGGGGTCCTCCCAGAGGTCCTTGTACTTCGCCACCGTGATCAGCTCCGCGAGACCGTTCATCTGCATCGCCCCGTCACCGACCAACGCGATCGCCGGACGGTCCGGGTGAGCGAACTTCGCGCCGATGGCGTACGGCACCCCGCAGCCCATCGTTGCCAGCGTCCCCGACAGCGACCCCCGCATGCCCGGCCGCATGGTGATGTGCCGGGCGTACCAGTTCGCCACCGAGCCCGAGTCCGACGTCAGGATCGCGTTGCCCGGCAGCAGCGGGTCCACGGCCCGGGCCACGTACTCCGGGTTGATCGGGTCCGCGGACAGCTCCGCACGCTTCTGCATCACCTCGCGCCAACGCGCCACATTGGCGCACACGGTGTCGTACCACTCGCGCCCGAGGTCCGCGTCCAGCAGCGGTATCAGCCGCTCCAGGGTCGCCTTGGCGTCACCGACGAGATTCACCTCGTACGGGTAACGCATTCCCACCATGTGCGGGTCGATGTCGATCTGCACGGCGCGCGCCTTACCGAACTCCGGCAGGAACTGGGTGTACGGGAAGGACGAACCGATCGTCAGCAGCGTGTCGCAGTCGCGCATCAGCTCGTACGAGGGCCGGGTCCCCAGCAGGCCGATCGACCCGGTCACATAGGGCAGTTCGTCGCTCAGTACGTCCTTGCCGAGCAGTGCCTTCGCCACGCCCGCGCCGAGCAGTTCGGCGATCCGCTGCACCTCCGTCTGCGCGCCTGCCGCGCCCTGGCCGATGAGGATGGCGATCTTGTCGCCGGCGTTGAGCACCTCCGCCGCCCGCTCGATCGACTCCTGGGTGGGGATCGCGGTCCAGGCGCTGCGGTCCAGGCTGGAGGGCACCATCTTGAACTCGTGGGTCGGCGGCACGTAGTCCAGTTCCTGCACGTCGCCGGGGACGATCACCGCCGTGGGGGCGCGGCGCGCGTACGCGGTGCGGATCGCGCGGTCGAGGACGTTCGGCAGCTGCTCGGGGACCGTCACGGTCTCGACGAAGTCCGAGGCCACGTCCTTGAAGAGGGTGTGCAGGTCGACCTCTTGCTGGTACGAGCCGCCCATCGCCGTGCGGTGCGTCTGACCGACGATCGCGAGGACGGGCACATGGTCGAGCTTGGCGTCGTAGAGGCCGTTGAGCAGATGGATCGCGCCGGGGCCCGAGGTGGCCGCGCACACGCCGAGGCGGCCGCTGAACTTCGCGTAGCCCACCGCCTCGAGCGCGGACATCTCCTCGTGCCGCGACTGGAGGAAGCGTGGCCGGTCCTCGGCGCGGCCCCAGGCGGCGAGAAGGCCGTTGATGCCGTCACCGGGATACCCGAAGACGTGCTCCACACCCCACTCGCGCAAGCGTCGCAGGATGTGGTCGGCGACCTTGGTGCTCATCAGGGACCTCCCGTGGAGAAGGACGGACGGATCGCATCTGTCGAGTCACCCGCCGACACCCGCGGAAAACCCTCGGTCCGTGGGCCGTCCGGGTGAGCCGACGGGCCGGGTGTTTGTCGCGGATGCGGCGGGGCAGGCGCGTCCTAGTGCTTCGGACAGGAGGCACGTCCGTGGGAGCGGCGATACCCGCCACGGGTGTACCCGTCCGGCACGGTGCCCTCCCACGCTGACCGTCCACCCAAGGCACCAGCTAGGGAGCTGCGACCCACCATGCCGAACCGAGCGAGCGTGAAGCACCACCCCCACGACGACGCCCCCGACACCACGGAGGCCTTCCGCAGGCTCGCCACACTCTCCCCGGGCCCCGAGCGCGACGCACTCCGCGACGAGATCGTCGAGGCCTGGCTGCCCATGGCCGAACGGCTCGCGGGACGATTCCGCAGCCGCGGCGAGAGCCTCGACGACCTGCGCCAGGTCGCCGCGCTCGGCCTCGTCAAGGCCGTCGACCGGTACGACCCGGAACGCGGCCACGCCTTCGAGAGCTTCGCCGTCCCCACGGTCACCGGAGAGATCAAGCGGCACTTCCGTGACCACATGTGGACCCTGCATGTACCGCGCCGCGTCCAGGACCTGCGCAACCGGGTCCGCTTCGCCTGCCAGGACCTGTCGGGAACCATCTCGGGCCGCAGGCCCACCATCGCCGAGATCGCCGAGCACGCCGGGATGAGCGAGGAGGACGTCCGCGAGGGCCTCGAGGCACTGGAGAGCTTCACGGCGCTGTCGCTGGACGCCGAACTGCCGGGCAGCGAGGACGGATACTCGCTCGGCGACTCCCTCGGCGCGCCCGACACGGCGCTCGACACCGTCGTCGACCGCGAGGCCGTCAAGCCCCAGCTTCAGGCCCTGCCCGAACGGGAGCGCGCCATCCTCTACATGCGCTTCTTCGACGACATGACCCAGAGCAGCATCGCCGAGCGGCTCGGCATCTCCCAGATGCACGTCTCCCGTCTGATCAGCCGCTGCTGCAACCGGCTCAGGGACCAGGTCATGAAGGACGCGGCATAGCGGCAGCCGGGGGTGCGCCGGGGCCCTGCGCCGAGATTGCGCCGCCGCGCCCTCGGCGCGCGGCGGTCACCCACGCGGACGTTCCCGTCGCGCGAATGGGGCACGGCCGCGGGCGGGCCGGGGCGGGGCGGGCTGTCATGGGCTTGCGAGGGCACGGCCGCCGTGCCCGCTGGAACCTCCGCCGAGGGAGCACCCGATGCGCCGCAGTGCCCGCGTCCTGTCCGCCACCGCTCCGGCCGGTGCCGCCTTGGCGACGGTCGCCCCGTCCGTGTCCGCCGCGGACATCGCCCCGCGCCCCGTCGGTCCCGGCGGCACGGTAAGGGCCTCCAAGTCGTGCGACGCGGTGGAGGGCACCCCGCCCGACTCCCTGGACGCCGGGGGACGGGCCGGGGCGGCAGCAAGGGCGGATCCAGGGCGGACGGCCGGGCGAGGGCCGGGAGGACGGGCCGGGTCGGCAGCGAGAAGAGCCGGAGAAGCCAGGGGCGGGCGGCAACGGTCAAGGGCCGTCCGTCGGTTCCCGGCACGGCGTGCACGCGGGCCAGGGCGGCACCTTCACCGAGTCCGTCCCCGTGCTCGTCATCGGCGGCCTTCTGACCACCGGCGCGCTCGCCGCAGCCGTGCGCCGAATCCGGCCGCGCGCGTCGGCCGGTACCGGCTGAACCCGTGACCCGGGCAACCCGTCGGCACGCCCATGACCGGCCGGAACCCTGGGTACTCAAAGCCCGTGGGCACCACCGGCACCGTAGGGGAACAGGAGTGCGAGGATGCTCGGCCGGGCGCCGGGTGCCCGCGACGAGCCGGAGACCGGGGACCGGGCACGGCATCACGGACTGCGCGGAGGCACGCATGCGGCGGACGGATCCGGAAGGGCACGGCCCGGTCCGCTACGGCCCGTCCCTTCCCGGCCAGGGGCTGCCCCTCCCGCCCGGGCTGTCCGCCGCGCTGGCCGACGCCGCGGACCATGACGGCTCCGAGCCCTCCGGCGGCGTGCCCGGGCTGTCCGCCGCCGCCTGTGGCTACTTCGCGCGACGCGGACTGTCCGCCCGGCCCGACGCGGTGGCCGCCGCACCCGGCGCCCCCGCCCTGCTCCTCGCCGTCACCGCCGCGCTCGGTGGTGACGTGCTCGTCCCGCGGCCGTGCGCCGCCTGGTGGGTGCCCCAGGTCAGGGCGCTCGGACGGTCCGTCTTCCACGTCGCGACACCCGCCGAGTGCGGCGGCGTGCCCGACCCGTACGCCCTCCTGGAGACCGTCCGCAGGATCCGCGCCGAAGGCGGCGACCCACGGCTGCTGGTGCTGTCGGTCGCCGACGACCCGACCGCCACGGTGGCGCCGCCCGAACTGGTGCACGAGACCGTGGAGGCCGCCGCCGGGGAGGGGCTGCATCTCGTGAGCGACGAGACATGGCGCGACACCGTGCACCACGCGCGCGACACCGTGCTGCTCAGCCCCGCCGAGATGCTGCCCGAACGGGTCACCGTGGTGACCGACCTCGCGGGCCCCTTCCTGCCGACGGCCTGGCCCGCGGCCGTCGCCCGCTTCCCGGCCACCGCCGACGGCGCCGGGCTGCGCTCCCGCGTCCTCGACGTGCTCGCCGCCCTCGGTGCCCGAGTCGCCGGCCCGGTCGCCGCCGCGGCCACGTACGCCCTCGACGAGCCCCCCGAGGTCGCACAACGGCTTGCCGCCGGGGTCGCGCTGCACGCGCGCGTGGCCGCCGCCGCCCACCGGACCGTGGTGGCCGCGGGTGCCCTCGCCAGGCCCCCGCAGGCCGGCCGCCACCTCTACGCCGACCTCGGCCCGCTGCGCTCCGCGCTCGGCGCGCACGGCGTCGGCGACGCTCAGGAACTGGAGGACTTCCTCACCGCCCGGCTGGGCATGCCCGCGCCGGGCGGCCACCGTTTCGGGGACGACCTCGCGGAGCTCCGGGTGCGCCTGTCCACCGGCCCGTTCCTCGGCACGACGGCCGAGGAGCGCATCGAAAGCCTCCTCTCACCCACGCCGTTGGAACTGCCGCATGTGCAACGCGTCCTGATCCACCTGGGATCGGTCTTCGACGATCTCCGCGACGACGCTCAGCGATGGGAGTCTCCTCGATGACGCAGCAGTCCGAGCCGACCACGAGCCCCGCCCCCTACCGGAACCCGGCCGAGCCGATGTCCGCGTCCCTGGTGAACCCGGACCCCGGGCCGCCGGCCCCGCTCCAGCCGCTCGCCGATCCCCGTCCCCTCGGCGAACGCCGTATCTGGCCCCGCTCCTTCGCCGACCGGCTCACCGCGCCCCTGCCCGGCCTCAGAGCCTTGGCCCGCTTCGCCCGCGAGGGCGCGGTGCGGCCCGGGGCCGAGGGCCTCAGAGACATCCCGCTGCTGCCGTACGAGCCGGATCCGTTGCCCGCGGTCGACACGCGCACGATCGCCGTCTCCTGGGCGGGACACGCCAGTTGGGTGGTGAGCATCGGCGGGCTGACCGTGCTCACCGACCCGGTCTGGTCCCGGCGCGTCCTCGCCACGCCGCCCCGGATCACGCCCGTCGGCATCGCCTGGAGCGCCCTGCCCCGCATCGACGCGGTCGTGATCAGCCACAACCACTACGACCATCTGGACGACCCGACCCTGCGCCGACTGCCGCCCTCGACACCGGTGTTCGTACCGGCCGGTCTCGCCCCGTGGTTCCGGCGGCGCCGGTTCATCTGCGTCACGGAACTGGACTGGTGGGAGGGCGCCGAACTCGGTCGCGTCCGCTTCGACTTCGTCCCCGCCCACCACTGGTCCAAGCGCACCCTGACCGACACCTGCCGATCGCTGTGGGGCGGCTGGATACTGACGGCGCCCGACGGTCGGCGCGTGTACTTCGCGGGCGACACCGGGTACGGCCACTGGTTCGAGCGGATCGGCCGCCGCTATCCGGGGATCGACCTGGCGCTCATGCCGATCGGTGCCTACGACCCGCGCTGGTGGCTCAGCGACGTCCACTGCGACCCGGAGGAAGCGGTGCGGGCGACGGCCGACCTCGGCGCGCGGCGCATGGCACCCATGCACTGGGGCACGTTCGTGCTGTCGGCTGAGCCGGTGCTGGAGCCGCTGACGCGGGTGCGGGCGGCCTGGGAGCAGGCGGGGCTGGCCCGCGAGGACCTGTGGGACCTGCCGATCGGGGGGTCCCGGGTGCTGGAGTGACCCGGCGCTCAGGAGGCGGCGGAGCGGCGCACCCGGCGCCACACCGCGGGCGCCGCGCTGACGGCGAGGGTCAGCGCGACCGCCGCCGCCACTCCCTCCCAGGGCTCCGGGAACAGGGAGCCGCCCAGGATGCCGATCAGCTGGTACGTCAGGGCCCAGGCGAGACAGGCCGGGGCGTCACCGCGGGCGAAGTCCCTGAGCGGCATCCGGGCCAGGAGGCAGGCGAGCATCACCGGTATGCGGCCGGCCGGAACGAGCCGGGAGAGGGTGAGCACCGCGATGCCGTGGTCGTTGAGCTTCTCCTGCGCCTGCGCCAGCCGCTCCTCCGGGGCGCGGTCGCGGATCCTTTCCAGCCAGCGGGAGCCGTTCTTCGACCGCAGGCCGCGCCGCCCCAGCCAGTAGAGCGCGACGTCCCCGAGGAAGGCCGCGAGCGAGGACACGACGAAGACCAGCGCGAGCGAGAAGGGCGCCGTCTGATGGAAGGCCACGACCGCCGCCGAGCTGACGAGGGCCCCCGTGGGGACGATCGGCACCAGGGCGCCGATCAGCACCAGCAGGAAGAGTGACGGATAGCCCGCCGCCTGCTGCGTGGACTCCGTGGGCACGACACCGCCCGTGGCGCCGAAGAACATCACCGGGCGCTCCTCGGGCGGGCGGCGGCGGTCACCGGGCGGCTTCCAGCCGCACACTCTGGCCGTGGGAGAGGAGATGCACCGCGACCTCCGGCGCACATTGCGCGGCGAGGCGCACGAACTCCTCACCCGGCGCATGGAATTCATGGGGCCGCACTGCGTCCATCCCGATCGGCCAGTACGTGCCGTAGTGCACCGGCACCGCGCAGCGCGGCTTCAGCCCGGCCAGCGCCTGCGCCGCGCGCCCGGCATCCAGATGCCCCTCCCCGAGGTAGGGCCCCCAGCCGCCCACCGGCAGCAGTGCCACGTCGACCGGCCCGACCTCCTCGGCCATCGCCGGGAACAGGCCCGTGTCCCCGGCGAAGTACGTCCGCGCCTTACCCTCGACGACGAACCCCAGGGCGGGGGAGCGGTGCGGTCCCACGGGCAGCCGGCGCCCGTCGTGCCGCGCGCGCACGACCCGTACCACCAGGTCACCGACCCGCACCCGGTCGCCGGGCACGACCTCCGTGATCCGCAGCCGGCCGAGCCGCCGCAGCCCCGGCACCTGCCCGGGGGCCCCACGCGGCACCAGCAGACGGGTGCCCGGGGCCAGCCGGGCCAGCGACGGCACATGCAGGTGATCGGCATGCAGATGCGACACCAGCACCAGGTCCGCGACCGCGGCCTCGGGAGGTGGCGGGGCGCCGCGGCGCCGCCGCAGATGCGCCAGACGGCGTGCGAACAGGGGATCGGTCAAGACCCGCAGTCCGGAGTCCTCGACCGTGCAGGTGGCGTGCCCCCACCACGTGATCTGCACCGGCACTCCGATCCCTCCTTCGCGCGACTCCCCCCGAGCCTACGGGCAGGGGTAGGGTCGGCGGCGAAACCCTGAGGTGAGGGGGGCACCATGGGAGATGCGCACGGTACCTTCGGCACACGCGCCGCCTTGGGCGGTCCGGTCACGGTACGGGTCACGGCGATCGCCAGTCTGACGCCGCTGGAGGAGCTGGAAGCGGACCCCTTCCTCGTCGACGCCCGCAGCCAGCACGCGATGTGCGCCCGCTGGGCGGCGGAGCACGGCTACGTGGTGACGCGGGAACTCCTCGTCCGGGGCCTGCGCCCCGACCACTGCGCGCTGTGGGCGGACGTGGACGCGGGCCTGGTCGACCTGTTCGTCGCCCCGAGCCGCCGCGTGCTGGAGCGGGCCCTGTCCTCCGTGGAGGAGTTCACCGCCGAGTGCGCGCGGCGGGGGGTGCGCATCGAGACGGTCGGCCGCGCGGAACCGTCGTACGACGCCCAGATGAAGGCCCGCGTCCACCGCCGCCTGTCGATGCCGACGGCGGGCTACGACGGCCGCTGACCCGGCGGCCGGTCCCGTCCGCGCTTTCGAGGCCGCCCAAGGTCCCGCACGGCTTCCCGGGCCGTTGTGCCAAGGTGGGACTGGCCCCGCAGGGTGCGGACGGCGGGTCGGGACGTGAGGTGTGGTGTGGGTCGCGGGCGTCTGCGGAGCCTGATCAGCGGAGTGTGGCGGAGCATCGCCGTGTGGGCCGCGTCCACCGCCACGATGCTCGTCCTCGCCGGGATCCTCCCGGACTTCCGGCTCCAGTCCACGGGCGGCGACAGCGCCACCCGTATCGCCGCCACCGCCGCGGCAGGCGCAGGCGTCTTCGGTCTGCTGTCGTCGCTCGTGTGGCCCCTGCTCGTCCGGCTGCTGCTGCTCGTGCCCGCCCTCGTCCTCGGACTGCTCGTCTTCTTCCTGAACGGCTCCCTGCTGCTGCTCGCCCTGCGCCTGAGCCCCTCCGGGCACGGCGAGGCCGCGCCCGAGACCGCCGTGGTGGTCGCCGCCGTGATGTCCGCCGTCGCCTCGGCCACCGGTGCCGCCCTGGCCGTCCGGGACGACGACCCGTACCGCAGAAGGCTCTCCCGGCTCGGCGACCGGCGGCACGCACGCTCCGGGCAGGCCGGGCAGGTCACCCCGGGTGCGCTCTTCGTACAACTCGACGGCGTCGGACACGACGTGCTGCGGGCAGCGGTCGACAAGGGACTGATGCCGACCGTCGCCTCCTGGCTCGCGCCGTCCGAGGACCGCGGCCCCACCCACCGCCTCACCGCCTGGCGCACCGACTGGTCCAGCCAGACCGGCGCCAGCCAGCTCGGCATCCTGCACGGCTCCAACCACGACGTGCCCGCCTTCCGGTGGTACGAGAAGGAGAGCCGCGAGGTCATGGTCTGCAACCGGCCGTCGAGCGCCGCCGAGCTCCAGCGCCGCGCCATCGAGCGGACCGGTGACGGCGGGCTCCTCACCGTGGACGGCGCGAGTCGCGGCAACCTGTTCAGCGGTGGCGCCGACCAGCTCGCGCTGGTGTTGTCCGTCGCCGCGCGGCGCGGCCGGGACAACCGATCCCGTGTCGGCTACTTCGCCTACTTCAGCGACCCCGCCAACGCGGTCCGCACCGCGCTGTCGTTCGTCGCCGACGTCGGCCGCGAGATGGTCCAGTCCACCCGGGCCCGTCTCGTCGGGCAGCGGCCGCGGGTCGGCCGTGGCGGTCTCTACCCCTTCGTCCGCGCCTTCGCCACGGTCGTCGAACGGGATGTCGTGGTGGCCGCGGTGATCGGCGACATGCTCGCCGGACGCAGCGCGGTCTACGCGGACCTGGTGGCGTACGACGAAGTGGCGCACCACTCCGGCCCGCACAGCCGCGACGCGGAGAAGGTCCTCCAGAAGCTGGACCGCTCGCTCGCGGTGCTGGCGCAGGTCGCCGAGCACGCCCCGCGCCCGTACCGGATCGTCGTGCTGTCCGACCACGGCCAGAGTCCGGGGGAGACCTTCCAGGCCCGCTACGGACTCAGCCTCGGCAACCTGGTCCGGGCCGGCTGCGGACTGCCCGTGCCGCGCGGAGTCGAGGGCACGCACAGCGGAGCCGAGGCGCGCGCGGCGGTACGGGCCGCGCTGCGCCGGCCGGTGGAGGAGAACGGCGAGGGGCACCCGGCCGCGCACCGCCGTTCCGAGCCCGTCGTGCTCGCCTCCGGCAACCTCGGCCTCGTCTCCTTCCCGGACGTGCCGCACCGGATGAGCAGAGAGGAGATCGATCGCCGTCACCCCGCGCTGCTGTCGACGCTCGCCAACCACCCCGGCGTCGGCTTCCTCCTCGTCCGCAGCGAGGAACACGGCGGGGTGGTGCTGGGGGCGCACGGCGCCGAGATCCCGGTCGACCGGCTCGCCGACGGAACCGGTCCGCTGGCCGCCTTCGGTCCCGGCGCCGCCGCCGCCGTACGCCGCACCCACTCCTTCCCGCACACCGCCGACATCATGGTCAACTCCTGGCACGACCCGGCCACGGGCGAAGTGCTCGCCTTCGAGGAGCAGATCGGCTCGCACGGCGGACTGGGCGGCGCCCAGGGGCGGCCCTTCCTGCTGTGGCCGCTGGCCCTGTCCGCCCCGGCCGGGGACGGCGCCGAACTCGTCGGCGCCGAGCGGCTCCACCGGGTCTTCCGGCGCTGGCTGCGCGAGTGCGACGGGCCACAAGTGCCCCTGACCGCGCACGAGGACGCCGACGAACGCGCCGCCTGACCGCCGCGAGCCGCCCCACGGGAGTATCGTCCGCCGGCCGTCCGGGAGCAGGGCACGCGCGCGGTCCGCTGCCTGCGGCGCCGGTCCTACGGGTGCGCCGGGCCGGAGTGTGATCGGATAGGGCGTGGCACCCGGGAACGGGACCACCTCGCGGGAATTCGCACGCATGCGAAAGGACTCATCGTGGCAACCACGCGCACCGCACACACCGTCTGGGAAGGCAACCTGCTCGAGGGCAACGGCGTCGTCACCTTCGACTCCTCCGGCATCGGCCAGCAGCCGGTGTCGTGGCCGTCGCGCGCCGAGAAGGCGAACGGCAAGACCAGCCCGGAGGAGCTGATCGCCGCCGCCCACTCCAGCTGCTTCTCCATGGCGCTGTCGCACGGCCTGACCGGCGCCGGCACTCCGCCCACCAAGCTCGAGACGAAGGCCGACGTCACCTTCCAGCCGGGTGAGGGCATCACCGGCATCCACCTGACCGTCGAGGGCACCGTCCCCGGCATCGACAACGACGCGTTCGTCGCCGCCGCCGAGGACGCCAAGAAGAACTGCCCGGTCAGCCAGGCCCTGACCGGTACGACGATCACTCTGGAAGCCAAGCTCGCCTGACGCGAACACGCCTCCAGGTGCCGCGCCCGCCGCAAGGAGGGCGCGGCACCGCCGTTCTCGCGGGCACCCGAGGACGGGAACTGGCGGTGGCCGACGTCGAGTCCGACGTCGAGGTGTCTTTAGAAGGTGTCGCGGTGCGGCGCAGTCGTCAGGTGCCAAGCGGACCAAGGCAGTTGCCGTCGCCGGGTCGGCGGGCAGGAACGTCTCGACGGGCAGTTCCGCCACCGTCACAGCCATGGCCCGCCCGCGGCGCCAACTCCAGCTGGCTGACCCGCCTCTTCTCCCGCCAGTCCCTCAGCAGCGGGCCGATTCCCCGGTCGGAAGGGGCCGGTGAGGAAGCGGCGGAGCCGGACGCGACAATGGTCACAGGGACGGCCGTAGTCGAGGAGTGGGGCATGTACGACCGGATGAACCCGGCCTGGGAGGCCATGGCGATCTACCGGGCCCGGGTGCGCGGGTCCCTGCTCGGGGGTGCCGTGGGTGACGCCCTCGGGTACCCCGTCGAGTTCACCTCGCTCGACCGTATCCGGTCGCTGCACGGCGAGCAGGGTGTCACCGGTCTCGTACCGGGCGGAGGGGGAGTCGTGGGCCGCGTCACCGACGACACCCAGATGACCCTGTTCACCGTGGAGGGGCTGCGGCAGGCGCATGAGCGCGAGCGGCACAAGGGAATCGGCGGCGGCTGGCCCCGGCTGGTGCGCGAGGCGTACGGCCGCTGGTTCGACACCCAGCGGCTGCCCGGCCCGCCCGAGGGGGCCGGCGGCCTCGCCGCCCAGCCCTGGCTGTACGCGCGCCGAGCGCCCGGCAACGCCTGCCTGTCCGGCCTCGCCCAGGACTTCGTCCCCGACCCGCGAGCCGAACTCGGCCGTCCCGGCCCGGTGAACTCCGACTCCAAGGGCTGCGGCGCGGTCATGCGCTCGGCGCCCTTCGGGCTCACACGCGTGCCGGCCGACACCGCTTTCGCCATGGCCGCCCACAGCGCCCAGACCACCCACGGCCACCCCACCGGCTACTACTCCGCGGGCGCCTTCGCCGCGATCGTCGCCCACCTCGCCGAGGGCGACTCACTGGAGGGCGCGGTGCTGCGCGTCCTGCGTCTGCTCGCCCGGTATCCCGGGCACGAGGAGACCACGGACGCGGTGCGGGGTGCCCTGGACCTGGCGGCCGAGGGCTCTCCCACCGCGGAGAAGGTGGAGACGCTCGGCGGGGGCTGGGTCGGCGAGGAGGCCCTGGCCATCGCCGTGTACTGCGCCCTGGTCGAGCCCGACGTCCGGCGCGCGCTCCTGCTGTCCGTCAACCACTCCGGTGACAGCGACTCCACAGGCGCCCTCTGCGGCAATCTCCTCGGCGCGCACCACGGCGACCACGGGCTGCCGCAGGACTGGCTGGAACGCGTCGAGGGCCGGGCCGAGATCACCGTCCTGGCGGACGACCTCGCCGCGGAGTGCGTACGAAGCTGACGGCCCGGAGGTACGTCCACGCGTAGGGCGCCGGGCGAGGGGGATGTGACAGGGTGGGGCGCACCCCGTGTCGTACGGAAGGAGCCAGGTCATGCCCGTCGAACCGCTGTCGCAGAAGGAGATCGAGGACCGGCTGGCGGAGCTGCCCGGCTGGTCGCTGGACGGCGACCGGATCGCCCGCTCCTACCGGCTGGGCTCGCACTTCGCGGCGACCGCGATGGTCGTGCACATCGCCCAGGTGCAGGAGGAGCTCGACCACCACTCCGACTGCACCCTCGGCTACCGCACCGTCTCCCTCACCGTGAACACGCACAGCGTGGGCGGTGCGCTCACCGAGCTGGACTTCCGGCTCGCCCACCGGGTGGAGGAACTGGCGCCCGGGCACGGGGCGCACTGACCGGAGAACGGCACGTGCTGAACCACGACAAGGAGGCCGAGGAGTACGACTCCTCGCGCGGGGGCGAGCCGCGGGCCGCGGCGGCCGCCGACGCCGTGCTCGGACTGGTACCCGAGGAGGCGAACCGGCTGCTGGACGTGGGTTGCGGCACCGGGATCGTCACCCGGCTGCTCGCGGCCGGGCGGCCCGGGCTGCGGGTCACCGGGGCGGACCTGGGCACCTGGGGCCGACGGCGGCGGCGCAGGCCGCGTTCGGGGGAGATGCGCAGGGGCCGGCCCTCCTCGGCGAGGCTCCGGAGATAGCGAACTCCACCGCCGAGAGGTTCCCGCCCGCCCGCTCCGGCTCGTACGGCACGGCGGGACGCAGCCGCCGCACCCGGTTTTTGCCGCTCCCGCAACAGAAGTGGCCTTCGCCTGGCGCCTCGGCGCAGGCTGGCGGCACCGAGAAGAAAGGCTGACCAGCATGGCGCTCGAGCACCAGGGCCACCCCGACCATCAGGGCCACCACCGCCACCACGGCCACCACGGCGACACCGACATCGACTGGGCCGTGATGGCCCCGATGCTGGAGTCGCAGGCGGAGCTGTTCGCCCCCTTGTACCAGAGCGTCATGGCGTGGCTGGCGCGCCAGACGCCGGAGCCCGGTCTGATCGTGGACACGGGCAGCGGGCCCGGCGTCGTCTCCGGTCTCTTCGCCGAGGCGTTCCCCGGCGCGAGGGTGGTCGCCGTGGACGGCTCCGGGCCCCTGCTGGAACGTGCCCGCGCGCGGGCCGCCCGCCTCGGCCTCGCCGACCGTTTCGGCACGATCACCGGCGAACTCCCGGGCGCCCTGGCGGAGTTGGACTACCCGGCCGATCTGCTGTGGGCCAGCAACAGCCTGCACCACCTGGGCGACCAGCGGGCCGCCCTCGCCGCGTTCGCCGAGCGGCTCGCGCCCGGCGGCACCCTGGCGCTGCTGGAGGGCGGTCTGCCGACGCGGTTCCTGCCGAGGGACATCGGCATCGGCCGTCCGGGCCTCGAGGCGCGGATCGACGCGGTCGAGGCGGATTGGTTCACGCGGATGCGGGCCGAGCTGCCCGGCGCCGTCGCCGAGGCCGAGGACTGGCCGGCCCTGCTGACCGCCGTCGGTCTGAAGCACACCGGCACGCGCAGCTTCCTCCTCGACCTGCCCGCGCCGGTCGACGACCGGGCCCGGACGTATGCGGCCGCGGTCCTGACCCGGCTGCGCGAGGCCGTGGGGGACGGCCTCGACGCCGACGACCGCGCCACCCTCGACCGCCTCCTCGACCCTGCGGACGAGGCGAGCGTGCACCGCCGGAACGACGTGTTCGTCCTCAAGGCGCACACCGTGTACACGGCGGTACGGCCCGTCTGAGGCGAGCGAGCGCCCGGTACCGCGGACCATGCGGTACCGGGCGCGCCCGGCAGCCGGGATCAGTTGTTCTGAACGAACTGCCTCGCCAGCGAGTCGCCGAGCGAGACCGCCGCGCTGTGACTCTCGATCGGCGACACCTGGGAGTTCTTGAACAGGATGTACGTCACCCCCGAATCCGCGCCGCCGGTCTCCGGGTCGGGGTCGATGCCGAGCGCCTTCGCGGTGGCGTACGAGGCCTCGCCGATGATCTTCGTGGGCCCGGTGTCGCCGACGACCGCGTACTCGACCTTGTTGTTGTAGATGACGGCGACCACGCCGCCGCCCTTGATGCCGGAGCCGGAGTACTTCCAGATGCTGCTGGAGCTCGGCACCACGACGTACGGGAGCGAGTCGGCGCGCAGCGGCTTGCCGTCGGACTGGTGGAAGGCGGTGTCGGCCTGGAACCAGGGATCGGTGCTGCTGTTGCACTTGTCGGTGACCTGGCCGTCGCAGTCGATGTCCATGTCGGCCTTCCAGAACACCGCGCCGTTCTTGCCGCACACCGGAATGGTGGCCGAGGTCTCGTCGTCGGTCTTGTACTTGCCGTTCGATATCTGCGAACAGGACGTCACCTTGGCGAGCAGATCGGCCGCGCTGACCGAGCCCTCTTGGGCGGACGTGGGGGTGGATGCCCCCGAGGCGTTGGCGGGGAGCACCGCGGTGGCGAGGAGGGCGGCGCCGGCGGCCGCGGCGAGGGTCAGTGTTCGAGTGCGCACTGTGGGGAGACCCTTCTGTTAGGAAAGTTTCCTTACCGGGTGCCGTACAAGGTGGACCCGTCACCATGGCCGCGTCAACCCCCAAGCCCCGGAGAACTGAGGCGAGTTGGGCGCGAGTGGGGAAACCCGCAGCTGGGCCGCGTCCGGCAGTCTCGGCACCCGCGCCACGACAGACAGCGGCACGCCCCGGGGCCGCTGAAGAAGCGGTCCGGGGCGTGCCGGCGAGCCGTATGTCAGGCCATCTGTCAGGCCACGTCGAACGTTGCCGGGTCCGGGCCGAGGCGCCGGTCCTCGTTCAGCGCGCTGATCGCCGCCATGTCCTCGGTGTCCAGCGAGAAGTCGAAGACCTCGATGTTCTCCTTGATCCGGGACGGCGTCACGGACTTCGGGATCACGACGTTGCCGAGCTGGAGATGCCAGCGCAGCACCACCTGGGCCGGGGTCCGGTTGTGCTTCTGCGCGATGGCCACGATCGCCGGGACCTCCAGGAGGCCTCTGCCCTGGCCGAGCGGCGACCAGGCCTCGGTGGCGATCCCCTGCTCCGCGTGGTAATCGCGCGCCGCGTGCTGTTGCAGATGCGGGTGCAGCTCGATCTGGTCGACCGCCGGGATGACGGACGTCGCGTCGATCAGCGCCCGGAGGTGCTCGGGAAGGAAGTTGGAGACACCGATCGCCTTGGCGCGGCCGTCCGCGTAAATCTTCTCGAAGGCCTTGTACGTCTCGACGAACGTGCCCCGCGACGGCATCGGCCAGTGGATGAGGTAGAGGTCGACGTACTCCAGGCCGAGCTTCTTCAGCGAGGTGTCGAAGGCGCGCAGCGTGGAGTCGTACCCCTGATCGCTGTTCCAGAGCTTGGTGGTGATGAAGAGGTCCTGGCGCGGGACGCCGGACGCGGCGACCGCCTTGCCGACCCCCTCCTCGTTGCCGTAGATCGCCGCCGTGTCGATGCTGCGGTAGCCGGCCTCCAGGGCGGTGGCGACGGCACTCTCCGCCTCGTCGTCCGGCACCTGCCAGACGCCGAAGCCCAGCTGGGGCATCTCGACGCCGTTGTTCAGGATGATCGGGGGGACCTTGCTGCTCACGAGCTCTCGATCCTTCAAGTCGTCGGGTGGTACTCCCATCGTCAACGATCACGAGGCCACCTGCATTCCTGACCGGGGATTTCATCGCGGAATCTCGATGGGACCCACGGATTGGCCGGAAATGGATCCAGGCACCGCCGACCCGTGGATCCGTGCGTGTTTCGTGCAGCGACGACGCGCCGTTCGTGCAGGCGCCGGCAGGGACGCGACGCGCACACTCGGTGGCCAGGCAAAGGCGCATCCCGACCGAGACGCGAGGCAGAGCTGCATGCGGACGTTCGTCTACACATCCCATCCCTCCCGGGTGGTCTTCGGTTCCGGCACCGTCGACCGACTCCGCGAGGAGGTCGAACGGCTCGGCCGTCAGCGGGTCCTGCTGCTGGCCGCACCGAACCTCGCGTGGGCTTCCGCGAGGGTCCGGGAGGCGCTCGGGGACCTGGTGGCGGCCGAGTTCGACGACGCGGCCATGCACACCCCGGTGGAAGTGACCGAGCAGGCCATGGCCGTCCTGCGTGATGCGTCCGCCGACTGCCTGGTAGCGGTCGGCGGCGGATCCACGACGGGCCTGTCGAAGGCGTTGGCCCTGCGCACGGGCCTGCCCCAGGTGATCCTTCCGACCACGTACGCGGGCTCCGAGGTGACCCCCGTACTCGGCGAGACCCGCGACGGGCACAAGATCACCCAGTCCTCGCCCGCCATCGTGCCCGGGACCGTCGTCTACGACGTCGACCTCACGCTCACCATGCCCGTGCCCCTGTCGGTGACCAGCGGCGTGAACGCCCTCGCGCACGCCGTGGAGGCGCTGTACTCCGCGGACGCGAACGCCGTACCGTGACGGGCCCGCTGAGGTGCAGGATCACCAGGTGGGTGGGGGCGGGCTCGAACTCCGCGCGGTAGGACCGCTCCTCCTGGGACGACACATACAGCCGCTCCCAGCCGAGTCCCGCGCTGCTGCCCCGGGGCAGCACCCCGGGCTGCCGGAGAATGCCCACCGTGTCGGCGACTCCCAGCTCCGCCATGGCGCCCCACCTCCTCGTGGCTCGCCTCGATTGATTGAACATTGAAGCACGCTGGGGTGAACGCGTCGAGAGCTCGCACTGTCCGGCTCAGGCCCGGTACAGCGCCTCCACCTCGTTCGCGTACGCGCTCTCGATCGCCTTGCGCTTCAGCTTCAGCGACGGGGTGAGCAGCCCGTGCTCCTCGGTGAACTGGTGCGCGAGGATGCGGAAGGTGCGGATCGACTCGGCCTGCGAGACCAGCGTGTTCGCGGCGACCACCGCCCGTCGCACCTCGGTCTCCAGGTCGGGGTCGTGCACCAGCTGCGCCGGGGTGAGCCGGGGTTTGCCCTGCATCTGCAACCAGTGCTCCACGGCCTCGGAGTCGAGGGTGACGAGCGCGGCGACATAGGGGCGGTCGTTGCCCACGACGATGCACTGTGCGATCAGCGGATGGTCCCGTACCCGCTCCTCCAGCAGCCCGGGCGAAACGCTCTTGCCGCCGGAGGTCACCAGGATCTCCTTCTTGCGCCCGGTGATGGTGAGATAGCCGTCCTCATCGAGCGAGCCGAGGTCACCGGTGGCGAGCCAGCCGTCGTGCAGGGTCGCGTCCGTGGCCTTCTGGTTGTTGAGGTAGCCCTGGAAGACGTTGCCGCCGCGCAGCCAGATCTCGCCGTCGTCCGCGATGTGCACCGTGGTGCCGGGAATGGCCTGACCCACCGTTCCGTACCTGGTGCGCCCGGGCGGGTTCGCGGTCGCGGCCGCCGTCGTCTCCGTGAGCCCGTAGCCCTCGTAGATCTGCACGCCGGCGCCCGCGAAGAACAGGCCGAGCCGGCGGTCCATCGCCGAGCCGCCGGACATCGCGTGCCGCACCCGGCCGCCCATCGCGGCACGGATCTTGGTGTATACGACCTTGTCGAAGAACTGGTGCTGCATGCGCAGGGCCGCCGAGGGGCCCGGGCCTATGCCCCACGCCTTCGCCTCGATCGCGTCCGCGTACTTGACAGCGACCTCGACCGCCTTCTCGAACGGCCCGGAGCGGCCCTCCTTCTCGGCCTTGCGGCGGGCCGCGTTGAAGACCTTCTCGAAGATGTACGGCACGGCCAGGAAGAACGTCGGTCTGAAAGCGGCCAGGTCGGGCAGCAGGGCCGCCGCGTTCACCTGCGGCTGGTGGCCGAACTTGACCCTGCCGCGGAGCGCGGCGACCTGCACCATACGCCCGAACACATGCGCGAGCGGTAGAAACAGCAGGGTGGCCGCCTCGTCGCCCCTCCTGGAGTGGAAGACGGGCTCCCAGCGCTCGATGACCGTGTCGGCCTCGAACATGAAGTTGCCGTGCGTGATCACACAGCCCTTGGGGCGGCCGGTGGTGCCGGACGTGTAGATGACGGTCGCCGTCGTCTCCGGGGTGACCGCCTGCCGGTGCCGGTGAACGACCTCGTCCTCCAGGTGCGCGCCCATGTCGTACAGCTCCTGTAGGGCGCCGGCGTCCAGCTGCCACAGCCGCCTCAGCTGCGGCAGTCGGTCGATGACCGTCGCGACCGTCATCGCGTGGTCCTCGTGCTCCACCATCGCGGCCGACACCTGCGCGTCGTGCAGCATCCAGAACACCTGTTCCGCCGACGAGGTGGGGTAGATCGGCACCACCTCGGCGCCGATGCTCCACAGCGCGAAGTCGAACAGCGTCCACTCGTAGCGCGTGCGGCACATGATCGCGACCCGGTCCCCGAACCGGACCCCCTGGGCCAGCAGGCCCTTGGCGAGCGCGAGGACCTCGTCGCGGAACTCGGCGGCGGTCACATCGCGCCAGTGGCCTTCCTGGTCCTTGCGGCCGAGGGCGATACGGAGCGGATCTTCCTGGGCATACTCGAATACGACATCGGCCAGGCCGCCCACCGGCGGCGCCGACGCCAACGGAGGGTTGGTGAACTCGCGCAATCCCCGCTCCTTGTGGCGCTCCGCACAGCGCCGTGAAAGCTACCCCACCGCACGGCGGGGCGGGAGGGTCTGAAAGCCTGGGCTTCGTGGCAAAACCCACAGGTCGGCCATCGGAAATACGCGCACAAGGGGAGGGGGCGGACACAATTTCCTACGGCGCCGTAGGTTCAGAGTCCGTAATCTCCACGGAATCTGTACGACGCGGTTACCGCCCCGCCCATCCTACTCGCCAGTAGTGCGGGGTGGTGGCCCGGGGTCCGGCTCCACCGCCCCCGGCCGCTCGGCCGCGGCTTGCCGCCCACTCCTTCAGCGTGTGCGGCGCCGCTACCGTCACCCCCCGCACGCGGGCGAGCACGCCGGCACCAGGAGCAGCGCACCCACGAGCACTGCCGTGGGCCACCGCCGCCCCCGCTCACATACCCGAACCCGGCGCGGTGACTACCGGCGGTGCAGCCGGTCCCCGCCCGCCAGGATCGCCGCCGCGAGCGCCCTGGCCGTGTGCTGCGCCGGGCCCGGGCGCTCGCCCTGGACCAGCACGAAGTCGATCTCACCCAGCTCCGGCAGCCCCGCCCGCTCCGGAACCCGCGCCAGGCCCGGCGGGACCAGACCCCGGGAGTGGGCCATCACACCGAGGCCGGCCCGGGCCGCCGCGATCAGGCCGTTGAGGCTGCCGCTCGTGCACGCGATGCGCCAGGCACGCCCCTGCCCCTCCAGTGCCTGAAGGGCACGCGCCCGGGTGATGCCCGGCGGCGGATAGACGATCAACGGCACCGGGCGGTCGGGGTCCAGACGCAGCCGCTCCGCGCCGATCCACACCAGCCTGTCATGCCATACGAGCTGGCCGCGCGGGTCCTGGGGGCGCCGCTTGGCCAGCACCAGATCGAGTCTGCCCGCCGCGAGCTGTGCGTGCAGCGTGCCCGACAGCTCGACCGTCAGCTCCAGGTCCACCTCGGGGTGGTCGTACCGGAAGCGCTCCAGGATCTCCGGCAGCCTGGTCAGCACGAAGTCCTCGGAGGCGCCGAACCGCAGCCGGCCGCGCAGCCGGGTTCCGGTGAAGAACGCCGTGGCCTGCTCGTGGACCTCGAGGATGCGCCGCGCGAAGCCGAGCATCGCCTCGCCGTCCTCCGTCAGCTGGACGGAGTGCGTGTCCCGCGCGAACAGCGGGCGCCCGGTCGCCTCCTCCAGGCGCCGCACATGCTGGCTGACCGTGGACTGGCGCAGACCGAGCCGCCGGGCGGCCTGGGTGAAGCTCAGCGTCTGGGCCACCGCCAGGAAAGTGCGCAACTGAACAGGGTCGTACACGCCTTCGAGTTTATCGTGGAACGTGATGGCAGTCAGAGCGGTGTACGGGATTCCCGATCGGCGGGCGGAAGGGGACGATGGAGAGGGCACGACCGTGTCCTGGCCCGGAACGTACAGAAGTAGTGGAGCACAGTGAAACGCCTGCGATGGCCGCGTTGGATGCCCGTCGACCCCTACATCCTCCTGCTGTTGGGGACGGTGGGGCTTGCGGCCCTCGTCCCTGCGCGGGACGCTGCCGCGGACGTCGCCTCCGGCGCCTCCACGGCCGCCGTCGCCTTCCTCTTCTTCCTGTACGGAGCGCGGCTCTCCACCCGCGAGGCGCTGGCGGGCCTGCGGCACTGGCGGCTCCATGTCACCGTACTGGCCTGCACGTTCGTGGTCTTCCCGCTGCTGGGCCTCGGCGCGCGCGGCCTGGTGCCGGTGCTGCTGACGGACCACCTGTACACGGGCCTGCTCTTTCTCACGCTCGTCCCCTCGACCATCCAGTCGTCGATCGCCTTCACCTCGATCGCGCGCGGCAACGTGTCCGCGGCGATCTACGCGGGCTCCTTCTCCTCCCTCGCCGGCATCGTCTTCACCCCGCTGCTCGCGGCGGCGCTGCTCGGCAACAGCGGCGGCGGGTTCTCGGCGGACTCGCTCGTCAAGATCGTGTTGCAGCTGCTGGTGCCGTTCCTCGCGGGCCAGTTGCTGCGGCGCTGGATCGGGGGCTTCATCACCCGGCACAAGAGGGTGCTCGGGCTCGTCGACCGCGGCTCGATCCTGCTGGTCGTCTACACCGCCTTCAGTGAGGGCATGGTCCAGGGCATCTGGCACCAGGTGAGCGCGCTGCGGCTGGGCGGGCTCCTCGTGGTCGAGGCGGCCGTGCTCGCCGTGATGCTCACCCTGACCTGGTACGGCGGCAGGGCGCTGGGCTTCGACCGGGAGGACCGGATCGCGATCCAGTTCGCCGGGTCCAAGAAGTCCCTCGCCTCCGGACTGCCCATGGCGAGCGTCCTGTTCGGCGCGCACGCCTCACTCGCCGTGCTGCCGCTGATGCTCTTCCACCAGATGCAGCTCATGGTCTGCGCGGTGATCGCCAAACGCCGTGCGCACGACCCCGAGGTGCGGGCGGTCAGCCCCGGGACGGCCGCAGCACCACGAACCGCGGTCGGTACAGGGACGCGTTCCGGCTGAGGTTCGCCTGCGCGGCGCCACCCGTCGTACCCAGCCAGTCGACGGCGTAGCTGAGCGCCGGCCCGCCGCGGCCGCTCAGCTCCGGGTGCGCCTGCGGGTTGTACGCGGCGACTCGCCCTTCGGCAGCGGCGCGCGCACTCCCTTCCCCGGCCCGTGCCAGGGGCCGGGGAAGGGAGTGCGCGC
>NZ_JBEYUZ010000011.1:0-203645 GCF_040643755.1 Streptomyces sp. NPDC047079
CGGCTCGACCAACGCCCAATCGTCGTCACTCAGTTCACGCCTCGCCACACGAAAGTTGTACCAGCATGGTGATCACGACTCCGTACAGGCCCTAGGGGGTTTCGTCTGGATCGGTTCGGATCAGGCCGCGGCGTCCGGTGCAGGGGGCACCTCCCGGCGGTAGCTGGGGGAACATCGCAAGGCGGAGGGCCGCCCGCGTACTGGATGCACTCGGGTGGTCCGACAACGCGGCGAGGTGCCGCACCGGGCGTCGCGACCCCGGGCTGATCCAAACGAAAACCCCTAGGTGTGCTGTCCGGGGAACTTCGCGGTCAGGGGTCGTCAGTGCTGTCGGCCGGGTGCCGCCGCCCGGCGCTCCATCGCGCTCCGGGCCGCGTCCTCCGTCGCGTACACCTCGCACATATGCCGTCCATCCGGCGTCGCCGTGTGCTCGACCTCCCACAGGGACAGCTCCCGGCCGTCGCGCAGCAGGAACGCGTGCTCGTAGAGCGAGAAGGTCAACCCCGCCCGGGCGGCCAGGCCCGGTCGTCCGAAGGACTGCGTGATCTCGTGCGCGAAGGCCGAGCGCAGCAGTAGCGATTCCAGGTCAGCGCCCGGACGGTCCGCGTTCTCCGCCCGGCGCAGCAGCCGGCGGGCGTGGTCCGCCGAGCCGTCGGGCCGGTACGCGTGACGGGGTTCGCCGGCGGGGGACAGCGACACCGGCACGGGCAGCTCGAACTCGGGGGTGTCCACCGGCAGCGGAAGCCGGGCCGTGGCGGCGCGCAGCTCCTCCTCGTCCACGTAGACCTCGTGTTCCAGGTGACCGCCGGGTCCCGTGTTGTGGACCAGCTCCCACAGGGTGACCGCCGAGCCGTCCGCCAGCAGCCAGGTGTGCCGGTATGTCTCCCGGTGCAGGCCCGCGCTGTGGTGCGCCGAGTGCAGTGAACTGTCGTGGGCCAGCGAGCAGTCCAGCATCCCTATCGTCTCGTCGGGCAGCTCGAAGGAGTTCAGGGCGCGGCCGAGAAGCCGCTCGAGGTGCTCCTCCGGAGACTCGGGCGACTCGGCTGGCTCGTGCGCTGCCGTCTCGTACGGAACGCTCAAGGTCTCTCCCGGCGTTGCTGCATGTCACCTTGTGGGTGCATACCGTAGCCCCTCGGTCGGACATCATGTCCGGGAACCGAGAAAACGTACGGTGGGAAAACGCCCGGGCCGCGCGGTTGGTTCCCGCGCGGCCCGAGTGTTCGTCAGGAGTCGCTGGTCAGGCGGAGCTTCCCGCGGTCCAGGCGCTCCACGGCATGTTCCAGCCGTTGAGGCCGTTGTCCGGAGCGACCGTCGTGTCCGGGGAGTTCTTGACGACCACGATGTCCCCGACCAGTGAGTTGTCGTAGAACCACTGGGCGTTCGTGTTCCCCTGCGCGCCCTGCACGTCCGCGAGTCCCACGCAGCCATGGCTGGTGCCCTCGCGACCGAAGGGCGGATTGCCCTTGTTGTACCAGTAGTTGCCGTGGATGAACGTCCCGGAGGCGGTCAGCCGCATCGCGTGCGGCACGTCCGGGATGTCGTACTCGCCGCCCAGCCCGACCGTCTGGCTGTTCATACGGGTCTGCGTGAACTTCTCGGAGATCACCATCTGCCCGTTGTACGTGGTGTGCTGCGGACTGCCGGTCGAGACCGGGACCGTCTTGACCGTCTGTCCGTCGCGCACCACCGTCATGGTCTGCGTCCGCGCGTCCACGGTGGAGACCTGGGAGCGGCCGACGGTGAAGGTCACGGTCTTCTTCTGCACGCCGGATATACCGTTCGCGCCCTCGACCCCGTCCAGGTCGATCTTCATCGTGACCTTGGAGCCGGCCTTCCAGTAGTCCTCGGGCCGGAAGTCCAGCCGCTGCGCCCCGAACCAGTGCCCCACGACCTGCTGCCCGCTGCTGGAGGTCACCGAGATGTGGGACTGGACGGCCTTCTTGTCGGTGATGGGCTTGTTGAAGGTGAAGGACACCGGCATCCCGACGCCGACCGTCGTGCCGTTGTCGGGCGTGTACGTACCGATGAAGCTGTTGGCGGGAGAGACCGTCGTGAAGATGGAGTTGGCGGCCGCGACCCGGTTGTTCGCGTCCTTGGCGGTCGCCGCGATCGCGTACTTCGTCCCGCGCTCCAGCTGCTCCTTCGGCTTCCAGGACGTCCCGTCCGCGGAGATCTCCCCCGGAACGACGGTGCTCGTCCCCGCCACCGTCATCTTCACCTCGGTCAGCTTCCCACCGCTGACCTTCACGCCGGTCGCGTTGATCGACGCGTCGGTGGAACCGTCCTTGGCGGAGATGTCGATCGTCGCGGCGGAGGTCTTGGCGGAGTCCTTCGCGTTCTTCGCGCTGTCGTTGTGGGCGTTGGCGCTGCCACCGCAGGCGGTGAGGGTCAGTGTGCCGACCATCAGGGCGGCACTGGCCCCCAGTACGCGCCGCGCTCGCATGTCCGGCGTTGTCACGGGCTTCTCCAGGTCTTTGTGATGTGGGTGATCCGCTCGAGTACGTGGAGAAAGAGCTAAGGTCCCGGCCATGGGTTCCCATCCCTCCCGGGTGAACACCCCCATGTGACAGAACCGGGACAATCCCCTGCCCTGCCCTGCCCTGCCCTGCCCTGCCCCGCGCCCTAGCGACCGGCCCCCTGCCTGCCTTCGCGCGGCTCCCCGTACAACTCCCCGTACGACGGCCACGATCCGCCCGGCCCGTCGACCGAACCGGCGGCGCGAACGGCCCGAACGATCGCGCGCGTCATGAGGTCCGCACCCGCTGCGAGCACCTCGTTGAGCGCGAGGGGGCGCATCGGGGCGAGCGGACGCGCGCCGGTCGCCAGCGCGAACACCGTGTCCCCGTCGTTGAGGAGATGCACAGGCCGTACGGCGCGCGCCAAGCCGTCGTGCGCCGTGCCCGCGAGTTTCTGCGCCTGCGCCTTGGTGAGATCGGCATCGGTCGCCACGACCGCGAGGGTCGTGTTCAGCGGAGGGCGCCCGGATTTCGCGGCGGCCTCGGCGAGACGTCGCTGCGCGGCCTCGTGCACCTCCCGCGCCGGCAGGTCGACCCGGCCCTGGGCCAATTCCCCGTACAGGGCGCCGGTCGTGGGCTCCACCACCGAGCCCACCGCGTTGCACACGACCAGGGCACCCACCGTGATCCCGGAGTCGAGCACGGTGCTCGCCGTACCGACCCCGCCCTTGAGCGGGCCGACCGTCGCCCCCGTGCCCGCACCCACACAGCCCTCGGCCACCGGCGCGCCCGGCTCGCTCGCCGCTGCCACCTCGACGGCGGCCCGGCCGACCGTCGCGTCCGGACGGGCCTTGAAGTCCCCTCCGCGGCCCAGGTCGAAGACGCAGGCGGCGGGTACGACCGGCACCACGTGCGCCGGATCGCTGCCGACCCGCACCCCGCGCCCGCGCTCCTCCAGCCAGGCCATCACACCCGACGCCGCGTCCAGTCCGTACGCGCTGCCTCCCGTGAGGACGACCGCCTCGACCTTCTGCACCAGGTTGCGCGGGTCGAGCGCGTCGGTCTCCTTGGTGCCGGGCCCGCCGCCGCGCACATCCACGGCCGCGACGGCCCCGCCCTCGGGAGCCAGGACGACCGTGGTGCCGGTCAGCCAGCCGTCCCCGGTCCGTGTGGCATGGCCCACCCGCAGGCCCACGACATCTGTCAGAGCGTCAACTGTCATGCCCCCATGATCCGTCCTCGCTCGGCACTTGGCGCTGGCCGCTGGCCACTTCATGCTGGGCGCTTGGCTGCTGGGCGTTGGGCGTTTCGCGCTTGCCGCCGGCCTTCGGCGCCCGCCGCTTGCCGCTTGCCGCTTGGCGCTCAGCGCTCAGCGCTGACCGCTCCCCGCTCGGCGTTCGCGCTAGGCACGTCGCGCTGGCCGCTCGCCGCCTGCGCCGCGCCCGCGGCGGCCCGCCGGGCGAGCGTGGCCCCGGGGGCGCTTCGGCGGTCATCCGGCCCTGAGGCCGGTGCCGGGCCACTGCCGGGCAGCGGCGGTGCGTGAGTGCCCGGCACCCGCGCCGGGTGGCTGTCCGGTAAGAACGCCGGGCAACCGCCCGCCGCCGCGCCCCGCCGGACGACCATGGCCCCCAGGGCACTCAGGCGGTCACCCGGTCCCGAGGCCGGTGCCGGGCCACTGCCGGGCAGCGGCGGTGCGTGAGTGCCCGGCACCAGGGCCAAGTGGCTGTCCGGCAAGGACGCCAGGCAACCACCCGTCAAGGACCGGCGCCGTCCTCCCAGGCGGCGCGGACGTACGCTGGAGGCATGAGCACCACCCCCGCCCGCGCGCCGCGCGATGCCAAGCCCGACCCGAAGGACGCTCTTGTCTTCGACGACCCGCTGAGCCGGCCGTCCTCGGACGACACGGACCAGGGGTGGGGCGAGCGGCCCGGGCCGACCGGCGACAGTGCGGCCGACCTGGCGCGGTTCCTCGACGAGAAGCCGCCCCACCACCTGTGAGCGCGCCTGGGCCCGGGAGGCCGGCCGACCCGCCGGTGTCTTCCCGCTCTCGGTCCGCTATGACCTGGTGCGGACCGATCCGTGCTGGGCGACGAGCGCGTCGCGAATCTCCTTGAGCACCTCCAGCTCGGTGACCTCCGTCACCTCCTGCGTGCCTTCCTTCGCCTTGCGGCGCGCCTCCTGCCGGGCCAGGAACCTGGACATGGGCAGGACCATCAGGAAGTAGACGACGGCCGCGGTGATCAGGAAGTTGAGCGTGGACCCGAGGACCGAGCCCCACAATATGCGGACCCCGGTCGCGCTCGCCCCGGTGCCCGTGCAGGGCCCCTTGATGCAGGAGCTGTAGCTGTCCAGGCTCTGGGTGCCGAGGGCACCGACGACCGGGTTGATGATCCCCTTCACCACGGAGTTCACGATGCCGGAGAAGGCGGCGCCGATGACCACCGCGACCGCCAGATCGACGACGTTCCCCCGCGTCAGGAACGCCTTGAACCCCTGAAAGACGCTCGGCGCCTTCTTTTCGCTCACCGGTGGGCCCCTCCTCGATTGCACAAGCTCCGGAACGAACAGCTCCGCAACCTACGTCAGGGCCTCCCGCCGCTGTCCACCCCGGGGGGTCGATAGCCGCGGCCCGGGGCAGGGCCGACGGACGTCCCCGGAGGACTCAGCACAGCGTCACCGCCAGGCGTGACGTCGCGCCGGCACCGGCCAGGCGCGTGGCCGTGGCGCGCGGCACGGAGAGCAGGACCAGCGCGCCGTTCTCCGTGGGCTCGGCGTCCGGCACCCGGATCACCCGGACCCCGGGGGCGACCACCCTCGCGCTGCCGCCGCCGTCGGCCGCGATCACGTCGACCCGGTCGCCCGGCCGCAACAGCTGTGCCGCGGGCCCGTCCGCGATCCGCACCGGCGCCGTCACCATCTCGGCGGGGCGTGGCTCCCCCGGGGGCCTCAACGTCGCCGTGGAGTGCCTGCCGGTTCCCGGATGTCCCCGTGGCCCCTCGGAGCCGCCCGGCCCCGCCGCGAACAGCGCGGCAGCGGTGACTGCCAGGCCCACGGCCATCGCCCGCCTTCGGTGCCGCAGCAGACGGCGCAGCCGATGTCGCCCGCCGCGCACACGCAGGGGCGCGAAGTGCGGCACCACGCGTGTCGCAGGCGCGCCCGAGCGGTCCACGGCACCGAGGTCCGGCGGATGCCCGAAGGCGCCCAAGCCCGGCGTGTGCGGCGCAACGCCGAGGCGTGGTGGGTGTGCGGAGGTGTCGAGGTCCGGCGGATGCCCGAAGGCGCCCGAGCCCAGGGCGTGCGATGAAGCGTCGAGGCGCGGCGGGTGTGGGGAGACGTCGGGGTGCGGCGGCTGTGCGGAGATGCCGAAGTGCGGCCGGTACGCGGAAGGGCCGAGGTGAGGCGGGGAAAGCCGAGCCATGGTGGTCACCACCTGCGTCGTGAGATCGGGACGCCTCCACGATGAGGCTTCGCGGCCCGGCTCGCCGACGCCCGTGGACTACCGGACGATTGTGGACAACTCGCTCACCCGAACGGGACGTTCCGCACGGGAAGTCCCGCATGCCCACGGCACATCACGGCAGCTGGAAACCCGGATCCATCCCGCCCAGCGCGCTCGTGCACAGGCAGTCCCGCGTCTCGTTCGCGGGCAGCCCCGCGACCGCGTCGAACAACACGCCTCGCAGCCGGTCCACGTTGGCCGCGAACACTTTCAGCACCTCTTCGTGCGAGACGCCCTCTCCGGTCTCGGCCCCCGCGTCCAGATCCGTCACGAGGGTCAAGGACGTGTAGCACAGCTCAAGTTCACGGGCGAGCGCCGCCTCGGGGTGGCCGGTCATGCCGACCACGGACCAGCCCTGCGCCTGGTGCCACAACGATTCGGCACGAGTGGAGAACCGCGGGCCCTCGACCACGACCAGCGTGCCGCCGTCCACCGGCTCCCAGTCCCGCCCGCGCGCCGCCTCCAGCGCGGCCTTGCGGCCGACGGGGCAGTAGGGGTCGGCGAGCGAGACGTGCACCACGTTCGGCACGGTGCCGTGGGGCAGGGGGAGGCCGTCGAAGTAGGTCCCCGTCCGGGTCTTCGTACGGTCCACCATCTGGTCGGGGACAAGCAGCGTCCCGGGGCCGTACTCGGGGCGCAGCCCGCCCACGGCGCAGGGCCCGAGCACCTGCCGTACGCCGACGGAGCGCAGCGCCCAGAGATTGGCGCGGTAGTTGATCCGGTGCGGAGGGAGATGGTGGCCGCGGCCGTGGCGGGGAAGGAAGGCCACCTTCCGTCCGGCGATCTCGCCGAGGAAGAGGGAGTCGCTGGGTGCCCCGTAGGGAGTGTCGACCTGTATCTCGGTGACATCGTCGAGGAAGGAGTAGAAGCCCGAGCCTCCGATGACACCGATCTCTGCGTTCGCCATGTCGAGCACAGTAGCGGGCCCGGACGACGCGAATTCCCTGCCGTCCTGAGAGAGCAGGAGGCAGGCAATGGCAACCGTTATCCCGCGGCCGTCATGGCACGGCAGAATGCCTGGGGCCCTGCTGTCGGGTGCGACGGCAGGGTCCCAGACGGAGCCTTGTGCTGAGGCGGAGCCTTACGCGGCGGAGCTGGACGTGGTGCTCTTCGAAGACGACCCGGAGTCGGACGACGAAGAGGAAGAGCTCGACGGCTTCGAGGACGCCGGGCTGCTGCTCGAGGAGGAGCCGCGGCTGTCGTTGCGGTAGAAGCCGGAGCCCTTGAAGACGATGCCGACCGCGGAAAACACCTTCTTCAGGCGGCCACCGCAGTTGGGGCACTCGGTCAGCGCGTCATCGCTGAACTTCTGCACCGCCTCGAGGCCCTCGCCGCACTCGGTGCACTGGTACTGGTAGGTCGGCACTTGTCTTCCTCCTGGCACTCTGACTCAGTGAGTGCTAACGACGATCCATAGTGACGTATTCCTCGGGATCAGTCCACCGTGACGGGGGCGCGGTGACCGACGCCACGTGCCACGGTGCGTCCGCGAGGCCGTCCCGCCAGCCGTGACCGCAGGGCCACGAGGGTCACCAGCGCCAGCACCGTGCCGGCCATCGGGACGAGGAAGCCGGCGCCGTTCCACAGGCGGTCCTCCAACTGTCCGGCGACGGTGACCGCGGCCGCCTGGCCGAGCGCGACCGCGCCGGTCAGCCAGGTGAAGGCCTCGGTGCGGGCGCCTGCCGGGACCAGGCCCTCCACAAGCGTGTAGCCGGTGATCAGGGCAGGCGCGATGCACATGCCGACCAGGAGGCCGAGACCGCCCAGGAGGGCCACGGAGTGCGCGGTCCACAGGGCGGAGGCGGCCAGCGCCAGGGCGGCGTAGCCGATGACGAGGCGACGCTGCGGGGCGGCTTTCCAGGCGACGGCGCCGCAGACGATGCCCGAGAGCATGTTGCCGGCCGCGAAGACGCCGTACAGGACGCCGTTCAGACCGGGCGAGCCGATCGACTCGCTGAACGCGGCCAGCGAGACCTGCATGCCGCCGAAGACGGAACCGATGCCCAGGAAGGTCACGATCAGCACCCGCACCCCGGGGACGCTCAGCGCGGAGGCGTGCTTCACGCGCGCGTGCGCCGCGGCGGCGGCCGGCTCTGTGCCCTTCTGTGCGGCGAACAGGACACCGCCGACCAGCGTCAGGGCCGCCTCGGTCAGCAGGCCCGCGGCCGGGTCCACGGCGGTGCACAGGGCCGTCGCCAGCAGCGGTCCGAGCACGAAGGTCAGCTCGTCGGTGACGGACTCGAAGGCCGCCGCCGTCGGCATCAGGGGCGAGTCCTTGAGCTTCACACCCCAGCGGGCACGCACCATGGGGCCGATCTGCGGCACCGAGGCGCCGGTGGGGACGGCCGCCGCGAACAGCGCCCACAGGGGAGCGTGGGCCAGGGCGAGCGCGGTGAGGGCGGTGGCCGCGAGGGTATGCGCCAGGACGCCGGGGAGCAGCACCGCCCGCTGGCCGTGGCGGTCGGCGAGACGCCCGCTGTAGGGCGCGAACAGCGCCATGGATACGCCGGTGGCCGCTGCGACGGCGCCCGCGGCCCCGTACGAGCCGGTCGTGTGCTGGACCAGCAGCACGATGGACAGGGTGAGCATCGCGAACGGCTGGCGTGCCGCGAAGCCCGGGAGCAGGAACGTCCAGGCGCCGCGGGTGCGCAGCAGCCGGCCGTAGCCCGGACGGGACGACTTCGAGGTGACCGTGGACACCACGGCCCGTGCCTTTCTGCCGCCTGGTAGCGCGGCCCTTTGGTGGGCCCGTTCGCCGTGTGAGGGCGCGCCGAGAGCTGTCCTCTTGCGCGGACTGCGGTAGATACCGGTGCCCACTGCTCGGGGTGCCCGGCCGCCATACGGTCGCGCCAGCTCTGCGTCAGGCAGAGTTGGTTCGATCAAGGTCGCCTTGATTGTACAGAGGTGGCGCAGGGACAGGCCTGTGAAAAAGGGCACCGCTGGATCCGTCACCTGTGATTGCCAGAGGTGTGAACCGGCCGAAACATGCCCGTCACGTCCGCTTCCGCAGGGTCAGGAGCCGGCCGAGCCGTTCCCCAGGCCCAGCCAGCCCGCCAGCTTGCCGCCCTGGCCGACGGCCCTCAGGCGCTTCTCCGCCGCGTCGCGCACCTCGTCCGTGGCGACGACCAGGAGTTCGTCCCCGCGCCGCAGCACCGTCGTGGGCAGGGGCACGAACGAGGTGCCGTCCCGGACGACGAGGGTGACCGCGGCCCCGGGCGGCAGCCGCAGCTCGCTGACCTCCACACCGTGCATCCGCGAGCCCTCGGGGATCGCGACGGACAGCAGATGCCCGCGCAGCCGCTCCAGGGGTGCCGACTCGATGCCGAGGTCGGCGGCCTCGGTGCCCTTGCCCAGGTGCAGGGTCCGGGCCAGCCACGGCAGGGTCGGGCCCTGGACGAGGGTGTAGACGACGACGAGGACGAAGACGATGTTGAAGATGCGGCGGCTGCCGTCGACGCCGTTCACCATGGGGATCGTCGCCAGGATGATGGGGACCGCACCGCGCAGTCCGGCCCACGACAGCAGCGTCTGCTCCTGCCATGGCACCCGGAACGGCAGCAGGCTCAGCACCACGCTCAGGGGGCGCGCCACCATGGTCAGCACCAGGCCGATGACGAGGGCGGGCAGCACGTCGTCGCCCAGCTCGTGCGGGGTGACCAGCAGGCCGAGCAGGACGAACATGCCGATCTGGGCGATCCAGCCGAGCCCCTCCGCGAAACCGCGCGTGGCGGGCCAGTGTGGCAGCTTGGCGTTGCCGAGGATCATCGACGCGAGGTACACGGCGAGGAATCCGCTGCCGTGGGCGAGCGCGCCGCCCGCGTAGGCCATGACCGCGATGGCCATGACGGCGATCGGGTAGAGGCCGGACGCGGGGAGCGCCACATGCCGCAGGCCCCAGGAGCCGAGCCAGCCCACCGCGAGGCCGATGGCGGCGCCGACGGCCAGCTCCGCGCATATCTCCAGCAGCAGGGTGTACCAGTGCTCCACCGGGCCGGCGGAGGAGAAGGCGACGACGAGGATGACCACCGGGGCGTCGTTGAAGCCGGACTCTGCCTCCAGGACGCCCGTCACGCGCGTGGGGAGCGGGAGTTTCCGCAGCACCGAGAAGACGGCAGCCGCATCGGTCGAGGACACCACCGCTCCGATGATGAGCGACTGCCGCCAGGGCAGGCCGCTCAGGTAGTGCGCGCCGGCGGCCGTGACCCCCACGCTCACCGCGACGCCGATGAGCGCCAGGGAGGAGGCCGCTGGGAGGGCGGGCCTGACCTCCTTCCACTTCGTGCCGAGACCACCCTCGGCCAGGATCACCACCAGGGCCGCGTAGCCGAAGATCTGGGTCAGCACGGCGTTGTCGAAGTGGATGCCGCCGACCCCGTCCTGCCCCATGGCGATGCCGATGCCCAGGTAGACGAGCAGGCTGGGAAGCCCGCTGCGTGAGGAGATGCGTACCGCTGCCACCGCGACGAGCAGGACGAGCGAGCAGACGAGCAGGAGCTGGTTGAGGTGGTGGACAGTCAGCGGCCGTTCCCTTCTCGCCAATCCGGGCGCCGCGGTGTGGATGCCACGGCCCCGGCAGATGAATCCGGCTGTGCCTGGATCTTCAGGGCAGGTACTTCATTACCTTACCTAACTCTTGACGCTTTCTTGACGTTCCGGGCTACGTGATCGAACTCTCGTCCGGGCGCGTTCCCGACTCCGCGTCAAGGCGGCGCGGGCCCTGCGCCTATGGTTGCTCCAGCGCTCAGTAGAAAGCACAGCCCGCCCTGCCGCTCGTGTTAGGACAGCAAGGACAGCGATGCCCCCCAACACCACCGCCTCTTCCGGCCAGAAGCCCGGCAAGTCCGGCAGGAAGAAGGGGCGCAGAGCCCGTCTGCTCGTGATCGTCCTGGTTGTGGCCCTTGTGGGAGGTTTCGGCTACGGCGGGTACTGGTCCGTCAGCACCCTCCGCGCCTCCTTCCCGCAGACCAAGGGTTCGCTCACGCTCGAGGGCCTGTCGGGTCCCGTCCAGGTCAAGCGTGACGGTTACGGGATCCCGCAGATCTACGCCTCCTCCGACGAGGACCTGTTCATGGCGCAGGGATACGTCCAGGCGCAGGACCGGTTCTACGAGATGGACGTGCGCCGCCATATGACATCCGGACGCCTGTCCGAGATGTTCGGCAAGAGCCAGGTCAAGAACGACGAGTTCCTGCGCACCCTCGGCTGGGACCGGGTGGCGCGGAAGGAATACGACACCAAGCTGTCGGCCGCCACGAAGAAGTACCTCCAGGCGTACGCCAAGGGAGTCAACGCCTATCTGAAGGGCAAGGACGGCAAGAACATCTCCCTGGAGTACGCGGCGCTGGCCCTCACCAACGACTACAGGCCCGCGGCGTGGACGCCGGTGGACTCGGTGTCCTGGCTCAAGGCGATGGCGTGGGACCTGCGCGGCAACATGCAGGAAGAGATCGACCGCTCGCTGATGACCAGCCGGCTCGGCCCGAAGCAGATCGCGGACCTCTACCCGGAGTACCCGTACGGCCGTAACAAGCCGATCGTGCAGGAGGGCCAGTACAACGCCCTCGCCAAGGCGTTCGAGCAGACGGGCGCGACGGGCACCCAGTCGACGACCGGGACCTCGGCCTCGACATCCGGGACCTCGACGTCCGGCACCGGGGCCTCCGGCACTTCGACGTCCGGCGCATCGACCTCCGGGACGACGTCCGGGGGCTCGGCCTCCTCGGGCCTGCAGAGTCAGCTGGCGAGTCTGTCCGAGGCCCTGGACCACGTCCCGACGGCCGTGGGCGTGAACGGCAACGGCATCGGCTCCAACTCCTGGGTCGTCGCCGGCAGCCACACCATCACGGGCAAGCCCCTGCTGGCCAACGACCCGCACCTGTCGGCCTCGCTGCCGTCGGTCTGGTACCAGATGGGCCTGCACTGCACGACCCTGTCCCGCTCCTGCCAGTACGACGTGACCGGGTACACCTTCGCCGGCATGCCCGGCGTGGTCATCGGTCACAACCAGAACATCGCCTGGGGCATGACCAACTCCGGCGTCGACGTCACCGACCTCTACCTGGAGAAGCTGTCCGGCGACGGGTATCTCTACGACGGCAAGGTGAAGCCGTTCACCACCCGCACCGAGACCATCAAGGTTGCCGGAGGGGACTCCAAGAAGATCGTCGTCCGTGAGACGAACAACGGTCCGCTGCTGTCCGACCGCGACGACGAGCTGGTCAAGGTCGGCAAGAAGGCCGCCGTCGACACCGCGGCGCCCGACCGCGGCGACGGCTACGCCATGGCGCTGCGCTGGACCGCCCTGGACCCCGGCACCTCCATGGACGCCGTCTTCGACATCGACAAGGCGTCGGACTGGGACGGGTTCCGCGCGGCGGCCCGGTCCTTCGACGTGCCCTCGCAGAACCTGATCTACGCCGACACCAAGGGCAACATCGGCTACCAGCTGCCGGGCAAGATCCCCACGCGGGCGTCGGGTGTCGAGGGCTCGATCCCGGCACCCGGCTGGGACCCCAAGTACCGGTGGACCGGCTACATCCCGAAGAGCGAGCTGCCGTACGAGTACAACCCCAAGCGCGGTTACATCGTCACCGCCAACCAGGCCGTGGTCGACAAGGACAAGTACCCCTACACCCTCACCACGGACTGGGGCTACGGCGCCCGCAGCCAGCGGATCACCGACCTGATCGAGTCGAAGATCAAGGGCGGCGGCAAGATCTCGACCGACGACATGCGGCAGATGCAGCTCGACAACAGCAGCGAGATCGCCAAGCTCCTGGTGCCCAAGCTGCTCAAGATCGACGTGTCCGACAAGCAGGTCCGCGAGGCGCAGAAGCTGCTGGAGGGCTGGGACTACACCCAGGACGCCGACTCGGCGGCCGCCGCCTACTTCAACGCCGTGTGGCGCAACATCCTCAAGCTCGCGTTCGGCAACAAGCTGCCCAAGGAACTGCGGGTCAAGGGCCAGTGCCTGTGGGTCGAGCCGGCCGACACCACCGGCCCCGCCGACGCGGACCAGAAGGTGCGCGAGTGCGGCCAGCGCGACGCGGACCAGGCACAGCCCGACGGCGGCGACCGCTGGTTCGAGGTGGTGCGCAGCATCGTCGACGACGAGAAGAACGACTGGTGGCAGACGCCCAAGACGCGCACCGACAAGGCCGCCACCACGCGTGACGAGCTGTTCGCGCGGGCCCTGAAGGACGCTCGCTGGGAGCTGACCGCCAAGCTCGGCAAGGACCTGGACACCTGGAGCTGGGGCCGGCTGCACCGGCTGTTCCTGAAGAACCAGACCCTGGGCGCCGACGGCCCCGGCATAATCCAGTACATGCTCAACCGCGGGCCCTGGAAGCTCGACGGCGGCGAGGCGACCGTGAACGCCACCGGCTGGAACGCGGCGGGCGGCTACGGCGCCGTCTGGGTGCCGTCGATGCGCATGGTGGTCAACCTGGACGACCTCGACAAGTCCAAGTGGATCAACCTGTCCGGCGCCTCGGGACACGCCTACAGCGCCCACTACACCGACCAGACGGACAAGTGGGCCCAGGGCGAACTGCTGCCGTGGCGCTTCTCGAAGGGCGCGGTCGACAAGAGCACGACCGACACGCTGGAGCTCAAGCCCTGACCTCCGGCGCCCGCTGAACGCGCCCAATGAATACGGCCCTCCACGCGCGCGTGGAGGGCCGTTTCGGCATGAGGGGGCTGATCCGAACCGCACCCCCCTAGCGGAAGCGGCGCACGCCCGAGGGAGTCACCACCGCGTGCACCGGACGGTCGTGCGCCTCTTCCGGGACGCGTTCGACGACCTCCCGGTCGTACAGGAGCACCACCAGCGCCGGATCGGCTCCCGCGCGCTCCAGGCGGGCCAGCACGCGGTCGTACGAGCCCCCGCCGCGGCCGAGGCGCATGCCGCGGGCGTCCACGGCCAGGCCGGGCAGAAGTACCGCGTCGGCTTGCAGGACGGCCTCGGGGCCCAGACGTTCACCCGCGGGCTCCAGGAGGGCCATCCTGGAGCCGCGCCGGACACGGACCAGGCAGTCCGGTCCGGTGTACGCGCCCCAGTCGAGGTCGTTGTCCGGCAGCAGCACCGGCAGCAGGACGCGCACACCGCGCGCGTGCAGCGCGTCCAGGAGGGCGAGGGTGCCCGGTTCCGACCCCACGGAGACGTACGCCGCGACCGTGCGCGCGTGCGCGAGTTCGGGCAGCTCCCGCGCCCGCTCGGCGAGCTCGGCGGCCGCAGCGTCCACGTCATCCGGGGTCAACCTGCTTCTCACCGAGAGGAGCCCTCGCCGTAACATTCCTTTGTCAGGCTCGCCCTCGTGTTCCATGGGAACCACTGGTCAGCGCCCTGCCTTCCTTGATCTGCTCATATGAGAGCGAATTAACCGGAGTCACAGATACCCGCACAAAGCCACCCGATAAGGTGGCGGGCATGACTGAGTCGAACCCCAGGATCACCAAGGCTGTCATCCCCGCGGCAGGCCTCGGTACCCGGTTCCTGCCGGCCACCAAGGCCACCCCCAAGGAAATGCTGCCGGTCGTGGACAAGCCCGCGATCCAGTACGTGGTCGAGGAGGCTGTCTCAGCGGGGCTCGATGACGTTCTCATGATCACCGGTCGCAACAAGCGCCCCCTCGAGGACCACTTCGACCGCAACTACGAACTCGAGTCGGCCCTGGAGAAGAAGGGCGACGCCGAGCGGCTCGCGAAGGTCCAGGAGTCCAGCGACCTCGCCACCATGCACTACGTCCGCCAGGGTGACCCCAGGGGCCTCGGGCACGCCGTGCTGTGCGCCGCCCCGCATGTCGGCCACGAGCCTTTCGCCGTCCTCCTCGGCGACGACCTCATCGACCCGCGCGACCCCCTGCTGGCCCGCATGGTCGAGGTCCAGGAGCGGCGCGGCGGCAGCGTCATCGCGCTCATGGAGGTCGCGCCGGAGCAGATCCACCTCTACGGCTGTGCGGCCGTCGAGGCCACCGAGGACGGCGACGTGGTGAAGGTGACCGGGCTGGTCGAGAAGCCGGACGCCGCGGACGCCCCGTCGAACTTCGCGGTCATCGGCCGCTATGTCCTCGACCCCCACATCTTCGACATACTGCGCAAGACCGAGCCGGGCCGGGGCGGCGAGATCCAGCTGACCGACGCCCTCCAGCAGCTCGCCGAGGACGAGAAGGTGGGCGGCCCCGTGCACGGTGTCGTCTTCAAGGGCCGCCGATATGACACCGGCGACCGTGGCGACTATCTGCGTGCCATTGTCAGACTCGCGTGCGAACGTGAAGACCTGGGGCCGGACTTCCGGGCCTGGCTTCGCAGTTACGTATCCGAGGAGATGTAGCGATTTGAGCGCCGCCGCGACCCCCGCCACCGGCCAGGACCGCCTCTGGTCGGTGGACGAGCACCTGGAGGACATCCTCGCCACCGTCCGCCCGCTGGACCCCATCGAGCTGCAGTTGCTCGACGCCCTGGGCTGTGTGCTGGTCGAGGACGTAACGGTGCCCGTCTCCCTGCCGCCGTTCGACAACAGCTCCATGGACGGCTATGCGGTACGGGTCGCGGACGTCGCGGGCGCGAGCGAGGAGTTCCCGGCCGTCCTCACGGTGATCGGCGATGTCGCGGCCGGGGCGGCCGACCCGCTCCGTGTGGGGCCCGGCCAGGCGGCGCGCATCATGACCGGCGCTCCGCTGCCGCCCGACGCCGAGGCCGTCGTCCCCGTGGAGTGGACCGACGGCGGACTGGGCGGCGGCCCCGTCTCCGGGATGCGTGCCCGCAGCCTCTCGCCCGAGGGCGCCTCCGGGCAGGTGCGGGTGCACCGCCCGGCCGAGGCGCGCGCGCATGTGCGCGCGAAGGGCAGCGATGTGCAGGCCGGCGACCTCGCCCTCGAGGCGGGCACGGTCCTCGGACCGCCGCAGATCGCGCTGCTCGCAGCGATCGGCCGCGGCACGGTCCGGGTGCGTCCGCGCCCGCGTGTGGTCGTCCTGTCCACCGGCAGCGAACTCGTCCAGCCCGACGAGGAACTGGCGAACGGCCAGATCTACGACTCCAACAGCTTCGCCCTCACCGCCGCCGCCCGGGACGCCGGGGCGATCGGATACCGGGTGGGCGCGGTCGCCGACGACGCGGACACGCTGCGCGCCACCATCGAGGACCAGCTCGTCCGCGCCGACCTCATGGTCACCACCGGAGGGGTGAGCGTGGGGGCGTACGACGTCGTCAAGGAGGCCCTCTCGGCCGTCGGCGACGCGGAGGACGGCGGCAGCGGCGTCGAGTTCCGCAAGCTCGCCATGCAGCCCGGCAAGCCCCAGGGGTTCGGCGTCGTCGGCCCCGACCACACGCCGCTGCTGGCGCTGCCCGGCAACCCGGTGTCGTCGTACGTCTCCTTCGAGCTGTTCGTACGCCCCGTGATCCGCACGCTGATGGGCCTGGAGGACGTGCACCGCCCCAGGACCAGGGCCGTCCTGCGGGCGGACAAGGCGCTGACCTCACCCGCAGGACGGCGGCAGTTCCTGCGCGGCAGACACACCGACGGCACGGTGACCCCGGTAGGCGGCGCGGGATCGCACCTGATCGCCGCCCTCGCGCAGGCCGACGCGCTGATCGTCGTCCCCGAGGAGGACACATCCGTCGAGCCGGGCGCCGAGGTCGAGGTGGTCCTCCTCGGCTGACCTCCGGGCGCTGCCCGGGTCGGGGGTTTCGTCCGGGCGTCGGGAGGGGTGTGTCCGCCGGGCCGCCCGGTCCGGGACCTTGCCCGGCCGGGCCCGCCGGCTTGGCGGTACCGTGTCGCGCACAACAGGCCCGCGCGCCGCAACCGCCGGGCCGGGACCGGGAGCATCGCAGCAGATGAGTACGCAGGACCGACTGAGCCACATCGACGACGCCGGGGCAGCCCGCATGGTCGACGTCTCCGGGAAGGACGTGACCGAGCGCACCGCCCGCGCCAGCGGACGCGTGCTGGTCTCGCCCCGCGTGGTGGCGCTGCTGCGCGGCGAGGGCGTCCCCAAGGGCGACGCGCTCGCCACCGCGCGCATCGCGGGCATCATGGGCGCCAAGCGCACCCCTGACCTGATCCCGCTGTGCCACCCGTTGTCGGTGTCGGGTGTGAAGCTGGATCTGTCGGTCGCGGACGACGCCGTCGAGATCACGGCGACCGTGAAGACCACCGACCGCACGGGCGTCGAGATGGAGGCGCTCACGGCGGTCAGCGTCGCGGCGCTGACCGTGATCGACATGGTCAAGGCGGTCGACAAGAAAGCGGTGATCACGGACGTGCGTGTGGAGGAGAAGACGGGCGGAAAGTCGGGCGACTGGAGCCGGGCGTGACGGCACCGGCCGGGCAGCCGGCCGGCGACGCCCTGTCGGCGACGTACTCGGCCCTGGTGGTGACCGCGTCGAACCGCGCGGCCGCCGGCGTGTACGAGGACAAGGGCGGCCCCCTGATCGCGGAGGCGCTCATCCGGTTCGGCTTCGCCGCGGACGGGCCGTGGGTCGTCCCGGACGGGCACCCGGTGAAGCAGGCGCTGCGCACCGGTGTCCGCGCCGGCTACGACGTGATCGTGACGACCGGGGGCACCGGAATCTCGCCCACGGACCGCACCCCCGAGGCGACCCGCGCGGTGATCGACTACGAGGTGCCGGGCATTCCCGAGGCCATCAGGGCGTTCGGAAGGGAGAAGGTGCCGACGGCGGCACTCTCCCGAGGGGCCGCCGGGGTCGCCGACCGGACGCTGATCGTCAACCTTCCGGGATCCAGCGGCGGGGTGAAGGACGGACTGGCCGTCCTGGAACCCCTGTTGGTGCACGCCGTCGATCAGATCCGCGGCGGCGACCACCCGAGACCCGGCACGGCCGCACCGGCCGCCCCAAGGCCCGACACGGGCGCACCGGCCGCCCCGAGGGCCGGCGCGGGCGAGCCGGCGGCCGGTGAGGACCGCTCCAGACCGAGTGGGGGTGCGAGCTGAACAGCCCATCCTGGCCAGTCGAGCTGGCGGAGGGCGATGTCGTCCTCCGGCCGATACGGCTGCGCGACCAGCGGATCTGGCGCGAGGTCAACCGCCGCAACCGGGATTGGCTGCGGCCGTGGGAGGCGACTATTCCGCCGCCCACGCCGAGCGGCCCGATCGCGCACCGGCCGACCTATCGCCAGATGGTCCGGCATCTGCGCAGGGAAGCGGGCGCGGGCCGGATGCTGCCCTTCGTCATCGAGTACCAGGGACGCCTCGTGGGTCAGTTGACGGTGGCCGGGATCACCTGGGGCTCGATGTGCTCGGGGCACGTCGGCTACTGGGTGGACGAGGCGGTCGCGGGCCGCGGGGTGATGCCCACGGCCGTGGCACTCGTCGTCGACCACTGCTTCCGGGCCGTCGGGCTGCACCGCATCGAAGTCTGCATTCGCCCCGAGAACGGGCCGAGCCGCCGGGTGGTGGAGAAACTCGGATTCCGCGAGGAGGGGCTGCGGCCGCGTTATCTGCACATCGACGGCGCCTGGCGGGACCACCTCGTCTTCGCGCTGACCGCCGAAGAGGTGCCCGAGGGGCTGCTCGCACGCTGGCGCCGTGCGCGCTCTCAGCAGACCCACCACGGGAAATAAAAAATGTGTTCGAAATTGATCGGGTCGCGATCGGCTTGGCCAATGCATTAGCGGTCCCGTCGTCCTGCTGATCGCATCGGTCCCAAAAAAAGTTCGAAATATCAGCCAGATCGTGCGACACACCGGCCCAATTGGCAGATGGCCTCACGCAAACCCCTCTACCGTGTGAGGCGTGAGCAGCAGCGGCCTCATCTACGCAGTCATTGTCGGGGCCTGGGCCGCCTACTTGGTGCCGATGTGGCTCCGTAGGCAGGACGAGCTGAACGAGTCTCGTCCGACGGAACGCTTCAGCACCGCCATCCGGCTGCTGTCCGGACGGGCGGGTATGGAGCGTCGATACGCCAAGGACCTGCGGGCGCGCTCCACCGAGGAGGGGGAGCCCAGTGGTCGCCCGGACGGTGTCACCGGCTCGGTGGACGTCCGGGCTTTCGCCATGCCTCCGAGCGGTCGGCAGGAGCGCGCGCGGGTGGAGCCGGAGGACCCGGCCCGGCGGGAGCCGGAGGGCCAGGAGGCGGCCAGGTCCGGCGCCCAGCCCAAGGCCGGCCCCGTGCCGGAGCCGGCCGCCGGCCCTCCGGCGCGCCGAGGCGCGCCCCGGGCCCGGAAGGCGCCCTCGGCGGAGGCCAGGGCGCGCGCCCGGCGCTCGAAGGTGCTCGCGCGGCGCAGGCGCACCACCGTGATGCTCTTCCTCGCGTTCACGCTCGGCGCGATCGTCGCCGCGGTCGGCGGGCTGGCGTTCCTGTGGGCGCCTGGCGTGCCCGCCGTGCTGCTGAGCGCGTACATCGCCTATCTGCGGTCCCAGGAGCGCAAGCGGTTCGTCTACACGATGGACCGGCGCCAGGCCGAGGCGGCGGCGCAGCGACTGCGGGAGCGGCAGCCCCGGCGGCGGCCTCCGGCCCCCTCCGCCCCGGACGAGCAGCCGGAGGACGGATCCGAACCCGGGGGCGACCCCGGACTGTCCGCGCTCGCCGCCGACCGCCGGGCCCTGGTCGAGCAGACCGACCACGCCGAGTGGGTGGACCAGCAGCGCGAGCGGCAGCGCAGGCCCGGGCACGGAGACAGCTGGGACCCCGTGCCGGTACCGCTCCCGACGTATGTGACCGCGCCGGTCGCGCCGCGCGCGACGCCGAGCGTGGACCTCGGGGCGCCTGACGCCTGGAGCTCCGCCCGGTCCAGCGCGGCGGAGGCGGCGGCGCCCGTGCCCGGGGCCTCCGCCGCCGACCGCGACGAGCCGGACCCGGAGGAGGATCCCGGCGCCGGGGCCCAGGAACCGCCGGGAGCCGGTGACGGCGGCCGGAGCGACGCCCGCAGGGCGGCCTCGGCGCGACGGTCCCGCGAGCGCGGGTGCACTCCGTTGTTCGACCAGTACGAGGACGGAGAACGTCCGCGGGCCGCCAACGAGTAGGGGCGGGCGGGCCGCGGCCTGGCCGCACCCCCGTGGTTGACCTGGGCGGAACGGATTTCCAGACCGGCCGATGGGGATGCTAGAGTTTCACTCGTTGCAAGGGCCTGTGGCGCAGTCCGGTAGCGCACCTCGTTCGCATCGAGGGGGCCAGGGGTTCAAATCCCCTCAGGTCCACCGCAACAACTCCCTGAAGCTCAGGGCAGTTGAGGAGATCCCGTCCGATCGGAAGATCGGGCGGGATTTTTGTTGTGCTGACGCGCCGCCGAGTTCGATCAAGCGCACCTCCAACGTGGTCCGCGCGCCGCGGAGTTCGGGATGGGCGCGGCGTGAGGGAGCCCACAGGCCCCGGTCGCTGTGGGAGCCCACGGGTGCTGCTCGTGGATGGGAGCCCACTGGTGCTGCCCGTGTGTGGGAGCCCGCGGTGCCGCTCACGTGCGGGGCCCACGGGTGCCGCACGCGAGCGGGGCCCACAGCACCGCTCGCGTGCCGGAGCCCGCGGGGCGTCCTACAGCGGCTTCGCGAAGCAGAGGCTGAGGTCGTGGTAGCGGTAGTAGCCGAACTTGGCGCACGGCTCGTAGCCGCTGGAGGTGTAGAGGGCCACCGCCTCCGGCTGCTTGGTGCCCGTCTCCAGGACCATGCGGGTGCGGCCCGCCGCGCGGGCGTCCTCCTCCAGCGCGGCCAGGATGCGGCGCGCCAGGCCGCGGCCCCGCATCTCGGCGATGACGAACATCCGCTTGACCTCGGCGTCCCCGTCGAGATACCCCTCGTCGTTCTTCTGCTGGCCGCGCCAGCCGCCCGTGGCGACGGGGCGTTCCCGGTCGTCGTAGGCGATCAGATACAGGCCGGACGGGGGGTCGAACATCGCCGGGTCCAGGTGGGTGGCGTCGCCGCCGTCGCCGTAGCGCAGGTGGTACTCGGCCTGGACCTGGTCGCTGAGCTTGACGGCGTCGGGGTGGTCGAAGGAGACCGGACGAATATTCATGCTGCCAATCGTACGAGTATGCATAACGGTGCACGGGCCCCTCCCAGTGTGCCGGTAGGGTTCCGGCGTGCTGACTGTGACCTCCGTGAACGTGAACGGGATCCGGGCCGCCGCGAAGAAGGGCTTCGTGGAGTGGCTGGCCGGGACCTCCGCCGATGTGCTGTGCCTCCAGGAGGTGCGGGCCGAGGCGGGACAGATTCCCGCGGATGTGAGGACGCCCGACGGGTGGCACGTCGTGCACGCGCCCGCCGCCGTGAAGGGGCGTGCCGGGGTGTCGCTCTACACGCGCCGCGAGCCCGACCGTGTGCGCGTCGGGTTCGGATCGGCCGAGTTCGACGGCAGCGGGCGGTATGTCGAGGCGGACCTGCCCGGTGTCACCGTCGCCAGCCTCTATCTGCCCTCCGGCGAGGTCGGGACCGAACGGCAGGACGAGAAGGCCCGGTTCATGACCGAGTTCCTCGGCTATCTCAAGGAGCTGCGGGAGCGGGCGGCCTCCGACGGGCGCGAGGTCCTCGTGTCCGGTGACTGGAACATCGCCCACCGCGAGGCCGATCTCAAGAACTGGCGCGGCAACCGGAAGAGCTCCGGTTTCCTGCCGGAAGAGCGGGCCTGGCTGGGCCGGGTCTTCGCTCCCGAGGACGGCGGATACGTCGACGTGGTGCGGGCACTGCACCCGGACGCGGAGGGGCCGTACACCTGGTGGTCCTACCGGGGGCGCGCCTTCGACAACGACTCGGGATGGCGCATCGACCTGGCCGTGGCGACCCCCGGGCTGGCGGGCCGGGCCGTCAAGGCCGTGGTGGAGCGTGCGGCCACGCATGGCGAGCGATGGTCCGACCACGCTCCCGTGACGGTGGTCTTCGAGTGACCTGAGCGAGGTCGGCGCGCCTCGCGGCGTACCTACGGCTCGCGCAGGCGGCGGTCCAGGGCCAGGGAGAGCTCCGCCTCCACCACGCTCTTGGCCAGCGGGCGCAGACGCTGCGCGTCCTCGGGGGAGCGGTGGTGGGCGGTCAGCAGATCCGCGAAGACGTCCGCCAGGGCCTCGGTGTGCTCGCGGACGCGGCGGGCGGCGGCCAGGACGTCCGCGAGCGGGATGCCCTCGCGGACCAGGGCCGCCGAGACGTCGAGGAGCCTGCGGCTGATGTGAACGATCTCGCCGCCGTCCGTGCCGAGGTAGCCGAGATCGAGGGCCGCGGCGAGGTTCTCCGGGGTCGCCTCGGCGCCGAACACGTCGGCCAGGGCCTCCGGGGTGAGGCGTACCGGGGTCTCCTCGGTGGGCGCGCCGAGGCCCAGCAGATCGCCGACGTCGCGTCCGTGGTCGAACGCCTCGGCCAGTTCCGCGATGCCGCTGAGGGTGTGGCCCCGCTCCAGGAGCCCCGAGATCGTGCGCAGCCGGGCCAGATGGGTGTCGTCGTACCAGGCGATACGGCCCTCGCGGCGCGGCGGCTGGATCAGCTTGCGCTCGCGGTAGAAGCGCAGGGTACGCACCGTGATACCGGCCTCCTTGGCCAGCTCCTCCATGCGGTACTCGCGCCGCTCCCCGTCCTGTGCCACGCCCGCACCCTACGTCGTACCGCCGGTAACTTTCCTCGTGCGCGCCCTCTACCCATCGGCACGCCGCTGCCCTACTCTCCCCATTGCGCCAGTGTTCACTGGCAGAGTCTTACCGGCTTTCCTGTCCAGGTGCCAGGTGAGCCGGCCGCAGGGACCGGGAGGCTTCGGGATGGCCCAGCACGAGCATGTGCCTCATGTACGGGTGGCGGTGATCGGGTCCGGGTTCGGGGGGCTCGGGGCCGCCGTGCGGCTGCGCCGGGAGGGCGTCACCGACTTCGTCGTCCTGGAGCGGGCGAGCGGCTTGGGCGGCACCTGGCGCGACAACAGCTACCCGGGCTGCGCCTGTGACGTCCCCTCGCATCTGTACTCGTTCTCGTTCGCGCCCAACCCCGACTGGCCGCGCACCTTCTCCGGGCAGGAGCACATCCGCGCCTATCTGGAACACCTGGCGGACGTCTTCGGGCTGCGGCCCCACCTGCGCTTCGACTCCGAAGTGAAGCTGATGACCTGGGACGGCGAGAAACTGCACTGGGCGATCGAGACCAGCAGCGGGCCGCTCACCGCCGACGTCGTCGTCTCCGCCACCGGGCCCCTGTCCGATCCGAGGATCCCGGACGTTTCGGGCCTCGACGGCTTCCCCGGGAAGATCTTCCACTCCGCCCGCTGGGACCACGACCACGACCTGCGCGGCAAGCGCGTCGCCATGATCGGCACGGGCGCCTCCGCGATCCAGATCGTTCCCGAGATCCAGCCGGTCGTCGGCAGACTCACCCTCTTCCAGCGCACCCCGCCGTGGGTGATGCCCCGCGTCGACCGCGGGATCAGCCCCCTGGAGCGCCGGCTGCACCGCGCGCTGCCGTTCACCGCGCGGCTGCGCCGCGGGTTCCTGTGGGGCATCCGGGAACTACAGGTCCAGGCGTTCACCAAACGTCCCGACGAACTCGGCCTCGTCGAGCGGATGGCCCGGCGCAACATCGCACGGGCGGTCAAGGACCCGGCACTGCGGGCCAGGCTGACCCCGGACTACCGCATCGGGTGCAAGCGGATCCTGCTCTCCAACACCTACTATCCGGCGCTGACCCGCCCCAATGTGGACGTCGTCGCCTCCGGGCTGAGCGAGGTCCGCGGTTCCACCCTGGTCGCCGCGGACGGCACCGAGACCGAGGCCGACGTGATCATCTTCGGCACCGGCTTCCACGTCACGGACATGCCGATCGCCGAACGGGTGGTCGGCGCCGGGGGACGGACACTCGCCCGGGCGTGGAGCGGCGGCATGAAGGCGCTGCGTGGCGCGACCGCCGCCGGATTCCCCAACTGGATGACGATCATCGGGCCCAACACCGGTCTCGGGAACTCCTCCATGATCCTGATGATCGAGTCGCAGCTGAACTACATGGCCGACTTCCTGCGGCAGTTGGACGTGCTCGGCGGCCGGGTCGCGCTCGACGCCCGGCCGGAGGCCGTCGACGCCTGGAACCACAAGGTGCAGGAGCGGATGAAGCGCACGGTCTGGAACACCGGCGGCTGCACCAGCTGGTACCTCGACGCGAGCGGCCGGAACACCACCATCTGGCCCGGTACGACAACGGAGTTCCGCAGCGCGACCCGTCGGGTCGACCTGGGAGAGTACGAGGTGGTCCGGGCCCCCCGGGCACCACGGCAGGGCGAGCGCTCCGACGGGACGAGGACGGAGGCCCGCGCATGAGCCGGCCGGCGTATGTCACGAGCGGGCCGTACGCGCCGCCCGCCGCCGCCCGGGAGCTGACCGTCCGCTCCGCCGACGGCGCCCGGTTGCACGTCGAGGTCCACGGACCCGAGGGCGCGCCCCCGGTGGTCCTCGCCCATGGCTGGACCTGCTCCACCGCCTTCTGGGCGGCGCAGATCCGGGACCTCGCCGCCGACCACCGGGTGATCGCCTACGACCAGCGGGGGCACGGGCGTAGTCCCTCGAGCCCCACATGCACCGTGGAGGCGCTCGCCGACGACCTGGAAGCGGTGTTCTCCGCCACGCTCGTGCCGGGCGAGAAGGCCGTGGTCGTAGGGCACTCCATGGGCGGGATGACGGTGCTGGCCGCCGCCGCGCGCCCCCGCTTCCAGGCGCACACGGCGGCCGTCCTGTTGTGCAGCACGGGGAGTGCGCGCCTGGTCGCCGAGGCTCGTGTGCTGCCGATGCGCGCCGGGCCCGTGCGTACCTGGCTCACCACGCGCGTGCTGGGCTCCCGCGCCCCGCTCGGGCCGGTCACGCCGGTGTCCCTGCGCATCCTCAAGTACGCCACGATGGGCGCCGGCTCGACACCCCTCATGGTGGAGGCGTGCGCCCGGGTGGTGCACGGCTGCCCGCGCGAGGTGCGCCACGCCTGGTCGCGCATGCTTCAGGCGCTGGATCTGGAGCGTGGCGTAAGGGAGTTGACCGTACCCACGGAGGTCGTGGTCGGCACCGCCGACCGGCTCACCCCGCCGGTGCACACACGGGCGCTGGTCGCCGCGCTGCCCCACTGCGTCGGCAGCACGGAACTGCCGGGGCTCGGCCATATGACTCCGGTGGAGGCTCCGGAGCTCGTGACCGGGAAGATCCGAGAACTCGTCGCGGCATACGCGGGAGACGCACAGGTCAAGGAGGGCGCATGAGCAGGGTGAACCTGGAGGGCCGGGTGGCGGTCGTCACCGGCGCCGCGCGGGGTGTCGGCGAACTGCTGGCCCGCAAGCTGTCGGTGCGCGGGGTGAGGGTCGCGCTCGTCGGTCTCGAGGCGGACGCCCTCAAGCGGGTCGCGGAGGGGCTGTACGGGGACAGCGGCCACTGGTACGCCGACGTCAGCGACCAGGAGGCGATGACGCGGGTCGCCGGGGAGGTCGAGGAGCGGTTCGGGAAGGTCGACATCGTGGTCGCCAACGCGGGCGTGGCCAACGGAGGGCCGTTCACCGCGTCCGATCCCGAGGCCTGGCGGCGGGTGATCGAGGTCAATCTGATCGGCTCGGCGGTCACGGCCCGCGCCTTCCTGCCCGCGCTGATCGACAGCCGTGGCTATCTGCTCCAGATCGCCTCACTCGCGGCGATCACGCCCGCGCCGATGATGACGGCCTACTGTGCGTCCAAGTCGGGCGTGGAGGCGTACGCGCACAGTCTGCGCGCCGAGGTCGCCCACCACGGCGTAGGCGTCGGGGTCGGGTACCTGTCCTGGACCGACACGGACATGGTGCGGGGCGCCGACCGGGACGATGTGATGCGGGAGCTGCGGCAGCGGCTGCCGTGGCCGTCCAACAAGACCTATCCGCTGGGACCGGCGGTGGACCGGATCGTGGCCGGGATCGAGCGGCGGTCGAGCCATGTCTACGGGCAGGCGTGGCTGCGCGGGATGCAGGCCGTGCGCGGGTATCTGCCGGGGCTCATCGCCACGGTGGGACAGCGGGAGATACGGCGGTTCGAGCCGCGGCTCCGGCAGGTGCGCACCGGGCTGGTGGGAGCCGGTGGGGAGGCCGATGAGCAGCAGCGGCATACGCTGCGTAACTGATCGAAATGCGTGCTGTGTCGGTGCGTGTCAGTCTGGTCGAGCCCGATCCCCCTCACCCACTTCGGGAGTGAACCCACATGGGCATGAAGGACCAGTTCCAGGACAAGGCCGAGCAGATGAAGCAGCAGGCCAAGCAGAAGACGCAGCAGGCCAAGCAGCAGGGACAGGAGCGCGGCCGGCAGGCACAGGAGCGCGGCCAGGAGCGCGGCCAGGAGCGCGGCAAGCAGGCCGGCCAGCAGGCTCAGCAGAGCGGCCGTCAGCGCGAAGACGACACGCGACGGCTGCAGGACGACGCGGAGGACCGCTTCAACCAGGACTACGACATGTAGTTCGCCGAACGGCCTTGACCCGCGTGGGGCGTCCCCTTCGAAGGGGACGCCCCACGTGCGCGTGCCGTGAGCCGGTCGGCCACGCGCACGTGCGAGGGGAAACGGCTAATCAGTCCGCCGCGGCGGCAGTTTCGGGCGGCTTCTGTCCGGGACCTCGCTGTAGTCCGGCGGAGTGGCCGCCGGATGGGTCTCCAGAAGGTCCAGGGCGAGCCGGACGGCGTCGTCCAACTGCTTCTGACGGCCCTCCGCCCAGTCCAGCGGGGTGCGCAGAATCTCCACGTCCGGATCGACCCCGTGGTTCTCGACCGACCAGCCGTACTCCTTGAACCAGGCCGCGTTCATCGGGACCGTGATCACCGTGCCGTCGCCCAGACGGTGGCGTCCGGTCATGCCGACCACACCGCCCCAGGTTCGCTGGCCCACCACCGGGCCGAGCTTCAGCAGCTTGAACGCCGCCGTGATCATGTCGCCATCGGAGGCCGTGGCCTCGTCGGCCAGCGCCACGATCGGCCCGCGTGGCGCGTTCGAGGTGTACGACACCGGCTGGGCGTTGCGCGTCAGGTCCCACCCCAGGATCGTGCGCGTCAGCTTCTCGATGACCAGTTCGCTGATGTGGCCGCCCGCGTTGCCCCGTACGTCCACGATGAGGGCCGGCCGCGAGACCTCCATCCGCAGGTCCCGGTTGAACTGGGCCCATCCCGAGCCCCCCATGTCCGGGATATGCAGATAGCCGCAGCGCCCGCCGCTCAACTCGCGTACGACGGTCCGGCGTTTGGCCACCCAGTCCTGATAGCGCAACGGCCGCTCGTCGATCAGCGGAACCACGGCGACCCTGCGCGCGAGCCCCGCGTCCTCGGCCGGCCGGAACGTCAGCTCCACCGTCGTACCGCCCGCGCCCGCCAGCAGCGGATACGGTCCCGTCACCGGATCCACCGGCCGTCCGTCCACATGGGTCAGGACGGCTCCCTCCCGGATGCCCGTGCCCGCCAGTGGCGAGCGCGCCTTGGAGTCCGAGGACTCGCCCGGCAGGATGCGCTTGACCGTCCAGCAGCCGTCGCGGCGCACGAAGTTGGCGCCGAGCAGGCCCTGGTAGCGCTGGTAGTGGGGCGGCCCCTCGTTGCGCCGTGCCGCCGCCACGTACGCGTGCGAGGTGCCCAGCTCGCCCAGCACCTCCCGCAGCAGGTCCGCGAACTCGTCCGGTGACGCGACCCGTTCGACCAGCGGGCGGTACTGCTCCAGAACCCCGTCCCAGTCGATCCCGCACATGTGCGGTTCCCAGAAGTACGCCCGTGTCAGCCGGCCCGCCTCCGCGTACGCCTGCCGCCACTCCGCCCCCGGGTCCACCTCGTGCATGATGCGGCGCGTGTCTATCCAGACCGTCGTGTCGCTGTCGCCGGGCTCCGTCGAGGGAACCGCGCGCAGCTCGCCCTCGTCGACGACGACCAGCCGTGTCCCGTCCCCGCTCACCGCGAACCAGTCCAGATGGCCGACCAGTTCGGACCTCTTGGCCTTGCTGATGCTGAAGTGCTCGAGGGTGGGTCGGCCGGAGGTGTCGTCCGGGTTCACGAACGTCTCGCCGAGCGCGCCGGAGATCGGCCAGCGCAGCCAGACCAGACCGCCGCCCGCGACCGGGTACAGCGCCGAGTACTTCGACGCCGTGACCGGGAAGGGCGTCACCCGGTTCGCCAGGCCCTCGATCTCGACGGTCACCACCCCGTCGCCCTCTTCTTCCTCCAGCGGGTCCAGGCCTCCGGCCGCGGGGCGTCCCTCCGGGTTCAGCGCGAAGGGAGAAGGGGTCGCCGAGGACAGCGGAACCAGGTACGGGCGGCAGCCGAGGGGGAAGGACAGGTCCCCGGTGTGCACGTCGTACACCGGGTCGAAGCCGCGCCACGACAGGAACGCCAGATAGCGGCCGTCGCGGGTGAACACCGGGTTCTCGTCCTCGAAGCGGCCGTTGGTGACGTCGACGACGAGCCGGTCCTTGATCCGTGCCATCTTGATGTGCCGCAGCGACCGGCCTATTCCCGGGTGCGACCACGTCAGCCAGTGCCCGTCCGGGGAGAACGCCAGGTCCCGGACCGGGCCGTTGTCCGACCGGATCAGCTCGCTGACCTCGCCCGCCGTCGCCGAGGTGTCCTGCGCTGCCGCGGTGGTCCGCTCCGTGGCGGCGCCCTCTGGTGGCGCAGGGGCTTCATCGGTCCCCGCGGCCTCAGTGGCTTCCGCGGATTCACCCTCTGGGGCCTCAGCGGCTGAACCCTCGGGGGCCTCCGCTGAGGCCTCAAGGCCCGCCGCGGACCCACCGGCCTCCTCCGGCTCCTCCACGTCGATCAGCAGCAGCCGCCCGTCGTTGGAGGAGACCGCCAGCCGCTCGCCCTGCGGGTCCGACACCATCTCCAGGACGCGGCCCATCTGCCCGGAGGCCAGCCGCCGTGGCGCGCGGGCGCCGGAGGCCCGTGGCAGATACGCGATCTCGATCGCGTCCTCGCCCTCCGCGTCGGTGACGTACGCGACCTGCCCGCCGACTCCCAGCATCTCGGGCAGCCGCACCCGGACGCCGGGCGTGTCCGTGATCGTACGGGCGGGGCCGTCGCGATGGGTGAGCCAGTACAGGCTGCCGCGCACGACGACCGCGCTGGCCCGCCCGGTCTCGTCGACCGAGATGCCGTCCAGGTGCTGCGCGGCCGGCACCTGGTACCTGCGGCGGCCCGCGCGCTGCCCGCCCAGGCGTACGTCGAGGCGGCGCGGGACCGAGTCGGGGGCCAGGTCGTCGACGATCCACAGGTCACCCGCGCACTGGTACACCACCCGCGAGCCGTCGCTGGAGGCGTGCCGGGCGTAGAACGCGTCGTGGTCGGTGTGGCGGCGCAGGTCGGAGCCGTCGTAGGCGCACGAGTACAGGTTGCCGACACCCTCGTGGTCGGAGAGGAACGCGATACGCCCCGCCACGAACATCGGGGAGTCGAGGTGGCCGTCGAGGTCGGCGAGCAGCCGCTGTCCGTGCAGCCAGAGCCGGCCCGTCGCGCCGCCGCGGTAGCGCTTCCAGGAAGCCGGTTCATGCGGCGGGGTGCCGGTGAGCAGCAGGGTCATGTGCTCGCCGGCGGTGTCGGCGACGGCGATGTGCGAGACGGGGCCCCAGGGGAGCTTGCCGCCGGGGGCGCCGTCGGTGGGGACCTTGTAGGCCCAGGTGAAATGGGTGAAGGGCTCGCCGTGCGAGGCGACGGCGAGGATGTGGGTGGTTCCGTCCGGGTCGGGGGGTGTCCAGCCGCAGACCCGGGTGTCGGCGCTGCCCCAGTAGGTGAGCCGCCGGGCGGGACCGCCGTCCACCGGCACCAGATGGATCTCCGGGACGAGGCTGCGCCAGCTCGTGTACGCGATGTGGCGTCCGTCGGGCGAGAAGCGGGGGTGTCCGATCTTCGTGCGGTCGACGGTGAGCCGCCAGGCGCGGCCGGGCCCTTCCAGCGGGGCCACCCACAGGTCGTCCTCGGCGGCGAAGCAGAGTCGGTCGCCGTGCAGATGCGGGAAGCGGAGATAGCCGGGGGCGTTCTCGCGCACGTCGCTCGTGTCGCTCACCTACCCCATGCTTTTCCTGCTGACGGGCCGTGGCAACTCGTAGGCCGTTCGGGTGCTCGGTGCGCACGCCCCGCGGGGCCGCAGCGGTGCGGTGTCGCGGTGTCTGCGCCAGGGCCGCATCGGTTGAGCGGCGGTTCCGTGATACACGACACGTACGAAACGGTTTCGTTTCGTTAGAGGGTGGGGGTATCTTCGTGGAGGTACGAAACCGTGTCGTTCGGAGCGCCGATGCTCCGGGCGCGGAGCAGGAAGGTGAGTCGCATGACTGAGATCGCAACGGCGCGGCGCAGTCGGATCACCCCCGAGCGCGAGGCCGAGCTGTACGAGGCCGTGCTCGACCTGCTCCGGAAGGTCGGCTACGACGCCCTGACAATGGACGCCGTGGCCGCCCGCACCCGATCCAGCAAGGCCACCCTCTACCGCCAGTGGGGCGGCAAGGCCGAGCTGGTCGTGAAGGCCATCCGGCACGGCAAGCCGGGCCCCGCCGGTGAGATCGACACCGGCTCGCTGCGGGGTGATCTGCACGCCCTCGTCACACGCGAGGACGACTGCGTCATGGAGCAGAACTCCGCTCTGATGCGGGGCGTCGCCATGGCGATGCACCACAACGACGATCTGCGCCAGGCGTTCCGGGAGCAGCTCGTCGAACCGGAGATGGCGGAGTTCAGGCGGTTGCTGCAACGCGCCGTCGAGCGGGGCGAGATCCGGCCGGACTGCCCGGCGCTGGACTTCCTGGTGCACATGCTGGTCGGCGGCTTCGCCACCCGCACGCTGATCGACAATCAGCCCCCGACCCAGGCCTTCCTGAAGTCGTACCTCGACGCCGTGGTCCTCCCCGCCCTCGGCGTGCCCACCACCTGACCAGTCCCATCAGCCAGCCCCCACCTGACGTCACCGCTCACGTCGCCGGGCCGATCCCCCCTGCCCTGAACACCTCACGACCTGACCGGGAGTACGCCCTCGTGGCCACGTTTCTCTACCGACTCGGCCGACTCGCCTTCCGGCGACGGCACTTCGTCGCCCTGATCTGGGTGGCGCTGCTGACGCTCGCGGGCGTCGGCGCCGCCAGCGCCCCCGTAGCGGGCTCCTCCTCCTTCTCCATCCCCGGCACCGAGGCCCAGAAGGCCTTCGATCTGCTCGAACAGCGCTTCCCCGGGATGAGTGCCGACGGGGCGACCGCACGCGTCGTCTTCAAGGCGCCCGGCGGGGAGAAAGTGACGGCGAAGGACAACAAGGCGGTTGTCGAGAAGACCGTCAAGGAGCTGCGCGACGGCTCCGAAGTCGCCTCCGTGGCCGACCCGTTCGCCGCGCACGCCGTCAGCAAGGACGGCACGGTCGCCTATGCGCAGGTGAAGTACAAGGTCTCCGGCATGCAGCTGAAGGACGCCTCCAAGGACGCCCTGAAGGAGGCCGCGCAGGGCGCCCGGGACGGCGGGCTGACCGTCGAGATCGGCGGCGACGCGCTGTCGGCCGTGCCCGAGACCGGAGCGAGTGAGGTCATCGGCATCGCGGTCGCCGCGGTCGTCCTCGTCATCACCTTCGGCTCGCTGGTGGCCGCCGGACTCCCTCTGCTCACCGCCCTGATCGGGGTGGGCATCGGCGTCTCGACGATCACGGCTCTGGCGAATGCCCTGGACCTCGGCTCGACCACCTCCACGCTGGCGATGATGATCGGCCTGGCGGTGGGCATCGACTACGCGCTGTTCATCGTCTCCCGCTACCGGGCGGAGCTGGCCGAGGGCCGCGAGCGGGAGGAAGCGGCGGGCCGGGCGGTCGGCACGGCGGGCTCGGCGGTGGTCTTCGCCGGTCTGACGGTCGTGATCGCGCTGGTGGGCCTGGCCGTGGTCAACATCCCGATGCTGACGAAGATGGGCGTCGCCGCGGCAGGCACGGTCGCCATCGCCGTCCTGATCGCGCTGACGATGATCCCCGCGCTGCTGGGCTACGCGGGCCGCAAGGTCAAGCCGGCGGGCGAGAAGAGCAGGCTGCTGGGTGGGCGCCGGGCCGCCGGGAAGGGCCGCCCGAACATGGGCACGCGCTGGGCGAGCTTCGTCGTCCGCCGCCCGCTGGCCGTCCTGCTGCTCGGTGTCGTGGGACTCGGCGCCGCGGCCGTGCCGGCGTCCCAGCTGCAACTGGGCCTGCCGGACGACGGTTCGCAGCCGACGTCCACCACACAGCGCCGGGCGTACGACCTGCTCTCCGAGGGCTTCGGCCCCGGTTTCAACGGGCCGCTGATGGTCGTGGTCGACGCGAAGGCGAGCGACGACCCGGAGGCGGCCGTCACCACGGTGACCAGTGACATCAAGCGCATGAAGGACGTCGTCACGGTGACGCCGGCGACGTACAACAAGTCCGGTGACACCGCGATGATCACGGTGATCCCCGGCTCCAAGCCGTCCTCTACGACCACCGAGGACCTGGTGCACGGCATCAGGGACGCGGGCGCCGGCATCAAGGCGGACACGGACGCGAAGCTGCTGGTCACGGGCTCGACGGCGATGAACATCGACGTCTCGCAGAAGCTGAACGACGCGCTGGTCCCGTATCTGGCGCTGGTGGTCGGCCTCGCCTTCCTCCTCCTGATCGTGGTCTTCCGCTCGATCCTGGTCCCGCTGAAGGCGGCGCTCGGCTTCCTGCTCTCGGTGACGGCGGCGCTCGGCGCGGTGGTCGCGGTCTTCCAGTGGGGGTGGCTGTCCGGCCTGATGGGCGTCGAGGAGACGGGCCCGATCATGTCGATGATGCCGATCTTCATGGTGGGCGTGGTCTTCGGCCTGGCGATGGACTACGAGGTCTTCCTGGTGACCCGGATGCGCGAGGCGTACGTCCACGGGGAGACCCCCGGCCAGGCGATCGTGACCGGCTTCAGGCACGGTGCCCGGGTCGTCACCGCGGCCGCGGTCATCATGATCGCCGTCTTCTCCGGATTCATCGGCTCCAGCGAGTCGATGATCAAGATGATCGGCTTCGGCCTCGCGATCGCGGTCTTCTTCGACGCGTTCGTGGTCCGCATGGCGCTCGTCCCGGCGGTCCTGGCGCTGCTCGGCCGCAGGGCCTGGTGGCTGCCGAAGTGGCTGGACCGTGTCCTGCCCAACGTGGACGTCGAGGGCGAGGGCCTGCGCGCCCCGGCCGGCGCCGACCACAGGGACCCGGACGCGGACCAGGACCGGCAACTGGTAGGGGTCTGATCCCCGGCCCCCGAACCCGGACAGGGCGCCCCGCCACGGGTGGGGCGCCCTGTCCGCGAGGGGTCTGTTCAGAGGGGTCTGTTCAGCGGACCGCGGCCATGCCCGCCAGGTAGGTCCGCTGGAGGAAGTGCACCAGTTCCTTCGACTCGAACTGGACCACCTCGACGCCCCGTGACGAGTGCAGCTCCATCACCGCCTGGACCCGGCCGCAGGGCCAGATGCGGACGTCTCCGCGGCCCGCCGGGGCGCGGAGCCCCTTTTCCAGGATGTCCCGGGAGAAGGCCCACTCATGGGGGCCGGGGAGGCCGATGCGGACCGAGCGGGGGTCCCGGTCCGGGTCGTAGCGGAGGATCACGGGGACCGCGTCCGGCGCTTCCGGGGAGTCGGTGACGACATGGGCTCGTGCGTACTGTTCCACCACGGACATCGGACCACTCCTCACGCCGAGTCACCCGAGCGGGACGGGGAAACCGCTTCCCCTCCAATGTCGCATAGTGGGACGAAACCGGCACTTGTCGCCTGCAAGCGGGCTTTCGTTCGCCCTCAGCTCTTGCAAGGCGTTCGCAATAAGCGGGTATCCTCCCTGCGTGCATGTGCCCGACGGATTCATCAACGCTCCCACGTCCGCCGCGACCGGCGTCCTGGCCGCGGGTGCCCTGGCGGTCAGCCTCAAGGGCGCCCGACGCGAACTCGACGAACGGACCGCCCCCCTGGCCGGCCTGGTGGCCGCCTTCATCTTCGCCGTGCAGATGCTGAACTTCCCGGTGGCCGCCGGCACCAGCGGTCATCTGCTCGGCGGCGCGCTCGCCGCCATCCTGGTCGGGCCGTTCACCGGCATCCTGTGCGTCTCCGTCGTGCTGCTCATGCAGGGCATCCTCTTCGCCGACGGCGGCCTCACCGCCCTGGGTGTCAACGTCACCGACATGGCCATCGTGACGACCGTGGTCTCGTACGCCGTCTTCCGCGGGCTGGTCAAGGTCCTGCCCCGCACGCGTCGCTCGGTCACCGTCGCCTCCTTCCTCGCGGCCCTCGTCTCCGTCCCGGCCGCCGCCGTCGTCTTCACGCTGATCTACGCGATCGGCGGCACCACCGACGTCTCGATCGGCAAGGTCGCCACCGCGATGATCGGTGTCCATGTCCTGATCGGCATCGGCGAGGCCACCATCACCGCCCTCACGATCGGCGCCGTCATCGCCGTACGGCCCGACCTCGTGTACGGGGCCCGGGGCCTCGGACAGCGCCTCAAGCTGCGCGTCGACGGCGAACTGGTCGACGCGCCCGCCGAGGCGCCCGCACCCGTCGCCGCCGTCCCCCAAGCTCTCGGCTCCGCTCGAGCAGGGCGGTACCCCCGCCACCGTCCGCTCTGGATCGCCGGTCTCCTCACCTCCCTCGTCCTCGCCGGCGTGGTCAGCTTCTACGCCTCCGCCAGCCCCGACGGCCTGGAGAAGGTCGCCATCGACCAGGGCATCGACAAGAAGGCCGAGCGGCACGCGAGCGCCGGCTCCCCACTCGCCGACTACTCCGTGAAGGACGTCCGCGACGCACGCCTCTCCGGCGGCCTGGCGGGCGTGATCGGTGTCGGTGCCACCGTCGTCGCGGGCAGCGCGGTCTTCTGGGCCGTCCGCAGGCGCCGTACCGGCGAACCCGCCGAGGCCGGCTGACATGGGTGCGGGGCACACACACCGGCTCTACCGGCACGGACACTCGCCCGTGCACACCCTGCCGCCCCACGCCAAGATCGCGGCGGCCTTCGCGTTCGTGGTGGTCGTGGTGTCGACACCGCGCGATGCGATGTGGGCGTTCGCGCTGTACGCCGGTCTTCTCGGCGTCGTCGCGTACGCGGCCCGCGTCCCGGCCGGGTTCCTGCTGCGGCGGCTGCTGATCGAGATACCGTTCGTCGCCTTCGCCGTGCTCATGCCGTTCGTGGCCGACGGTGAGCGCGTCGACGTCCTCGGCCTGTCGCTGAGCGTCAACGGACTGTGGGGCGCCTGGAACGTCCTCGCCAAGGGCACCCTCGGCGTCGCCGCCTCCGTGCTGCTCGCCGCCACCACCGAACTGCGCGCACTGCTCCTCGGGCTGCAACGGCTCAGACTCCCGGCGCTCCTCGTGCAGATCGCGTCCTTCATGATCCGTTACGGCGATGTCATCACCGACGAGATGCGGCGGATGCGGATCGCGCGGGAGTCGCGCGGCTTCGAGGCGAGGGGCGTTCGGCAGTGGGGGGTGCTCGCCAAGTCAGCGGGGGCGCTGTTCATCCGCTCCTACGAGCGCGGCGAGCGCGTGCACCTCGCGATGGTCAGCCGTGGCTACGCAGGTTCCATGCCGGTCATCGACGAGGTGACCGCGTCCCGGGCCCAGTGGACCCACGCCCTGGCCCTGCCCCTCTCCGCCCTCGTCGTCTGCCTGCTGGGATGGACCCTGTGACACCTTCGCTGGAAGTGGCCCGACTGGCCTTCGCGTATCCCGACGGGCACCAGGCCCTCTTCGGCGTCGACTTCTCGATCGCGCGCGGCGAGCGGGTCGCGCTGCTCGGGCCGAACGGCGCCGGGAAGACCACGCTCGTGCTGCACCTCAACGGCATTCTGACCGGCGGCACGGGCACGGTGAAGGTCGCCGGGCTGCCCGTCGGCAAGCGGCACATGGCCGAGATCCGCCGCAAGGTCGGCATCGTCTTCCAGGACCCGGACGACCAGCTGTTCATGCCCACGGTCCGTGAGGACGTGGCCTTCGGGCCCGCGACGGCCGGCCTGAAGGGCGCCGAACTCGAGGCCCGTGTCGACCGTGCCCTCGCGCAGGTCGGCATGGCGGACTTCAAGGACCGTCCCCCGCACCACCTCTCCTTCGGCCAGCGCCGCCGGGTGGCGGTGGCGACCGTCCTCGCCATGGAACCCGAGATCCTCGTCCTGGACGAACCGTCGTCGAACCTCGACCCCGCCTCGCGGCGCGAACTCGCCGACATCCTGCGGTCGCTCGACGTCACGGTCCTCATGGTCACGCACGACCTGCCGTACGCGCTGGAGCTGTGTCCGCGCTCCCTGATCCTGAGCGAGGGCGTGATCGCGGCGGACGGGACGACGGCCGGGCTGCTCGCCGACGACGCCCTCATGCGGGCACACCGTCTGGAACTGCCCTTCGGCTTCGATCCCCGATCCGCCCCGACGGGCGCGGGCCGTCCGTGACAGTGGGCGGGTGACGAACGAGGACGATCGAAGCGAGGGCTCGCCTGCTTCCACAACGCGCTGATCCTCGTCGGCAACCGCGCGGGCTACGACCTGACCGGCTCGACGGTCGCCGCGAAGGTCGGCATCGGACCCAACCGGCACCGCGGGTACGGCCTCTCGGCCGCCCTGAGCGTCTCGCTGCCCGTGCTCGACCAGGAGGTCGCGGCGCAGCTCGTGGACGCGGCCCACGAGGTCTGCCCGTACTCGAACGCCACCCGCGGCAACATCGACGTGTCGATCGTGCTGGGCTGACACCCCGGAGACGAGGAATCGAAGGCGGCAGGGCCGTGTTTCACTCACTGTCGCAGGCGAGTGAAGGGAACGCGGACGTGGACGTGAACGGCGTGGTGGCCGGGGGCTTCGAGCCGGTCAGGGAAGCGTTCGTACGGAACTTCGAGACGCTGGGGGAGCGCGGGGCGGCCGTGGCCGTGTACCGGGACGGGCGCAAGGTCGTGGACCTGTGGGGCGGCACCCGGGACGTCGACGGTACGCGGCCCTGGGAGCGGGGCACCGCGCAGATCGTGCGCTCGGCGACCAAGGGGGTCGCCGCGGCCGTCCTGCTGATGCTCGCCGAACGCGGGGAACTGGACCTGGACGCGCCGGTCGGCCACTACTGGCCCGAGTTCAAGGCGCAGGGCAAGGAGCGCACGCTGGTGTGGCACGCACTGGCGCACCGCGCCGGAGTGCCGGCGCTCGACCGTCCGCTCACGCCCGCCGAGGCCGCCGACCCGGATCTCGCCGCCGCCGTGCTGGCCGCTCAGGCACCCACCTGGGAGCCCGGCACGGACCACGGCTACCACGCGCAGACGTACAGCTGGCTGACGGGCGAGCTGGTGAGGCGGACCACCGGCCGTTCGATCGGCGAGTGGATCGCCGCCGAGATCGTCGGACCGCTGGGCCTGGACCTGTGGGTGGGCCTGCCCGAGGCACAGGCGCACCGGGTGGGGCGGGTCGGTTCCGTCGAGGTGCCGGCGCAGGACGGCGCGCTGCGCGCCCGCCCCAAGCGCGCGATCGCCGAGGCGTACGCCGACCCCGCGAGCCTCACCCGCCGCGCGTTCGCCGCCATCACCCCGGGGCCCGACGAGAACGACGCCGCCTACCGTGCCGCGGTCCTGCCCGCGTCGAACGGCATCGCGACAGCGGACGGTCTCGCACGCTTCTACGCGGCGCTCAGCGGCGGGATCGACGGCGTACGGCTGTTCGCCCCCCAAGCGCTGGAGCGGGCCCGCGCGGAGGCATCCGCGGGCCCCGACCGGGTGCTGGTGGTCACCACCCGCTTCGGCCTCGGCTACATGCTGCACGGCAGCGCGTCCCCGCTGCTCGGCCCCGGCTCCTTCGGCCACCCGGGCCGTGGTGGCGCGCTCGGTTTCGCGGATCCCGAGACGGGCGTGGCGTTCGGCTACGTCACGAACGGCTTCCGCACGAGCGTGACGGCGGACCCGAGGGCGCAGGCACTGGTACGCGCGGTGCGTACGTCGCTGGCGTAGCCGGTGCGACGGGGGACGTGCCCGGGGCAGGTGGGGCGATGCCCGGACGCGCGGTCGCGTACGGGCATCGCCCGGGGACTCAGTGCGTCAGCGGGCTGGACGTCCTGCCCGACGCCTCGTCGATCTCTTCGTGCGCCTTCGTGAGGAGCTGCATCGCAAGCTCGTTCAGCGCGCGCGCCCCCGCGATCTCCTCCCCTACACGGGGCTGATTGGAGTCGGTGTGGTGGCGGCTGGCGTACCCATGGGACCGTACCTCGTTCCCGTCGGGAAGCCGTACGAGTGCCGCCGCCCGCGTCCGCTGGTCGTCCTCCTGGAATTCCAGTTCGACATGCCATCCGACTGCGGTGTGCATCATGACGATCACCTCCGGAACCGCTGATTCCAGGGTGCTCCTCCTCGCCCTCGGACGCACGGTCTGAGCGGGCCCCGGCACGGCGCGGCCACCCGGCACACGGCTCACGCCTGGTCGTTGTCCTTCAACTCGCCCCAGCCGTGCCACCGGTCGACCTCGATCCAGGCACTGACCCGGCGCCGCTCCCGGTTCGGGTAGGGCTTGCCGGTGTAGTGCCGGGAGAGGCGGTCGATGTCGGCGAGGCCCTCGTCGTCGTACATCTCCGTGACCCGGCCGATGAGCGTGACATGCGTGTACCAGTCGCCCTCGTCGAGGACGGTGAGGGTCACGCGCGGGTCCCGGCGCAGATGCTTCAGGCGAACCCGGCCCTCGTCCATGTTGACCAGCACCCGGCCGTCCTCCCACAGGTACCAGGTGGGGGCGGAGACGGGCGCGCCGTCCGCGCGCAGGGTGGCGATGACGCTGGGATTGGGGCGGCGCAGGAGCGCGACGGCCTCGGCGGGCAGGGGCGGTTTGGACATGGGGTCTCCTGGGCGGGAACGGGGGTTGTCGTCAGGAACGGGGGCTGTCGTCGAAGCTGGCGAAGTAGGCGGCGGCCATGTCCTCGTCCGCGTGGCTCTGGTCGGCCGCGCGACGCATCCGTTCGGCGGTCGCGGCGGCCACGTCGAGGCGGACACCGTTGGCCTCCCCGGCCCGGACGATCAGGCGGGCGTCCTTCTCCGCGGTCGCCACCGCGAAACTGGCCGGGGTGAACCTCTCGTTGAGGATGACGTCGCCCTTGGCGCGCAGATAGCCCATGTCGAGCGGGCCGCCCTCGATGAGCTCGAAGAAACTGTTCGGGTCCACGTCCAGGGCCCGGGCCAGGGCCAGCACCTCACCGCCCGCCGCGGTCACCGCGAGAACCCAGCTGTTGGTCACCAGCTTCAGGCGGGTGGCACCGGCCTCGGCACCGTCCTCGCCGATCCACATGGTGCGGGCGCCGACCGCCTCGAAGACGGGTGTGACCGTGTCCCGGCCCTCGGCGGGGCCCGCTGCCAGCACGGTCAGCTGTCCGGCCTCCGCGGGCTGGCGGGTGCCGAGCACCGGGGCGTCGTAGAACACGAGATCGTGCTCCCGGGCGAAACCGGCCAGCTCGCCGACGGAGTCGAGCCCCACGGTCGTCGACTGGGCCCAGACGGTGCCGGGGCCCAGGGCGGGGGCGGCCTCGCGCATCACCTGAAGCACCGCGGGACCGTCGTAGAGCATGGTCAGCACGACGTCCGCGCCCTGTACGGCCTCGGCGGGGGTGCCGACGACCTGTGCGCCGTCGGCGGCCAGTGGTTCGGCCTTGGCGCGGGTCCGGTTCCAGGCGCGGACGGTGTGTCCGGCGCGGGCGATGTTGCGGGCCATCGCGGCCCCCATGATCCCGGTGCCCAGGACGCTCACGGTGAGCTTGTCGGTCATGACCTCAACTTCCTGATCCGTACGGTGGGACAGTGCGACTCAGCATGCTCTTTCAGGCCCGAACCTTCCCGGAGGCGGCGCGGACAAGCCCGAAGAGGGCATCGGCCGACAGTGGCGCGCCTACCCGTACGCCAACGCCGACCACCTGCACGAGCGCACCCGAAACGGCTTGCAGCTCATCACCCACGATCCCCTGACGTCCCCGCGAACGCTCACGGGAGTCCGCCTCACGACCCTGCCACCGCGGAGCCCCGGTCGCCACGGGCCGCTTTTCGCCCGCCGTCGGGCGGGCGCGCTTCCCGGGTCGGCCCACGGCCGTCGCGCTGCGGTTGCCGCTGCCTCGCCCACCTCGTTAGCTGGAACGAAGGCCGAGGCCCATCGGGCGGCGAGGCCCATCGGGCGGCGAGGCTCATGGAGCGGCGAGGAGCGGCGATGATCACGCAAGAGCAGCTCGAGCGAATCCTGCGGCTGAGTGGCAACGGAATCCCATTGGTCTCCCTGTACGTCCCGGTGAACCCCGGCAGGCCCGATCGCCGCGAGTTCGACAGCCGCGTATCGAGCCTGCTGGACCGCATCCGGCCGCTCGCGGAAGACCGTTCGGCCGGGCACGACGTGAGGCTCTCGCTGCGCGAGGACATCGCGAGGATCGAGAAGACCCTCGGTGAGGAGCCCCTCCGGCCGGGCGCCGTCGCGGTCTTCTCCTGCGGCGGCCGCGACATCTACGAACAGGTGTGGCTGCCCCGCAGGACGCACGATCGCGTCGTGGTGGACGCCGATCCCTACGTCCGGCCCCTGCTGGGCGTGCTCGACGAGTACTACCGCTGCTGCGCCGCGGTCGTGGACAGGAGAGTGGGCCAGGTTTGGGAGTACTACCTCGACGAGGTCCGCGAGCTCGAGGCGATCCGCGACCGTGTGCTGCCCAAACACGGCTACGCCGACGAGTACGCCGAGTACCGCGTCCGCAACAAGGCGGACGAGCTGAGCAAGAAGCACTACCGGCGGCTGGTCGGCGAACTCAAGCAACTGTTCGCGAGCGGGGGCTACGACCTGCTCGCCGTCGGCGGTCAGGCGCACGAGGTGCCGGCCTTCGTCGACTTCCTGCCGCGTGAGCTGAAGGACCGGCTCGTCGGGACCTTCACCCTCGACCGGGAGAGCGCGACGCCCGAGGACATCCGGCAGAAGGTGGGGGAGCTCGTCTCCGAGCACGCGGACCAGGAGCAGCGGCGGCTCGTCGGCGAGATTCTGGAGGCCAAGGCGGCCGGGAGGCCCGCCGCCGTGGGGCTCGACGAGACACTGTGGGCGGCGACCCTGGCCGCGATCCGGACGCTGGCGGTGGACGGGCAGGCCGCCGTTCCCGGCGGCGTCTGCGACCGGGACGGACTGCTGTCGCGGTCGGGGAAGACCTGCCCGCTCTGCGGGGAGCCGTTGCGCGAGGTGCCCGACGTGATCGACGAGCTGGCCGAGAGCGTCATCGATGACGGGGGCGAGGTACGGCACGTGGACGCGGAGACGGAGCTGCGCACGCAGCAGGCCGGGGCCTTGCTGCGGTTCGAACTCCCCCCGCAGCCGACTGCCGCGTCATAATTCGCCCGACTCTCTTGACTATGCCGTAAAAGGCGACAATGGTGGCAAATAGGACCGGTCAACCACGACAGGGCTCCTCCGCGGAGTACCTGTCGGGCACCGGCCAGGTCCCCGGCGATTTCTGAGAGATGCGAAAGTGTTGATCGGGACTTTCCGGGGACCGCCTGTGCCTACGGACACCTCCACGGGCCATGACCTGGCTCGACCGGCGAGCAGCCCGGCCGCCGCGATCCGCGGGAGGCCGAACCGCTCCTCGAAGAACACCGCGCCGACGATGATCGAGCGTCACCCAGCGCGGTGACGGACGCGGTTTCGCAGGACCGCTGCGGTGACGGCGGGCGTCACGCGGATCGCTCGCGCACGTCCACCAGGGTGGCGCCCGCGTGGGCGATCAGGGTCTTCGGGTCCATCGGGAACACGGTGTGCGGGGTGCCGGCGGCGGCCCAGACGGTGTCGTGGGCGAGCAGCGCACGGTCGGCGAGCACGTGCGTCCTCGTACGGTGCCCGAACGGCGGCACACCGCCGATCGCGTACCCGGTGGTCTCCCGCACGACGTCGGCTCCCGCCCGGGTGACCTTCTCCGCCCCAAGCTCCTCCCGGACGCGCTCTACGTCCACCCGGGAGGCGCCGTCCATGAGCACCAGCACCGGCACGCCGTCCCCGGGCCCCCCATCCCCCTCCAGCAGGGGCGACCCCCATGCCGCGAAGATCAACGACTTGCAGATCTGGCTGAGCCGGCAGCCGATCGCGGCGGCGGCCTCGGCCGCGGTACGGGTCGCGTCAGGGAAGCGGCGGATCTCGGTGTGGAGGTCACCGAGCCCCAGCGTTTCGAGGGCTGCGGCGAAACGGGGGTGGGCCCCGGAGCCGTCTGTGGTCGTCGTCATGAACGGAACGCTAGCGGCGCGTGTACGTCACAGGCGACCGGGTTACGCGGCGACCCGGTCGACTGCCGTGCGTCAGCTCCCCGCCCGCAGCAGCGTCGCCACGATCGGGCCCGCCGAGTCACCGCCGTGGCCGCCGGCCTGGACCACGCCCGCGGCCGCCAGGTCGCCCTTCCAGGCGGTGAACCAGCCGTTGGGCTCCTTCTGGCCGTCGACCTCCGCCGACCCCGTCTTCGCGCCGAAGTCCGGGCCCAGGCCCGCCATCGCCTTGGCGGCCGTACCCGCCGAGGCGGTGTACTGCAGGACCTCCTTCAACTGGGCCTGCGTGGAAGCCGACATGGTGCGGGTCGCCTTCGCCGTCGTGCGGTTGTCCACCGACGGGGAGACCAGGTACGGCTGGTGGAACGCGCCCGTCTTCGCCGTCGAGACCACCGAGGCCATGTTCAGCGGGTTCATCCGCACGCCGCCCTGGCCGATCAGCGATGCCGCCATCTGGGCCGCGCTCTGCACCGGGACCGTGCCGTCGAAGGACGGGACGCCGATCGCCCAGTTGTTCATGCTCAGGCCGTAGATCTGCTGGGCCACCCGGGTGAGGTCGTCGTTGTGCAGCTTCTTCGCCTGGCTGATGAAGGCCGTGTTGCAGGACGCCGCGAAACTCGCCTTGAACGTGCCGTTCTTGATCTCGAACTTGTTGTCGTTCTGGAACTTCCAGCCGCCGTACGTCACGTACTTGGGGCACGGGTGCGGCTTGTCAGCCTTCGCCAGGTCCTTCTCGAACAGCAGCGTCGACGTCACGATCTTCATCGTGGAGCCCGGGGCGAGCGAGCCCTGGAAGGCCACGTTGAAGCCATGGCCCGAGTTCGCCACCGCCAGGATCTCGCCCGTGGAGGGGCGCATGACGACGACGGACGCCTTGGACTTGTCCGCCACCTGCTGCTCGGCCTTGGCCTGGAGCGTCGGGCTCAGCGTGGTCTTCACGGTGCCCGGTGTGCCCTCGCTCAGCGTCACCACGGTCTTGTCGGGGGTCTTCTGGGTGCCCTTGGCCGCCGGCTTGCGCACGATGCGCAGCTCGATGCCCGCCTTCCCCCCGGCCTTCTCGCCGTACTTCTCCCGCAGGCCGTCCAGCACGGTGCCCAGCGAGGGGTACTCCGCGGTCGTCAGCTCGCCGCCGTCGCGGTCCAGTGCCTTGATGGGCGGCGTGCCCGCCTCACCCGTCACCAGGCTGTCGCCCTCGGCCAGGTCCGGGTGCACCACCGACGACTGCCACCGCACCCGGGGCGCGCCGTCCTCGGTCCGGCGTACGACCGTCAGCTTCGTCGCGTACGCCAGGGGCTTGCTCTTTCCCTGGTACGACACCGTCGCCTTGACGGAGAAGGGGACCGACGCCCCGGACGGTGTGCCGGGGGTCAGCGTCACGCCGGTGATGTGGGCGTCCTTGCGGTAGCCCGTCAGGGTTTTTGTCGCGGCCGACGCGTCGTCCGTGGCGGCCGCCGCCTTGGTGACGTCGCCCTGCTGCCAGGCCGTGAGGAACGCCCTGGCCGTCGTCCGGACCTCGGACGCGGACAACGGGCCGCTCTTCACAGGCTTGTGGTGGGACGCCGTCGTACGGTCGTCGGCCGCGGCGCCGCCGCCCAGCAGGCTGTAGGCGCCGACCGCCCCGCCCACACCGGCGACGGCGATCAGTGCTCCGATCACCAGCGGACGGCCATTCCTCCGCTCGGTGACGCGTCTTCTCTTGCCCACTGCTCCCGATCCTCCGCAGTCCCCGGGTCCCCCCGTGCCCTCACGCTCCCCAACGAGGACAACCACACTAGAGCTCCGGGGTGACAAGGGTGACGTCAGCCTCCGGTTCGTAGCACAGCTGCGACGATCGGCCCCGCCGCGTCGCCGCCGTGCCCGCCCTCCTGGGTCATGGCCGCCGCCGCGATGTCGCCCCGGTAGCCGGTGAACCAGCTGTTGGACTTCGTCTGCCCGTCGACCTCCGCGGACCCCGTCTTCGCGCCGATGTCCCCGCCGAGCCCGGACATCGCGGGCGCGGCCGTGCCCTGGGTCGCCGTCAGCCGCATCATCGTCCGCAGTTGGGCCACCGTGCCCGACGACAGGCCCCTGGCGGTGGCGAGTTGACGGCCGTCCAGCTTCGGGGAGACGAGGTAGGGCTGGCGGAACGTACCCGTGATGGCGGTGGCCGTGACCGACGCCATGTTCAGCGGGCTCATCTGGACCTGGCCCTGGCCGATGGCGTTGGCCGCGCGGTCCGGGCCGGTGGAGGCGGGGATGCTGCCGTCGAACGAGACGACGCCGGTCTTCCAGTTGTTCCGCCCGAGACCGAAGCGCTGCTCCGCCTCGGCCGTCAGGGAGGCGTCCGTGAGCGGCTTCTCGTCGATCAGCTTCACGAACGCCGTGTTGCACGACCGCATGAAGCTGTCGGCGAGGCTCGCGTGCTCATTGGCTGTCAGGCCCTTGAGGTTGGAGAACGTCTGGCTCTGCCAGGTGGCCGTCGAAGTACAGGGTGCCGGACCGTTCATCGTGGTGACACCGTTGTCGATGAGCATCGCCGACGTGATGATCTTCATGGTGGAGCCGGGTGCGAGTCGCCCTTCGAAGGCCGCGTTGAACTCGTCCTGGCGGTGGTTGGCGACCGCGAGTACCTCGCCGGTGCTCGGCTGCACCGCCACCACCGAGGACTCCGGGTACTGCCGCACGGCCCGTTCGGCCGCCGCCTGCGCGCTTGCGCGGAGCGTGGTGTGCAGCTTGCCGGGAGTGCCCTTGGCGAGCGTGAGCAGGGTCTTGCCGGGCGTGGCCGCGTCGGCGCGCTCCACGGAGAGTTCGATGCCCGGCTTCCCGCCGACCTTGTCCCCGTACTTCTCGCGCAGCGCGTCCAGGACCGGGCCGAGGGACGGGTACTTCTCCGCGGTCAGCACCACGCCGTCACGGTCCACCGCCTCGATCGGCGGGACCTTGGCCTCACCGGTGACGAGTGTGTCGCCCTTCTCCAGGGCGGGGTACACGAGCGACGGCTGCCAGTCGACCAGCGCGCGGCCGGTGGTCACCCCGCGGACGACGGTCAGCTCACTGTCGTAGGCGAGCGGCTTGGACACCCCCCCGTACGACACCGTCGCCCTGACGGAGAACGGCACCGAGTCCCCGCTGCGCCGCCCCGGCGTGATGTGCACCGCGGTGATGTGCGCGCCGCCGCCGTACGCGGCCAGCAACTGCCCGGCGCTCTGCGCGTCGTTGGTGTACGAGGCCGCGGTGGACGCGTCGCCCTTCGCCCAGGCGGCGAGGAACTTGGCACTCGCCTCCTTGACCTCGTCCGCGGACGGAGGACCGGTCTTCACGGCCGCGGGCGAGCCGACGTGGCTCGCCGAACTTCCGTCAAGCGCGGACAGCACGTTGTACGCCCCGTACCCGGCGCCCCCCACCATCACCACGAACACCCCGCCGACTATGGCGGCTTTGGCCCCCTTGCGCATGGCGCGCTCCCCCTTTTTCCCCGTGTATGCCGCACTGTAGGCACTCCAGGGGACGGCTGGGACCGATGTGTTCGTTTGTTGTCCGAAGAGTGATCAGAAGCCTGCCCGAATCCGACCTAAACCCAGGTATCCAGCCACATCCGTGAACGCCAGGAGTCGATTGCCGGACGGCGCTGTCGTTGAGGTACAGCTCTACCAGTCGGTCAGGTCTACCAGGACATCGCAGTGCGGGTCGTCCGGGGCCGGCTGGTGGCGCTCCTCTTCCTCGATGAGGGTGGGGAGCGAGGCGATCAGCGCGGTAGGCGTGTCGGTCAGGCGGATGTCGGCGCCGATGATGCCTGAGTGGCCGGGGCGCTGTACGTACAGGCGCAGGAGGCTGTTGCCTTGCATCAGGAAGCCGATCAGGAAGGGGTTCTCGTGGTCACCGGGGTCAGACAGGGCGCGTAGGACGGTCAGCGCCTGACCCTGTTCGGGCTCCGGATCCCAGGTGATCTCCTCTGGGCGTAGGCGGATGAGCGTCATCCCCATGGCTTCGCTGACGTCGCCGCTGCCGTAGATCTGGGTTCCGGCCAGGACGGTGCGCAGGATGCCGGGAACGTAGGCGGGAGCCACCGTGTCGTTGGGGATTTCGTAGAGGAAGGTCATGCCGGTCTCGTCGTCTCCGGCATGGATGGCGATCCGTACGGCGCCGGGGGCGGGCAGGACTCCGCGCAGGGGGCAGCCTTCGGCGATGGGTGCGTTCAGGTAGTACAACAGCAGGCGGCTGACGGCCGCCTGCTGTTCTCGGTCTTCAAGATCCGTCACTGGTTCATCCACGCGGGGCACTTGTTCTGCGGTTGATTGCGGCAGAAGGCGTTGATGACGCCGATCTTCTGTCCCCTGCCGGCGTCGTATCTTCCGTCCTTGGTCTTGCGCGCGTACTGGACGATGACGACGAACTTGACCTGCGCCGGTCGAGGGCCGGTCCTGATGGCGACGCCATCGTACTCCAGACGCCCGTGGTGGTCGTCGCGGTCGACTTTGTCCCGGAGGGCCGCGTCAAGGATCGAACATTTGCGGATGTTGTGGCGGTGGGTGAAGTGGTTCCAGCCGAACTCGCTATTGCCGTACCGGGTGACTATCTTGCGTCCGTCACGGTCGGTCGACTGGCAGTGGACTCTCTTGTCCCAGGGGTGTGGTTGGACCGGAAGCGGCCGGGCCTGCGCGGTGCCGGACAGCAGGGTCGCAGTGGTCAGGACTGTGGCTGCTAACGCGGTGACCTTCTTCACGATGGCGATCACACCATGGTGGGAATCTCTCGAACAGGTGACTCTGAGACGAACTAGCGTTCCGTATGAGTCAGTGGATGAACCTTGCTCGGGGCACGGCGCTCGGAAGCCGCGAACGTGTCTCGTACGCGAACAAGATCGCGTTGTCCAGCAGTGCCCCCGACCAGACGCTGCTCTGGACTACCAGCCTCGATCTTGCGTGACGGTCTGTCGACGGGGTCGGCAGACCCTTTTGCGATGGCCGGTGGGTGAGGGGCAGGCGGGTGGCCCGGCTGACGTGTCGGGTGGGCGCCGGGTTCCACTGCTCCGGGTCGGTGGTGCTGCTCGTTGGGACGGGGAGTCTGCTGGTCAGCCGGGGGTTGGGGAGTTGGGCGCGCCGGTCGGGGGCGGCGGTGATGTGGCTGACGGGCGAGGCGGAGAATCCGCCGGTGGCCGGTGGTGGCGAGTTGTCCGGCAGCGGTGAACAGGCGGAGCCGCAGGCGGCGGGGCTTCCAGCATCTGGCCTTGCCGGTCAGCGCGAGCATCGGCATCCAGGCCAAGAGGTCCAGCGTTGGTCGCTTGGTACCTGGGAGCGAGGGCGGGCACCCCTCCGCCTTGGGCGGGCCGGGTCAGAGGCCCCGCTCCCGACAGCCATGTCACCTGAACGGCGCAACATGAGTCGCAGGGACTGTGCCGACCCGTCGGACGCCCTAGACCCCACCCGATCCCGGCCTCGGTCCGAGACCGGTTGGCGCGTGGCAAGTCGAGGCTCTGCCGGCCGCCGGAGCCGGGCCGTCTCTGGGCCGTCCGAGGGCGGCCAACAGCACCCGCTAACGACCAACAACGACCACGAGGGCGCCGCCGACCGCCGCGCCCTCGTCGTGCGTCTTCCCAGCTAGACCCAGGTGTCCAGCCACATCCGCGACCGCCACGAGTCGATCGGGATGGCCGTGCCGGTGTAGATGGGCCAGAAGTAGATGAAGTTCCAGGCGATCAGCAGCACCAGGACGCCCGCGCCCGCCGCTCCCACGACACGGCGGCGTTCGTCCGAGCCGGGCGGGCCGAGGATGGCGCCGATCATCATGGCCACCGCCAGGCACAGGAACGGGACGAAGACGACCGCGTAGAAGTAGAAGATCGTGCGCTCCTGGTACAGGAACCAGGGCAGGTAGCCGGCCGCGATGCCGCAGGCGATCGCGCCGGCCCGCCAGTCGCGGCGGAACACCCAGCGCCACAGCACGTACAGGATCGCGAAGCAGGCCGCCCACCACAGCAGCGGGGTGCCGAGCGCGAGGACCTCGCGGGCGCACTTCCCGCCCGCGTCCGAGGGGCAGCCGGACCGGCCGGGCGAGGGGGACTCGTAGAAGTACGAGACCGGGCGGCCCACCACGATCCAGCTCCACGGGTTCGACTGGTACGTGTGCGGGGACGACAGGCCGACGTGGAAGAGGTAGACCTCGTGCTCGTAGTGCCACAGGCTGCGCAGCCAGTCAGGCAGGAACGTCCAGGTGCCGCCCTTGCCGTCGGTCGCCGCCCAGTTGCGGAAGTAGCCGCCCGAGCCGTCGGTGGGGGAGAGGATCCAGCCGATCCACGAGGTCACGTACACCACCAACGCCACCGGGACCGTCGCCAGGAACGTGATGCCCGTGTCGCGCTTCAGGACCGTGGTGTACGGGCGCCGGGCGCCCGCCACCCGGCGCGCGCCCACGTCCCACAGCACCGCCATCACGCAGAAGGCCGCCAGGATGTAGAGGCCGTTCCACTTGGTGCCGATGGCGAGGCCGAGCAGCAGGCCCGCCGCCCAGCGCCAGGGGCGCCATCCCAGGCGGGTGCTCTCGGCGGTGTGCGCGTCGGGACGCACCCGGCCGTCGGAGTCCCCTGGGAGCGCGGCCGCCAGTTTCGCGCGCGCCCGGTCGCGGTCGACGAGCAGACAGCCGAAGGCCGCGAGGACGAAGAACTCCAGGACGCCGTCGAGGAGCGAGGTGCGGCTCATCACGAACTGCAGTCCGTCCACCGCCATCAGCGCACCCGCCAGGCAGCCGAGGAAGGTCGAGCGGAACAGGCGGCGGCCGATGCGGCACAGCAGCAGCACCGACAGCGTGCCCAGCAGCGCTGTCATGAAGCGCCAGCCGAAGGGATCGAACCCGAAGATCAGCTCACCGAGGCCGATGACGTACTTGCCGACCGGCGGATGCACCACGTACGCGGCGTCCGTGGGCACTGTCACATGGCCGCTGTGCTGGAGGATCAGGTCGTTGGCGTCCTTGGCCCAGTTCGCCTCGTACCCGTTGTGGACGAGCGCCCAGGCGTCCTTGGCGTAGTACGTCTCGTCGAATATCACCGCCCTGGGACTGCCCAGGTTCCAGAAGCGCATCAGCCCGGCCATGAGCGTCACCAGCAGCGGTCCGCCCCACGCCGACCAGCGCACGACGCGGTCGACGACCTCCCCGCGCAGGCCGAGCGCCGCCCGGATGCGCGGGCTGGGCTCGCTGTACGGCGGCACCAGCCGGTCGCGGACGTCGCTTGTCGGGGGCGCCGCGTATCCGAAACGGCGCAGCCGCTGCTGCCATGTCGGCCGCTGGTCTGCGGTGGCCTGGCCCTGCCGGGTGTCCGTGGAGGACGCGGTACTGGTCACCGCGCCATCGTAGGGAACACGTCTGTGTGAGTCCCGCGCATGGCGCCTGCGAGGATGGAAACGTGACAGTAACGCCCGGAACCCTGGTCCTCGCCGGCACCCCGATCGGGGACATCGCGGACGCGCCGCCGCGGCTCGCCGAGGAGCTGGCCACCGCCGATGTGATCGCCGCCGAGGACACCCGGCGGCTGCGCCGGCTCACCCAGGCGCTGGGGGTGCAGCCCGCCGGGCGCGTCGTTTCCTACTTCGAGGGCAACGAGTCCGCCCGCACCCCGGAGCTGGTCGAGGCGCTGACCGGCGGGGCGCGTGTGCTGCTCGTCACGGACGCGGGGATGCCCTCGGTGTCCGACCCCGGCTACCGGCTGGTCGCGGCCGCCGTGGAGAAGGACGTCCGGGTCACCGCCGTGCCCGGTCCCTCCGCCGTGCTCACCGCGCTCGCGCTGTCCGGGCTGCCCGTGGACCGCTTCTGCTTCGAGGGATTCCTGCCGCGCAAGGCGGGCGAGCGGCTGTCGCGGCTGCGCGAGGTGGCCGGCGAGCGGCGCACCCTCGTCTACTTCGAGGCACCGCACCGGCTCGAGGCCACCCTCGCCGCCATGGCCGAGGCGTTCGGCGCCGGGCGCAGGGCCGCCGTCTGCCGTGAGCTGACGAAGACCTACGAGGAGGTCAGGCGCGGTCCGCTGGGCGAGCTGGCGCAGTGGGCCGCCGAGGGCGTCCGGGGCGAGATCACCGTCGTCGTGGAGGGCGCCGGCGAGCAGGCCACCGAGGAACTGGACGCCGCCGAGCTGGTGCGCCGGGTCCGGGTGCGGGAGGAGGCGGGGGAGCGCCGCAAGGACGCGATCGCGGCGGTGGCCGCCGCGGCGGGCCTGCCGAAGCGGGAGGTCTTCGACGCGGTGGTGGCCGCGAAGAACGCGGGCGGGGCGCCACCCGCCCGGTGAGCGGTCGCCCCCGGGAGGCCGAAGACGGTGGTCCCTGAGCGCTCGCACCCTTTCTGAGCAGGGATCATCTCCCGTGAGCCTTGCCCCATGGCCGGGCAAAGGGCTGTCGTCGAAGGCAAAGCCGTAACGCCACCATCCGGGGCACTTTGGCAAGCACCGTCCAAAATCGCTTCCAACACTCGACAGGCCTTGATGCCTTCGCGCGGGCGGAGGCGTCCACTGGGGGCAGGGACGTACCCGTCCCTCGCCCACCGTGGGAACCCGCGGGGTTCCGGGGGGAATCCCGCCCCACCGGGGCGCTTGTCCAGCGGACAAGAGGAGCTGGCATGAGTGAGATCGCAGGGCGGACCGGCCAGGTAGCGGCGGCCGGTGACGTCACCGGGCAGTACGACCGGGTCGCGGCGAGCGCCGTCGTCCACGAGTCCTATTCGTTCGCCTGTATGCGGTGCGGACACGGCTGGGAGCAGTCGTACGAGATAGAGCACCACCTTGACGGCGACGGCAAGGAGTTCGTCGTATACGTGGCGGGCGGCCGCGTGGTGCCTTCGCCGCTGAGCCGTCCCGCCTGCCTGAACTGCGACAGCCATGTGGTGCGCATCATGCGCCCCGGCCAGGTGTCCTCCGCGCAGAACTCCCTGCACCGGCACCACCGCCCGGCGTCGCGGGCGGTCGGGAAGGACCTCGACGAGCCCCGGACGCAGCCGGCGGAGCGCGAGGAGCGCCACCAGCACCACTGGCACCTGTCCGACCTGCTGCACCCGTTCCACCACCGCAAGGCGGTGTGAGCCGACGCCGCACGGCGGGCGAGTCCGGGCGGGCGGCCCTTTCCGGGGTGGCGTGCCCCTTTCGTAGGATCGGGGCATGCCTTCCCCCGCGTCCGACAAGCACGCCCCGCCCCCGCTTCCCGAGCCCCTCGGCGTCTCCGTCGCCGACTCGCACACCCACCTCGACATGCAGTCCGGCACCGTCGAGGAGAGCCTCGCCAAGGCGGCGGCGGTCGGCGTGACGACGGTCGTCCAGGTCGGCTGCGACGTGCGGGGCTCCCGCTGGGCCGCCGAGACGGCAGCGGCGTACGAAGCCGTGCACGCGGCCGTGGCCCTGCACCCGAACGAGGCCCCCCGGATCGTGCACGGCGATCCCGAGGGCACCTCCCAGCCCTCTGGGACGGGGGGAGGCCGGTCCCGGCACGGCACGCGTGAGCCGGGCGGGGACGCCGCCCTGGACGAGGCCCTCGCCGAGATCGACCGCCTCGCCGCGCTGCCGCAGGTCAAGGGCGTCGGGGAGACCGGCCTCGACTACTTCCGCACCGGGGCCGAGGGCAAGGACGCCCAGGAGCGGTCCTTCCGCGCCCACATCGAGATCGCCAAGCGGCACGGCAAGGCGCTGGTCATCCACGACCGGGACGCGCACGCCGACGTGCTGCGCATCCTCAAGGAGGAGGGCGCGCCGGAGCGGACCGTCTTCCACTGCTACTCGGGCGACGCGGCGATGGCCGAGGTCTGCGCGCGCGCCGGGTACTTCATGTCGTTCGCCGGCAATGTGACCTTCAAGAACGCACAGCCGCTGCGCGACGCGCTCGCCGTGGCCCCTCTGGATCTCGTCCTGGTGGAGACCGACGCGCCCTTCCTGACGCCCGCGCCGTACCGCGGTCGGCCCAACGCGCCGTATCTCGTTCCGGTCACGGTCCGGGCGATGGCCGCGGTGCGGGGCATCGAGGAGGACGCGCTGGCCCTGGCCCTCGCGGACAACACGGCACGCGCCTTCGGCTACTGACTCCCGGCCCCCGGCGAGGGCCGCACGGCGGTTCGCAGGGCCCCGCCCGTGGGCGTGTCGCGACACCGCGTGACGGCGTTGCTTTGGAGAGTGACGGCCGGCCGCTAGGTTGGTCGCCCGTTTCGGACCTTCTCTGGAGCGTGTCGTCGTGAGCAACCGGCAGTACCCGCCGTACGGGACGTACGGCCCGAGACCGGAGTACGAGGACCACGAGCCGTACGGCCGGATGTACCAGGACACCTACCGGCCCGCGTACGAGGCGCGGGCCCGCGCGGCCCGCGCCAGACAGGCCCCGGCACCGCTGCCGCGCCGGCAGACGGAGGCCCCGGGTCCGCTGCCGCGCCGGCAGACGGAGGACGCCCCGCGTGCCTGGGGCCGCACCCGGGCCCGACACGCGGCGCGCCGCCGCAAAGGCGGCGCGCGCACTCACCCGGTGCGCCGTCTCCTCCCGCAGGCGCTGGTGGTCGCCTTCCTCGCCGGGGGCACCACCGCGTTCATCGCCAAGGACAAGGCCATCGAGCTGACCGTGGAGGGCAGGCACCGCACCCTGCACACGTTCGCCGACGACGTGGGTGAACTGCTCGCGCAGGAGGGGGTGGCGGTGGGCGCACACGATGTCGTCGCGCCCTCGCCCGGCACACGGCTCACCAGCGGCGAAGAGGTCGCGGTGCACTACGGACGCCCGGTGCGCCTCACCCTCGACGGGCACCGGCGGGTGGTGTGGACGACGGCGCGCACGGTGGACGGCGCGCTCCAGCAGCTCGGGGTGCGCGCCGAAGGAGCGTACGTCTCGGCCTCGCGTTCGCTGCACATCCGTCGCGAAGGGCTCGCGCTGGACGTCCGCACCGAGCGCACGGTGACGGTCATGGCGGACGGGCGGCCGCGCACGATCCGCACGAACGCGGCGACCGTCGAAGAGGCCGTCGAACAGGCCGGGATCACCCTGCGCGGGGAGGACACGACGTCCGTGGCCCCGGACAGCTTCCCCGTCGACGGGCAGACGGTGACCGTGCTGCGGGTGCGGGGCTCGAAGGAGGTCCGCGAGGAGGCGATCCCGTTCGCCGTGCGCCGCACCAAGGACCCGACCCTGCTCCGGGGCACCGTGCTCGTGGCGCGCGCCGGACAGCCGGGCACCCGCCGGGTCACCTACGCCCTGCGCTCCGTCAACGGCGTCCAGCAAAGGCCCCGCCGCATCAGGGCCGAGGTGGTGCAGCGGCCCACGGCCCAGCTGGTCCGGGTGGGCACCAGGCCGCGCCCGGAGTCGGTGGCGGGCGCGGAGGGCCTCGACTGGAACGGGCTCGCGCACTGCGAGTCCAGGGGCCGGGCGCGCGCGGTGGACCCGTCCGGCACCTACGGGGGCCTCTACCAGTTCGACCGGCGCACCTGGCGCAGCGTCGGCGGCTCCGGCCGACCGCAGGACGCCCCGGCGGAGGAGCAGACCTACCGCGCGAAGAAGCTGTACGTGCGCCACGGCACCAGTCCCTGGCCGCACTGCGGGTCACGGCTGTACAGGTGAGCGGGGCGGGTGGGGCCGACGCGGACACGGGCGCCCCGCGCCGCCCCGTACCCTTGGTCCGTGAGCAGCTCCACCCCCGACGCCCTGCTGGGCCCCGCCGACATCCGTGAGCTGGCGGCGGCCCTCGGCGTACGCCCCACCAAACAACGCGGCCAGAACTTCGTCATCGACGCCAACACGGTGCGGCGCATCGTGCGCACCGCCGACGTGCGCACCGACGACGTGGTGGTGGAGGTGGGGCCGGGTCTCGGCTCCCTCACACTCGCGCTGCTGGAGGTCGCCGAGCGGGTCACCGCCGTCGAGATCGACGACGTGCTGGCCGGGGCGCTGCCCGCGACGATCGCCTCGCGGATGCCCGGGCGCGCCGAGCGGTTCGCGCTGGTGCACTCCGACGCGCTGCATGTGCGGGAGCTGCCGGGCCCCGCGCCCACCGCGCTCGTCGCGAACCTGCCGTACAACGTCGCCGTCCCCGTGCTCCTGCACATGCTCGACACCTTCCCGAGCATCGAGCGGACGCTCGTGATGGTGCAGTCCGAGGTCGCGGACCGGCTGGCCGCCGCGCCCGGCAACAAGGTGTACGGAGTGCCGTCCGTGAAGGCCAACTGGTACGCCGACGTCAAACGCGCCGGAGCCATCGGGCGCAATGTCTTCTGGCCCGCGCCCAACGTCGACAGTGGGCTCGTCTCGCTGGTCCGGCGGGCGGAGCCGGTCAAGACCACCGCGTCCAAGGCGGAGGTGTTCACGGTGGTGGACGCGGCGTTCGCGCAGCGGCGCAAGACGCTGCGGGCGGCGCTCGCCGGCTGGGCGGGTTCGGCCGCCGCGGCCGAGGCCGCGCTCGTCGCCGCCGGCATCTCGCCGCAGGCGCGCGGCGAGTCCCTGACGGTCGAGGACTTCGCGCGCATCGCGGAGGCCGCCGCACCGCGGGCGGCACAGCATCAGACGGCCGCTGCGCGGCGGGCCGCATCCCCCACGGAGGAGTCCGAGTAAGTGAGCGTGACGGTACGCGTCCCCGCCAAGGTCAACGTCCAGCTCGCGGTGGGCGCCGCCCGCCCCGACGGCTTCCACGACCTGGCCAATGTCTTCCTGGCCGTCGGCCTGTACGACGAGATCACGGTGGCCCCGGCCGACGAACTGCGTCTCACCTGCTCGGGGCCGGACGCCGCGCAGGTGCCCCTGGACGTCACGAACCTGGCGGCGCGGGCGGCGCTGGCGCTCGCCGAGCGGTACGGCCGCAGGCCTGATGTCCACCTCCACATCGCCAAGGACATCCCGGTCGCGGGCGGTATGGCGGGCGGCAGCGCGGACGGCGCCGGGGCGCTGGTGGCGTGCGACGCGCTGTGGGGCACGGGCGCCTCGCGCGAGGAACTCCTCGGCATCTGCGCCGAGCTGGGCAGCGATGTGCCGTTCAGCCTGGTGGGCGGGGCGGCGCTGGGCACCGGGCGGGGCGAGAGACTCACGGCGCTGGAGGTCGGCGGGACGTTTCACTGGGTGTTCGCGAGGGCGGGCCGGGGGCTGTCGACTCCGGCGGTGTTCCGGGAGTTCGACCGTCTGAACGAGGGCGTAGGGATCCCGGAGCCCGTCGCCTCGCAGGATCTGCTCGACGCGCTGGCGAAGGGTGACGCGGACGCGCTCGCGGCGGCAGTCTCCAACGATCTCCAGCCCGCAGCGCTGTCGCTGTTCCCGGAGCTGGCGGACACCCTGGCCGCGGGCCGGGCGGCGGGCGCGCTCGCGGGGCTGGTGTCGGGGTCGGGGCCGACGACGGCGTTCCTCGCGCGGGACGCCTCCGGTGCGCAGGAGATCGCGCAGGCGCTGACGGCCTCCGGCACATGCGGGTCGGCGCGGGTGGCCGTGTCACCGGTGCCGGGGGCGACCGTGCTCTGACCCGGCTGCTCGCAGCCGGCCAAGTCCCGGTACTCGGTCCCCGTGCGGCCGTTCCCCGATCGTGGCATCACAAGGAGTGACGACCCCTCGCGCGTCGCCACCTCCCGCGGAGGCCCTACGCTTGAAGGCTGACCGTCCCCCGTGCGCAGGAGTGAAATGGCCGTCAACCTGGTCAATGTCGAGAACGTCAGCAAGGTGTACGGCACCCGTGCCCTGCTCGACGGTGTCTCGCTCGGCGTGTCCGAAGGGGACCGGATCGGAGTCGTCGGGCGCAACGGCGACGGCAAGACCACCCTGATCCGGATGCTGGCCAAGCTGGAGGAGGCCGATTCCGGCCGTGTCACCCACTCCGGCGGGCTGCGCCTCGGCGTGCTCACCCAGCACGACTCCCTCGACCCCGCCGCCACCGTCCGGCACGAGGTCATCCGGGACATGGCCGACCACGAGTGGGCGGGCAACGCCAAGATCCGGGACGTGCTCACCGGTCTGTTCGGCGGGCTCGACCTGCCCGGCTTCCCGCAGGGACTCGACACCGTCATCGGCCCCCTGTCCGGCGGCGAGCGGCGCCGTATCGCGCTGGCCAAGCTGCTGATCGCCGAGCAGGACCTGATCGTCCTCGACGAGCCCACCAACCACCTCGACGTCGAGGGCATCGCCTGGCTCGCGAACCACCTGCGCGAGCGCCGCTCCGCGCTGGTGTGCGTCACCCACGACCGGTGGTTCCTGGACCAGGTGTGCACCCGGATGTGGGACGTCCAGCGGGGCACGGTCCACGAGTACGAGGGCGGCTACTCCGACTACGTCTTCGCCCGTGCCGAGCGTGAGCGCATCGCCGCCTCCGAGGAGGCCAAGCGGCAGAACCTGGTCAGGAAGGAGCTGGCCTGGCTGCGGCGCGGCGCGCCCGCCCGGACCTCCAAGCCCCGCTTCCGTGTCGAGGCCGCCAACGATCTGATCAAGGACGTGCCGCCGCCCCGGGACAGCAGCGAGCTGATGAAGTTCGCCTCGTCCCGGCTCGGGAAGACCGTCTTCGACCTCGAGGACGTCACGGTGCAGGCCGGACCCAAGGTGCTGCTCAAGCACGTCACCTGGCAGCTCGGCCCCGGCGACCGCATCGGCCTGGTCGGGGTGAACGGCGCCGGCAAGACCTCCCTGCTGCGTGCGCTGGCCGACGCCTCGCGCAGCCAGGGGGAGGAGCAGCCCGCCGGCGGCCGGATCGTCGTAGGAAAGACCGTCAAGCTCGCCTATCTGTCGCAGGAGGTCGCCGAGCTCGACCCGAGCTGGCGGGTCCTGGAGGCCGTGCAGCGCGTGCGGGAGCGGGTCGATCTCGGCAAGGGGCGCGAGATGACCGCGGGGCAGCTCTGCGAGACCTTCGGCTTCACCAAGGAGAAGCAGTGGACGCCGGTGGGGGACCTGTCCGGCGGTGAGCGCAGGCGGCTGCAACTGCTGCGCCTGCTCATGAGCGAGCCGAACGTGCTGTTCCTCGACGAGCCCACCAACGACCTCGACATCGAGACCCTCACCCAGCTCGAGGACGTGCTCGACGGCTGGCCCGGCTCCATGATCGTGATCTCTCACGACCGGTTCTTCGTGGAGCGCACGACCGACAGGGTGTACGCCCTCCTCGGCGACTCCACGCTGCGGATGCTGCCGCGCGGCATCGACGAGTACCTGGAGCGGCGTCACCGTATGGAGGAAGCCGCCGCGGCGGCGGCCCCGGCGCCCGTAGCCGCGAAGCCCGCCGTCTCGGCCGCCGACGCACGCGCGGCCAAGAAGGAACTCCAGCGGATCGAGCGGCAGTTGGACAAGCTCTCCGAGCGCGAGGCCAAGCTCCACGCGCAGATCGCCGAGCATGCGACGGACTTCGGGAAGGTGGCCGGGCTGGACGCCGAACTGCGGGAGATCGTCGGCGAGCGCGAGGAGCTGGAGCTGCGCTGGCTGGAACTCGCCGAGGACGCCTAGGGGGTTTCAGGCGCGAAGGAGCGCGCGGGCGCGCTCGGTCAGGGCCTCGCTCCTGTTCAGGGGCGGGGCCTTGCACGTACCCCTCATCAGGCGCGAATGCGCTGGATTTCGGAAATGCGGGGCGCTTCTCACCAGTAAGGGAAGCGCGACGTCGAACAAGCGTGTAGCTTCCGGGGGCATGGAGGGCGGGGGTGCGCCGGGGGACCTCTGTCCGTGCGGGCCGGTGGGCATCCATAGTGGGCATCCATGGGGGGGACTGGGGGGTTGCTCGATGGGAGTGCGGCTCATGGTGGTCGACGACCACCGACTGCTCGCCGAGGCACTGGCCTCGGCGCTGAAACTGCGGGGGCACCGGGTCCTCGCCGCGGCGGCACCCGCCGCGGGCGCGGCGGAACTGGTGATCACCAGGGCACCCGAGGTGTGCCTGCTGGGCACGGCGACACCCGCCGAGCCCGGGGTCTTCGACCCGGTGGTGCGCATCAAGCGGGAGCGTCCGCAGGTGGCGGTGCTGGTGCTCGGGCCGGTACCGAACCCGCGGGGCATCGCGGCGGCGTTCGCCGCCGGCGCCGCGGGCTACGTACGCCACGACGAGCGCATCGAGGGCGTCGAGCGGGCGATCATGAAGGCGCGGGCGGGGGAGGCGGCAGTGGCGCCGCAGCTGCTGCAGGGCGCGTTCAGCGAGCTGCTCAACCCGGCGGCGCAGCCGGACGACGAGGGTCAGCGCCTGTTGCAGATGCTCACCCCGCGCGAGGTGGAGGTGCTGGTGCGGGTCGCGGACGGTGAGGACACCCGGCTGATCGCGGCCGGTATGGGCATAGCTCCCTCGACGGCCCGCACCCACGTTCAGCGGGTCCTGATGAAACTGGGCGTCGGCTCCCGTCTGGAGGCGGCGGCCCTCGCGGCGCGAACCGGCCTGCTGGACCGGGCGGGCCCCCGGCCGCCCGCCTCACCGCAGACGGGTTCCGGGGCCCCTCAGTAGTACGGGCCCCTGGACAGGAGCGGACGGGGCCGGGGTCCCGAAGGAACCCCGGCCGGCCGCCCCTGTCACTCGGACGTCTTCTCCTGGGCCGGCGGCGGGGTCGGCGGGGCCGCCGGGCGCAGCTTGAGCCAGAGCAGGAAGAGCAGGCCGAGCAGCAGCATGCCCAGGCCGGTCCACAGGTTGATGTTGACGCCCTGAGCCTTGGCGATCTCGGCGTCGGAGGCCGTGAAGCCCGCGATCATGACGATGACGCCGTAGACGACGAACAGGCCGCCGATGATGCGGCGCAGGTCGAAGATGCGGGCCGCGGTCGCGGACTTGGACTCCAGCTCGGTGACTTCGCGCTGGACCTCGTGCTCGGAGTACTCGGACATGGTCTCTCCATCCTCCCGCGGTCAGAACGAGAACGGGATGTAGCAGGCGGCGGCGAGGACGACCGCGCCCCAGCCCAGCAGGGCCGGCTTGCGGTACCAGGCGTCGTCGCCCGTGGCGGGGGGCTCGGCCATGCCGGGGATCGGGGTCCCCCCGGTCGAGCGAGACCGAGACTGGGGGAGGGTGCCGTACACCAGTCCCTGGAGGCTCTGCTCCGGCTTGGGCGCGGTGAACAGCGACACCGCCACCATGACGACTCCACCGGCCACGAAACCGGCGATCGCGGAGACGAAGTTGGCGCCCTGGTCGGAGGGGATGCCGATGATGCCGTGCTTGTAGACGACGAAGTAGTTCACCATCGCGGTCACCGTGCCGGCGAGCAGGCCCCAGAAGCCGGACTTGGCGGACGCGCGCTTCCAGAACATGCCGACGATGAAGACGGCGAACATCGGCACGTTGAAGAAGGAGAACAGCGTCTGAAGGTAGCTCATGATGTTCGAGAACGAGGACGCCAGGAACGCCGTGCCGACCGACGCCAGCACGCCGATCGCCGTGATCAGGCGGCCGAACCGCACGTAGTACGCGTCCTCACGGTCCTTGACCACGTACTTCGCCCAGATGTCGTTGGTGAACACCGTGTTGAAGGACGAGACGTTGGCCGCCATGCCGGCCATGAAGGCGGCGAGCAGGCCGGTGACCGCGATGCCGAGCACGCCGTTGGGCAGCAGCTCCTGCATCAGGTAGGGAATCGCGTCGTTGTACTGGAGGCCGGAGCCGGGGGTGCCGATCTTGGGGACGAGGGCGGCGGCGACCAGGCCCGGGATCATCACCAGGAACACGATGAAGATCTTCGGGTACGCGGCGATCAGCGGGGTGCGCTGGGCGGCGGAGAGGTTCTTCGCGGACAGGGCGCGCTGCACCTCGGCGAAGTTGGTCGTCCAGTAGCCGAAGGACAGCACGAAGCCGAGGCCGAGGACGATCGTCAGCCAGTTCGCGCCGAGCGGGTTGGCGTGGCCGATGCCCGTGCCGCCCCATGCGGTGACGAAGTCGTGGCCATGGGTCGCGCTGAGCTTGTCGGTCAGTCCGCCCCAGCCGCCGACCTTCTTCAGGCCGAGCACGGTGATGGGGATGAGGGCCGCGAGGATCACGAAGAACTGGAGTACCTCGTTGTAGATCGCGGACGACAGGCCGCCGAGGGTGATGTAGGCGAGGACGAAGAAGCCGGCGACCACGATCGCCACCCACTGGGGCCAGCCGAGCAGGGCCTCGACGACGATCGCGAGGGCGTAGAGGTTCACACCGGCGATCAGGATGGCGGCGAACGCGAACAGCACGGAACTGAGCAGGTGGGCCGACCTGTCGAAGCGGAGCAGCAGGAACTCGGGGACCGAGCGGACCTTGGAGCCGTAGTAGAAGGGCATCATCACCAGGCCCAGGAACACCATGGCGGGGATGGCGCCGATCCAGTACCAGTGCACGGTGTAGGCGCCGTACTGGGCGCTGTTGGCGGCCATGCCGAGGATCTCGGTGGCGGCCAGGTTCGCCGAGATGAACGCCAGACCGGTGATCCAGGCGGGCAGGGAGCGCCCGGAGAGGAAGAAGTCGAGGCTGGTCTTCACGGAGCGGCGGGCGGCGAAGCCGATGCCCAGGACGACGGCGAAGTAGATCCCGAGGATCGTGTAGTCGAGGCCGTTGGTCGGGAGCCGTAGACCGGCCGCGAGGACTGTGGGGCCTACGGCCGCGGGTGTGGGGGTCTGCATGATCACTCGCTTCGTTGCGTGAACCAATCAGTGCGGAACCTACGCCTCGGCGTTCGATATTTGAACAGTTGTGGTGATGCTCTTTGTTGGATTGTGATGTTGACTGCCGTGGTCGGTCGTGGTTTGTTGTGTTGGGTTATGTTTGAAGGGCGGATCCGGAGTGGATGAGGAGTCCGGCAGTGCAGCAGAAAGGCAAGGCGTCGTGAAGAAGACCCCGACCCGGCTGGCCGACGGTCGTGAACTCATCTACTACGACCTGCGCGACGACGCCGTGCGCGACGCGGTGGACCGCCGCCCGCTGGAGCGGACCGTCACGACCTCCGAGATCCGCCGCGACGTGCTGCTCGGCGACTCGGTCGCCGTCGCCTCGCACCGCCAGGGCCGCACCTACCTCCCCCCGGCCGACGAGTGCCCCCTGTGCCCCTCGCGGGGAGACCGGCTGAGCGAGATCCCGGACTCCTCGTACGACGTCGTCGTCTTCGAGAACCGCTTCCCCTCGCTGGCCGGCGACTCCGGGCGCTGCGAGGTCGTCTGCTTCACCTCCGACCACAACGCCTCCTTCGCCGACCTGTCCGAGGAGCAGGCGCGGCTGGTCCTGGACGCCTGGACCGACCGCACCGCGGAGCTGTCCCACCTGCCCGCGGTCGAGCAGGTCTTCTGCTTCGAGAACCGCGGCCAGGAGATCGGCGTGACCCTCGGCCACCCGCACGGCCAGATCTACGCGTACCCCTTCACCACTCCGCGCACCGCCCTCATGCTCCGTTCGCTGGCCGCCCACAAGGAGGCCAACGGCGGCGAGAACCTGTTCGACGCCGTCCTGGAGCGCGAGCTGGCCGGCCGGCGGGTCGTCCTGCGTGCCGAACACTGGGTCGCCTTCGTCCCCTACGCGGCACACTGGCCGTACGAGGTCCACCTCTATCCCCGGCGCCGCGTACCGGACCTGCTCGCACTGGACGAGGCCGCCCGCACAGAGTTCCCCCAGGTCTATCTGGAACTCTTGAGGCGCTTCGACCGGATCTTCGGTGACCGGGAGGCTCCGACGCCCTACATCGCCGCCTGGCACCAGGCGCCGTTCGGCGCGATGGAGAAGTTCGACGAAGGCGCAGCCCTCAGCCGTGACGACTTCGCTCTCCACCTCGAGCTTTTCACCATTCGCCGCACTTCCGGCAAGCTGAAGTTCCTCGCAGGTTCCGAGTCCGGCATGAACGTGTTCATCAACGACGTGCCGCCGGAAGCTGCGGCCCAGCGACTGCGAGAGGTAGCGAGTTCATGAGCGGGAAGTATCTGGTCACCGGCGGCGCGGGCTATGTCGGCAGCGTGGTCGCGCAGCACCTGCTGGAGGCGGGCCACGAGGTCGTCGTTCTCGACAACCTCTCCACCGGCTTCCGCGAGGGCGTGCCGGCGGGCGCTTCCTTCATCGAGGGCGACATCCGCGACGCCGCCAAGTGGCTGGACCCCTCCTTCGACGCGGTCCTGCACTTCGCCGCGTTCTCGCAGGTCGGCGAGTCCGTCGTGAAGCCGGAGAAGTACTGGGACAACAACGTCGGCGGCACCATGGCGCTGCTCGCCGCGATGCGCGAGGCGGGCGTGCGCAAGCTCGTCTTCTCCTCCACCGCGGCGACCTACGGCGAGCCGGTCAGCACCCCGATCACCGAGACCGACCCGACCGCGCCGACCTCCCCCTACGGCGCCTCCAAGCTCGCCGTCGACCACATGATCAGCGGTGAGGCGGCCGCGCACGGCCTGGGCGCGGTCTCCCTGCGCTACTTCAACGTGGCGGGCGCCTACGGCAGCTGCGGCGAGCGCCACGACCCGGAGTCCCACCTGATCCCGCTCGTCCTCCAGGTCGCGCAGGGCAGGCGGGAGGCCATCTCGGTCTTCGGCGACGACTACCCGACCCCGGACGGCACCTGCGTCCGCGACTACATCCACGTCGCGGACCTCGCCGAGGCCCACCTGCTGGCCCTGGACGCCGCCACCCCCGGCGAGCACCTGATCTGCAACCTCGGCAACGGCAACGGCTTCTCCGTGCGGGAGGTCATCGAGACCGTGCGCCAGGTCACCGGACACCCGATCCCCGAGGTGGTGGCCCCCCGCCGGGGCGGCGACCCGGCGGTCCTGGTCGCCTCCGCGGCCACGGCCCGCGAGCGGCTCGGCTGGAACCCGTCCCGCGCGGACCTCGCGGGCATCGTCGCGGATGCCTGGGAGTTCGCACAGAACATCGCAAGGGAGCAGTAGGTGGGCGTACGCGAGGGCTTCGCGCAGCTGTACGGGACGGCTCCCGAGGGCGTCTGGTCGGCACCCGGCCGGGTCAACCTGATCGGCGAGTACACGGACTTCAACGAGGGGTTCGTGATGCCGTTCGCCCTCCCGCACACCGCGGTCGCGGCGGTCTCGCGCCGCACCGACGGCGTGCTGCGGCTGCACTCGGCGGACATCGAGGGCCCGGTCGTCGAACTGCACGTCGACGAGCTCCGGCCGCTGACGGACACCGGCTGGGCCGCCTACCCGGCGGGTGTCGTCTGGGTGCTGCGCGAGGCGGGCCACCCGATCACCGGCGCCGACCTCCATCTGTCCTCCACGGTGCCGACGGGCGCGGGACTGTCGTCGTCGGCGGCGCTGGAGGTGGTCACCGCCCTCGCGCTGAACGACCTGTACGGGCTCGGCCTGACGCGCCCCGAGCTGGCGAAGCTCGCCCAGCGCGCCGAGAACGACTTCGTGGGCGTGCCGTGCGGCGTCATGGACCAGATGGCGTCGGCGTGCTCCACGGAGGGCCACGCCCTGCACCTGGACTGCCGCGACCTGGCTCTCCGTCAGATTCCCTTCGACCTCGCCGCCCAGGACCTCGCGCTGCTCGTCGTCGACACCCGCGTGAAGCACGCGCTGGGCGACGGGGCGTACGCCGAGCGGCGCGAGGGGTGCGAGGAGGGCGCACGGCAGCTCGGGGTCTCGCATCTGCGGGACGTCGCATACGAGGACCTTCAGGGCGCGCTCGCCCGCCTGTCGGACGAGCGGGTGCGCCGCTATGTGCGCCATGTGGTCTCGGACGACCACCGCGTCGGCCGGGTAGTCGCCCTGCTGGACGCGGGGGACGTCCGGGCGATCGGACCGGTGCTGACGGAGGGCCATGTCTCCCTGCGGGACGACCTGCGCATCTCCTGCCCGGAGCTGGACCTGGTGGTGGACACCGCGAACGCGTCCGGCGCGCTGGGCGCCCGGATGACGGGCGGCGGCTTCGGCGGCTCGGCGATCGTCCTGATGGAGGCCGCTGACGCGGACACGGTCACGAAGGCGATCGAGGAGGCGTTCGGCACCGCCGGTTTCACGGCGCCCCGGGTGTTCCCGGCGGTGCCGTCGGCAGGGGCCCGGCAGCTCGGCTGAGCCTCTTGGTCAGCGTGTACTCCGTGATCCCCGGCGGATAGTCGGGGATCACGCACACCACCTCATAGCCCTGCTTCTTGTAGAACTCCGGGGCCTGGAAGTCCCAGGTCTCCAGGCGCGCGGCCATGCAGCCGCGCTCCTCGCGCGCAACGCGCTCCGCCCGAGCGAGCAGACGCGTGCCAAGGCCCGTGCCGCGGTGGCGGCCGTCCACCCACAGATAGGCCACGTACAGCCAGCTCGCCCAGGTGTGGCCGACCAGTCCGCCCGCCAGATCCCCCGCCGTGTCGAGCGCCCAGACGTGCAGCGGGACTTCGCGCTCCCCCGGCGTTCCGCGCAGCGCGCGCAGCACCGGCGAGGCCGCCGTGTTCGCCTCCAGCAGCCGAGCGCGGAGCAGATCCCGCCGTTCCTTGTCGACTTCTGTCTCGATACGAAACATGCGGCACACCATAAACGCCCTGGCCAACCAGTTCTGCAAAATTCCTTCCCCTCAAGGCCGACGGCCCTACCCTGTGAACAGCACCGGTGGGGGCCGGTGCTGATCAGGGGGCGAAACAGTCGGGTACGACGCCCGGGGTGGGGGTAGCAGTTCCAGCATGGCGGCGGCCGTGCGGCTGCGGTGCCTCGTCCCAGGCGGACAACCGGGGAGCATTCCGGGCGCCGTACTCGTGCCGGGCGTCCCCCGAGCAGTGGGGGTTTCAGTGGTGCGCATCCGTGTTCTGGTCGTCGACGACCACCGCATCTTCGCCGAGTCGCTCGCGGCCGCCCTGGCCGCCGAGCCGGATGTCGACGTGTCCGCGGCCGGCAGCGGTCCGGCCGCCCTGCGCTGCCTGGACCGGGCGGCCGCGGAGGGCCGCAGATTCGACGTGATGCTCGTCGACGCGGACCTCGGCGGCAATGTCCCGGGCTCGCGTCCGGCGGTCCCCGTCCAGGAGGCCAACGAGGACGGGCTCGTCGACGGCATATCCCTCGTCGCCGGCGTCCGCTCCGGGCAGCCGGGTGTGCGGATCGTCGTCCTCGCCGAGAAGGACGACCCGCGCCGGGCCGCCGTCGCCCTCCAGGCGGGCGCCTCCGGCTGGGTCGCCAAGGACTGCTCGCTGTCCCGGCTGCTCACCGTCATCCGGGGTGTGCTGCGGGACGAGACACACCTTCCGCCCGCCCTGCTCACCGGCGTCCTGCGCGAGCTGACCGCGGCCCGCAAGCACCGCACCGAGAGCGAGCGGCTGGTGGAGTCCCTGACGCCGCGGGAGCGGGAAGTGCTGCGGTGCATGGTCGCCGGGCTCGGCCGCAAGGCCGTCGCCGAGCGGCTGTTCCTCTCCCCGCACACCGTCCGCACCCATATGCAGAACGTGCTGGGGAAGCTGGGCGTGCACTCCACCCTCGCAGCCGTCGCCCTCGCCCGCCGCGCCGGGGTCGGGCCCGCCGACCTGGCCGGGGATGTGACCGACCTAGCCGGGGATGTTGTCGAACGGGGCGGTCAGCTGGCGTAGCAGCGCGGCCAGTTCACCGCGCTGGGCCGAGCTCAGCTCCGACAGGATCGCGCGCTCCTGGTCGAGCAGCCCGGCGAGCGCCTGGTCCGCCCGGTCCCGGCCCTCGTCGGTCAGGCGCACCAGGACGCCGCGGCGGTCGCTGGGATCGGGCAACCGCTCGACCAGTCCCTTCTTCGCCAGGCGGTCGATGCGGTTGGTCATCGTGCCCGAGGTGACCAGGGTCTGGGTCAGCAGCTGGCCGGGGGAGAGCTGATAGGGGGTACCGGCCCGGCGGAGCGCGGTGAGGACGTCGAACTCCCAGGGCTCCAGGCTGTGCTCGGAGAACGCCAGCCGGCGCGCACGGTCGAGATGCCGTGCCAGCCTGCTCACCCGGCTGAGGACCTCGAGCGGTTCCACGTCGAGGTCCGGGCGCTCCCGGCGCCATGCCGCGACCAGCCGATCGACCTCGTCCTCCATGACGATCAGTGTAGTGGTTGTGTCGACATGAAGTCTCTTGATGTGGAGTCTCTTGACGTCGAGATAGTCGAGGTACGAGGATGAGCCTGCGTACGGAGGCGTCGTCAAACGGGGGCGACGCCTCCGTACGAGGACGTCGAGCCGTTCACCACGAGGAGGCCCCCCCATGCCTGTCGCGCCCACTTGGGACCCCGCCCAGTACCTGCGCCACGCCGGCCACCGCGCCCGCCCCTTCGTCGACCTGCTCGCCCGCGTCCCCTCACTGCCCGGCCACCCGCCCCGCATCGCCGACCTCGGCTGCGGCCCCGGCAACGCCACCGCCCTGCTCGCCGACCGCTGGCCCACCGCCCACATCACCGGCTACGACAACTCGCCCGAGATGCTGGACCGGGCCCACACCCACCACGAAGGCCCGACCGAGGCCGGCGGCCGCCTCGACTTCGCCCACGCCGACGCCCGCACCTGGACGCCTCCGGAGCCGTACGACCTGATCATCAGCAACGCCACCCTGCAATGGGTGCCCGGACACGCCGGGCGCTTCCCCGACTGGGTGGCGGCCCTCAAGCCGGGCGGCACCTTCGCCTTCCAGGTCCCCGGGAACTTCGACTCCCCCAGCCACCGGCTCATGCGGGAACTCGCCCACTCCGCCCGCTGGAAGGACCGTCTCGCCGGCACCCTGCGCCACGAGGAGGCCGTGCTCACGCCCCGCGCCTATCTCGAGCACCTCACCGGCCTCGGCTGCGCGGCGGACGTCTGGGAGACGACGTATCTGCATCTGCTCGAGGGCGAGGACCCGGTCCTGGACTGGGTAAAGGGCACCGGACTGCGGCCGGTCCTCACCGAGCTGGGCGACGACGCGGAGGAGTTCCTCACCGACTACCGCACGGCTCTGCGCGAGGCGTACCCGGCCGGCGACCACGGCACGGTGTTCCCGTTCCGCCGTGTCTTCGCCGTCGCCACGAAGGAGGCGTGAGCCGTGCTGACCGCCGTCGACCATGTCCAGCTGGCGGCCCCGCCCGGCTCCGAGGACCTGCTGCGGGCGTACTACTCCGACGTCCTCGGCATGACCGAGATCCCCAAGCCGCCGGTCCTCGCCGCGCGCGGCGGCTGCTGGTTCGAGGCGGGCGCCGTGCGGCTGCACCTGGGCATCGAGGAGGACTTCCGGCCCGCGCGGAAGGCGCACCCGGGGCTGCGGGTGACCGGGATCGAGGCGTACGCGGAGCGGCTCACGGCGCGCGGGGCGGTGGTGGCCTGGGACGACGCCCTGCCGGGCCACCGCCGGTTCTATTCGCAGGACCCCGTGGGAAACCGGCTGGAGTTCCTGGAGCCGCTGGCTACAGCTCTCTGAGCGCGTTCAGGGTGATGTCGATGCCGATGTCGAACGGCACCGAGAGTTCGAGCTTGTCGTGATGGATGCCGGTGACGGCGTACGTCCACGGGTGACCACGCGGCCGGAGCCCTCAGCTCTTGCGATGACCTATCAGCCGAGGCTTCGGCTCAAGACCGTCCAGCCCGTGCCACGCCAGATTCACCAGATGCGCCGCCACCTCGGCCTTCTTCGGGCGGCGCACATCCAGCCACCACTGGCCCGTCAGCGCCACCATGCCGACGAGCGCCTGCGCGTACAGCGGGGCGAGCTTCGGGTCGAAGCCGCGGCTCTTGAACTCGCGGCCGAGGATGTCCTCCACCTGCGTGGCGATGTCCGAGATCAGGGACGCGAAGGAGCCTGTCGACTGCGGGATCGGCGAGTCGCGGACCAGGATGCGGAAGCCGTCCGTGTACTCCTCGATGTAGTCGAGGAGCGCGAACGCCGCCTGCTCGCACAGCTCCCGCGGGTGCCCCGCCGTCAGCGAACTCGTCACCATGTCCAGCAGGCGCCGCATCTCGCGGTCCACCACCACCGCGTACAGGCCCTCCTTGCCGCCGAAGTGCTCGTAGACCACCGGCTTGGAGACCCCGGCCTTCGCCGCGATCTCCTCCACCGACGTGCCCTCGAACCCCTTCGCGGCGAACAGCGTGCGACCGATCTCCAGCAGCTGCTGGCGACGCTCCGCCCCCGTCATCCGGGTACGGCGGGTCCGCCGCGGCTTGTCGGTGCTGGGAGTGCTGGAGGAGTCGGTCACCACACCGTCAATCATGCCGTGCCGGCGGTCGCCCTCCCGTCCCGGGAGCCTTCCCTGTCGGCGCTGCGGCGGGAATCGATACGCGAGCGTGACGGCCACCGCACGTCGTACGCCCATCCCAGCTGCTCGAACCAGCGGATGATCCGCGCGGAGGAGTCCAGCTGGCCCCGCTCCACACCGTGCCGCGCCGAGGTCGGATCCGCGTGGTGCAGGTTGTGCCACGACTCGCCGCACGACAGGACCGCCAGCCACCAGACATTCCCCGAGCGGTCCCGCGACTTGAACGGGCGCTTGCCCACCGCGTGGCAGATCGAGTTGATCGACCAGGTCACATGGTGCAGCAGCGCCACCCGGACGAGGGACCCCCAGAAGAGCGCCGTGAACGCGCCCCACCAGGACATCGTCACCAGACCGCCGATCAGCGGCGGCAGCAGCAGCGACAGGGCCGTCCACAGCACGAACTGGCGGGAGACCGTCCGCAGCGCCGGGTCCTTGATCAGGTCAGGCGCGTACTTGTCCTGCGGGGTCTGCTCCTCGTCGAACATCCAGCCGATGTGAGCCCACCACAGGCCCTTCATCAGCGCCGGGACCGTCTCCCCGTAACGCCACGGAGAATGAGGGTCGCCCTCGGCGTCCGAGAACTTGTGGTGCTTGCGGTGATCGGCGACCCAGCGCACCAGCGGCCCCTCCACGGCCATCGACCCCGCGATCGCCAGAGCGATCTTCAGAGGCCGCTTCGCCTTGAACGAGCCATGGGTGAAGTGGCGGTGGAAACCGATCGTGATGCCGTGGCAGCCCAGATAGTAGAAGAAGACCAGCAGGCCCAGATCGAGCCAGCTCACACCCCATCCCCAGGCCAGCGGCACCGCCGCGACGAGCGCCAGGAACGGGACGGTGATGAACAGCAGCAGGGTGATCTGCTCGATCGAGCCCTTCTTCTCGCCACCCAGCGTCGCCGAGGGCAGCAGAGAGTCGTCGTTCGCCTCCGGCGCGTCTTCGATCACATCGGAGCTTGTGGTCATGGGCGTCCCCTGGGGGGTCGAGGGTCGAGGCGGGTGGCCGGGAAACGGGCCCAGAGTGCTCCCCGGATCTGACGGGAGACCCTACGGTTCCGTAACCTACGGCGTCGTAAGTATGGCAGTGCGATGCCCGCGGCAAGAGCCCGTGGGCCTGCGCGTCCGCGTGGACACCTATCCTTGGAGTTGGTCGGACAGCGCGGTCCGCTCTGTTTTCTTCCCGGATGCCCGGTCCGTATGCGGCATGCGCCGCGCGGCACCCGTCCGGGTCCCCTCCCAGACGACCCACACCCGTCGCCCACCACCGCCCTTCCAGGGAGTCGCTGACGCGACGCACCTCCTGATTACCGCAAGGAGCCGCACCTGTGAGCAGTGCCGACGACCAGACCACCACGACCAGCAGCGAGCTGCGCGCCGACATCCGCCGACTGGGTGATCTGCTCGGCGAGACCCTCGTCCGACAGGAGGGCCCCGAGCTCCTGGAGCTGGTCGAGCGGGTCCGCCGGCTGACCCGCGAGGACGGGGAAGCCGCCGCGGAACTACTGCGCGGCACCGAACTGGAGACCGCAGCCAAGCTGGTGCGCGCCTTCTCCATCTACTTCCACCTGGCGAACGTCGCCGAGCAGGTGCACCGGGGCCGCGAACTGCGCGCCAAGCGCGCCGCCGAGGGCGGACTCCTCGCCCGCACCGCCGACCGGCTCAAGGACGCCGACGCCGAGCACCTCCGCGACACCGTCCGCCACCTCAACGTACGCCCGGTCTTCACGGCGCACCCCACCGAGGCCGCCCGCCGGTCCGTCCTCAACAAGCTCCGGCGCGTCGCCGCGCTCCTGGAGACCCCGGTCCTGGACAGCGACCGCCGCCGCCACGACACCCGGCTCGCCGAGAACATCGACCTCGTCTGGCAGACCGACGAACTCAGAGTCGTCCGGCCGGAACCCGCCGACGAGGCCCGCAACGCCATCTACTACCTGGACGAACTGCACGCCGGCGCCGTCGGCGACGTCCTGGAGGACCTCACCGCCGAACTGGAGCGCGTCGGCGTCAAGCTGCCCGACGACACCCGCCCCCTCACCTTCGGCACCTGGATCGGCGGCGACCGCGACGGCAACCCCAACGTGACCCCCGAGGTCACCTGGGACGTGCTCATCCTCCAGCACGAGCACGGCATCAACGACGCGCTGGAGATGATCGACGAGCTGCGCGGCCTGCTCTCCCAGTCCATCCGCTACACCGGCGCCACCGAGGAACTCCTCGACTCCCTCAAGGCCGACCTGGACCGGCTGCCCGGCATCAGCCCCCGCTACAAGCGCCTCAACGCCGAAGAGCCCTACCGCCTCAAGGCGACCTGCATCCGCCAGAAGCTCGCCAACACCAAGAAGCGCCTCGCAAAGGGCACCGCGCACCAGCCCGGACGCGACTACCTCGGCACCACCGAGCTCCTGAACGACCTGCGGGTCATCCAGACCTCACTGCGCGCCCACCGCGGCCACCTCTTCGCCGACGGCCACCTCGCCCGCACCATCCGCACCCTCGCCGCCTTCGGCCTCCAGCTCGCCACCATGGACGTCCGCGAGCACGCCGACGCCCACCACCACGCCCTCGGCCAGCTCTTCGACCGGCTCGGCGAGGAATCCTGGCGCTACGACGACATGCCCCGCGAGTACCGGTACAAGCTGCTCGCCAAGGAACTGCGCTCCCGGCGCCCCCTCGCCCCCACCCCGGCCCCCCTCGACGCAGCCGGCGCCAAGACCCTCGGCGTCTTCGAGACGGTCAAGCGGGCCCTGGACGTCTTCGGCCCCGAGGTCGTCGAGTCCTACATCATCTCCATGTGCCAGGGCGCCGACGACGTGTTCGCCGCCGCCGTCCTCGCCCGCGAGGCCGGCCTCGTCGACCTGCACGCCGGCTGGGCGAAGATCGGCATCGTCCCCCTCCTGGAGACCACCGACGAGCTCAAGGCCGCCGACACCATCCTCGAGGACATGCTCGCCGACCCCTCCTACCGGCGCCTCGTCGCCCTGCGCGGCGACGTCCAGGAGGTCATGCTCGGCTACAGCGACTCCTCCAAGTTCGGTGGGATCACCACCAGCCAGTGGGAGATCCACCGCGCCCAGCGCCGCCTGCGCGACGTCGCCCACCGCTACGGCGTACGCCTGCGCCTCTTCCACGGCCGCGGCGGCACCGTCGGCCGGGGCGGCGGCCCCACCCACGACGCGATCCTCGCCCAGCCCTGGGGCACCCTCGAAGGCGAGATCAAGGTCACCGAACAGGGCGAGGTCATCTCCGACAAGTACCTCATCCCCTCCCTCGCCCGGGAGAACCTGGAACTCACGGTCGCCGCCACCCTCCAGGCCTCCGCCCTGCACACCGCACCCCGCCAGTCCGACGAGGCCCTCGCCCGCTGGGACGCCGCCATGGACGTCGTCTCCGACGCCGCCCACGCCGCCTACCGTGGGCTGGTCGAGGACCCCGACCTGCCCGCCTACTTCTTCGCCTCCACCCCCGTCGACCAGCTCGCCGACCTCCACCTCGGCTCCCGCCCCTCCCGCCGCCCCGACTCCGGCGCCGGCCTCGACGGGCTGCGCGCCATCCCGTGGGTGTTCGGCTGGACCCAGTCCCGGCAGATCGTCCCCGGCTGGTACGGCGTCGGCTCCGGCCTCAAGGCACTGCGCGAGGCCGGCCTCGACACCGTGCTCGACGAGATGCACGAACAGTGGCACTTCTTCCGCAACTTCATCTCCAACGTCGAGATGACCCTCGCGAAGACCGACCTGCGGATCGCGCGCCACTACGTGGACACCCTCGTCCCGGACGAACTCAAGCACGTCTACGAGACGATCCAGGCCGAACACGAGCTGACCGTCCGCGAGATCCTGCGGATCACCGGTGAGAGGGAACTGCTGGACGCCCAGCCCGTCCTCAAGCAGACCTTCGCCATCCGCGACGCCTACCTCGACCCGATCTCCTACCTCCAGGTCGCCCTGCTCAAGCGCCAGCGCGACGCCGCCGCAAGCGGCGGCGAACCCGACCCGCTGCTCGCCCGAGCCCTGCTGCTGACGGTCAACGGCGTGGCGGCCGGCCTGCGCAACACCGGCTGAACCCCCACCGCCGCACAGGACGGTGCCCCCGTACGTCGTACGGGGGCACCGTCCTGTGCACCGGCCCCATGAGGGCCTGCACCATGAGGGGCGCCGGACCTACTGCAAGGCGAAGAACGTCGCCGTCAGCAACGCGACCCCCGACCCCGCCATCACCCAGGCCGTACGCGTCATCCGCAACCCCCCCGCCACCACCACCGAAGCCAGGAGCAGCGAACCGGCCAGCGGAAGCCAGGCATACAGCACGCCCGCCGGACCCGTCCGCACCACCTCGTCGGAACCCGACTTCACCACCACCGCGAGGACCTCACCCCGCCGCACGGCCACCGAGTCGCCGATCACCACACGCTTCCGAGCCGTCGACCCCTCGGACGACGGCACATACGGGCCGCTGCACACACCGCCGGAACACCCGGCCACCGTCATCGTGCCCTGCTCGCGGCCCTTGGTCAGCATCGCGTACTGCGCGGTGTCCCACGAACCCCAGACACCGGCCACGAGGATCAGCGCGGCGACCGCACCCATCGCCGCGAGCCGCCCGAACCGCACGACCGCGACGGCACCCTGAGAGGAGGAGACGGCAGAAGGCATGGCGGCGATCCTTGGTCATGCCCGCACGCCCGGTCAACTCCGCGCCGCACGGCGGACGGACAAGTCAGGAGTTGTACGTGCTTTGCGCCCGCTCAAGCCCCTCGATCACCAGACACTCCACCGCGTCCGCCGCACGGTCCACGAAGTAGTCCAGCTCCTTGCGCTCCGCCGACGAAAAGTCCTTCAGCACGAAATCCGCGACCTGCATACGCCCCGGAGGACGCCCGATCCCGAACCGCACCCGGTGATAGTCCGCACCTATCGCCTTCGTGATCGACTTCAGCCCGTTGTGCCCGTTGTCGCCGCCGCCCAGCTTCAGACGCAGCGTCCCGTAGTCGATGTCCAGCTCGTCGTGCACCGCCACGACATTCCCCACCGGCACCTTGTAGAAGTCCCGCAGCGCGTTCACCGGGCCACCCGACAGATTCATGTACGACATCGGCTTCGCCAGGATCACCCGGCGGTTCGCCGGACCCGGCGGACCGATCCGGCCCTCCACGACCTGCGCCTGCGCCTTGCCGGCCCGCTTGAACTTCCCCCCGATCCGCTCCGCCAGCAGATCGGCCACCATGAACCCGACATTGTGCCGGTTCATCGCGTAATCGGGCCCCGGATTGCCGAGACCCACCACCAGCCAGGGACCGCCCGCGTCGGTCGTCACGTCCATGTCTCCTTGATACGCGCCAGCCGCTGCCCCTCCCGGGAACAGCGGCTGACGAAACGATGACGGTGAGGATCAGGCCTCGGCGGCCTCTTCGCCCTCGGCCTCCGCACCCTCCGGGGCCTCCTCGGCCTGCGCGGCCAGGACCTGGAGCACCACGGCGTCCTCGTCGACGGCCAGCGTCACACCGCTCGGCAGGGTGATGTCCTTGGCGTGGACCGAGGCGCCGGCCGCCAGACCCTCGACCGAGACGGTGAGCGCCTCCGGGATGTGCGTGGCCTCGGCCTCGACCGGCAGCGCGTTCAGGACGTGCTCCAGCAGGTTGCCACCCGCGGCGAGCTCGCCCTCGGTGTGGACCGGGATCTCGACGGTGACCTTCTCGCCGCGCTTGACCAGCTGCAGGTCGACGTGCTCCAGGAAGCCCTTCAGCGGGTCACGCTGCACGGCCTTCGGGATCGCCAGCTCGCTGGTCTTGCCGTCGATGTCCAGCGAGATCAGGACGTTCGGCGTACGCAGCGCCATCAGCAGCTCGTGACCCGGCAGCGTCAGGTGAAGCGGGTCCGAACCGTGGCCGTACAGCACACCGGGAACCTTGTTCTCACGACGGACACGGCGCGCGGCACCCTTACCGAACTCGGTGCGCGTCTGCGCGGCGATCTTGACCTCGGACATCTTCACTCCTCGTAGAAATCAGTGGACGGACGTGGTCACCCGGCCACGAACGGCCTGCTACGAAGAGCGCGTCGATTACGGACCGCCGTACCGCAATGAGTACGGCCTCCCTCGCCGAGCAACTCGAGCAGTCTACTCGGAGGGGAGGCCGCACCCAAAAGGATCACCGGCCGGGCAGGATCACCGGCCGCACAGCGGCGCCGGGCGTCCTCACTGCTCGTCGAACAGGCTCGTCACCGAGCCATCCTCGAACACCTCACGCACCGCACTCGCGATCGTCGGCGCGATCGACAGCACCGTGATCTTGTCCAGCTCCAGCTCACCCGGCGTCGGCAGCGTGTTCGTGAACACGAACTCGCTCACCTTCGAGTTCTTCAGACGGTCCGCGGCCGGACCGGACAGCACACCGTGCGTGGCCGTCACGATCACGTCCTCCGCGCCGTGCGCGAACAGCGCATCCGCAGCCGCACAGATCGTGCCACCCGTGTCGATCATGTCGTCGACCAGGACACAGATACGGCCCTTCACATCACCGACGACCTCGTGCACCGTCACCTGGTTCGCCACGTCCTTGTCACGCCGCTTGTGCACGATCGCCAGTGGCGCACCCAGACGGTCGCACCAACGGTCGGCGACCCGCACCCGGCCCGCGTCCGGCGACACCACGGTCAGCTTGTCGCGGTCCACCTTCTGGCCCACGTAGTCCGCCAGCAGCGGCAGTGCGAACAGGTGGTCCACCGGGCCGTCGAAGAAACCCTGGATCTGGTCCGTGTGCAGATCCACCGTGAGGATGCGGTCCGCACCGGCCGTCTTCATCAGGTCCGCGATCAGACGCGCCGAAATCGGTTCACGTCCCCGGTGCTTCTTGTCCTGCCGCGCGTAACCGTAGAAGGGCACGATCACCGTGATGGAACGGGCCGACGCGCGCTTCAGCGCGTCGATCATGATCAACTGCTCCATGATCCACTTGTTGATCGGAGCCGTGTGGCTCTGGATCAGGAAGCAGTCGGCACCGCGCGCCGACTCCTGATAACGAACGTAGATCTCACCGTTCGCGAAGTCGAAGGCCTTCGTCGGGACGACCCCGACACCCAGCTGGTGGGCGACCTCCTCGGCAAGCTCGGGGTGGGCGCGGCCGGAGAAGAACATCAACTTCTTCTTGCCGGTCGTCTTGATCCCGGTCACAGCACTGTCTCCTCAGAGGTGTTCTCAGCTCGGTGCAAAGAGGCCTCGCGCAGCCCGCGTCCGCGGGAAGCGAGCGACCGTCTCGGCTGGTGGGGGTGCGGGTATGCACTTATCACGGTACGCCGTGTCAGACGCACCTGTTTCCGCTCAGTCTTCTCCATCCGGCTCCCGGGAAGCCGCCTCGGCAGCCTTCGCGGCCGCGCTCCCCGGACGCTTACGAGCCACCCAACCCTCGATATTCCGCTGCTGGCCACGGGCCACGGCCAGCGAACCGGGCGGCACATCCTTCGTGATCACGGACCCCGCGGCGGTGTACGCACCGTCCCCGACCGTGACAGGAGCCACAAACATGTTGTCCGAACCGGTACGGCAGTGGGACCCCACCGTGGTGTGGTGTTTGTCCTTTCCGTCATAGTTCACGAAGACGCTCGCCGCACCGATGTTCGTGTACTCACCGATCGTCGCGTCCCCCACATACGACAGATGCGGCACCTTCGTGCCCTCGCCGATCGAGGCGTTCTTGGTCTCCACATACGTACCGACCTTGGACCTCACACCAAGACGCGTACCGGGCCGCAGATACGCGTACGGGCCCACCGACGCCTGCGGCCCCACGACCGCACCGTCGGAGACCGTGTTGTCCACCCGCGCCCCCGCACCCACCCGGGTGTCCTTCAGCCGCGAGTTCGGTCCCACCTCGGCACCCTCGCCGAGGTGCGTCGCCCCGGTCAGCTGCGTCCCCGGCTGCACCACCGCGTCCTGCTCGAAGGTGACCGTCACATCGACCCACGTGGTCGCCGGGTCGACGATCGTGACCCCCGACAGCATCGCCTCGGTCAGCAGCCGGTCGTTGAGAATCCGGCGAGCCTCGGCCAGCTGCACCCGGTTGTTGATACCGGCGATCTCCCGGTGGTCGCCCGCGACGGACGCGCCGACCCGGTGCCCGGCCGACCGCAGGATCCCGAGCACATCCGTCAGGTACTCCTCACCCTGGCTGTTGTCGGTCCTGACCTTCTTCAGGGCCTCGGCGAGGAGCTGCCCGTCGAAGGCGAAGACCCCGGAGTTGATCTCACGGATCGCGCGCTGGGCGTCGGAGGCGTCCTTGTGCTCGACGATGGCGGTGACAGCACCCGTGTCGTCCCGGACGATACGGCCGTAGCCGGTGGCGTCGGGGACCTCCGCGGTCAGCACCGTGACCGCGTTGCCGTCCTCCTCGTGCGCGCCGGCCAGGCGGCGGAGCGTTTCGCCGGTGAGCAGCGGGGTGTCGCCGCACACGACGACCACGGTCCCGTCGACGGACCCGCCCAGCTCCTCCAGAGCCATACGCACGGCGTGGCCGGTGCCGTTCTGCTCCGCCTGGACGGCCGTGCGGGCGCCCGCGTCGATCTCGGCGAGATGGGCGCCGACCTGCTCCCGGGCGTGGCCCACGACGACGACGAGGTTCTCGGGATTCAACTCGCGTGCGGCGGCGAGCACATGCCCGACGAGGGAACGGCCGCAGATGTCGTGCAGGACCTTGGGTGTGGCCGACTTCATACGGGTGCCCTCACCCGCTGCGAGAACGACGACGGCGGCCGGGCGGATGGCGCTCACGGGATGCCCTTCGGCTTCATGGGGTGGGGTGGACATCCGCAGGATACCGGGGTGTTCCTGGGGTGACATGAGAGCGGGCCCTGACGGTGCTGTCAGGGCCCGAACCTGGGTCTTGTGTGCTGTGGCTCCCCCGCAAGGATTCGAACCTTGTCCTGCTGGTACCAAAAACCAGTGTGCTGCCAGTTACACCACGGGGGACAGCGCTTCAGACCTTACCGGAGACGTGCCTGCGCTTGGGCCACGATTCCCTCCCACCAGCCCTCGATGCGGTTGTACAGATGGGCGCTCTTGGCTACAGAGATGGCCAGGCAGCCGTGGTAGTCGTCGCCGGTGTTCTTGCGGACCGTCTTCGGGTTGTGCTTCTTGAGCGTCGGTTTCGCGAAGTCCGACACGTCGACGTCGGCGACAGCGGCCCAGTGACGATGCGCCGCCTCGACATCGGCGGATTCGTGGATGAGTACTCGGAAGCCCAGGCGCTTCCGGTCCACCTCGAGCAGGTCGAGCCACGCGAGGTAGGTCTGGATCACTCCCGGGTCGCTGTTGACGAAGATGGCCCGCTCGCGTCGGTCGTACGGCTTGCTCTTCGCGCCTTCGGCCCAGTACAGCGCGACTCCCGCCATGAAGAGTTCGCGGTCCGTCAGCTCTGCGATCTCGCCATACGCTGCGAACTTGGCTTTCCTGCGGTCGTCGTGCTCTGCGGCGCGGCGCCTCGCCAGCCCCTCGCGCATCAGGGCCTGCTGTTCCTCCGGGGTATGGCGAGGTTCGGGCCTCGGCAGGTCCCGTACCCACAGTGAGACCGAACTCCTGGAGCATCCGAGCTCCGCCTCGATGCGGTCGTACGTCCAGCCCTGGAGTCGCAGCTCCCTCGCCCTCTCGCGCAGGTCGTCCTTGGCGTTCGGGCGCTTCGTCCAGGCCGGTGGGGGCTCGCCCCGCACCAGCCGGCTGAGGAGGTCGTTGTTGAAGATCTTCAGTTCGTCGCGGATCTGCCGAAGGCTGTGGCCGGCTCGTCGCAGCGACATCGCCCGCTCCCGTAGCGCCTCGACGTCCGCGTACCTGCCCTCTGCTCGTGCCATAGGCATAACCTCGGGTGGAATCCCGGCTTCCGGGGTCGAACGGTGTGCGATTCAGCAGTTCGAGGGATTCCGGACGGTTTCGCTTCTGTTCGATTACGGAGTGTGGTGTGACGCGGCAGTGGAAACTCACCGGAAAACCCCCGCCCCGCGCCCGTAGGCTGGAGCCATGACCACGACGGGGGAAGTCCACGCCGGGGCCGGGGAAGGCCCCTGGTGGTGGGTGCGGTGGCGCAGTGCCGTGCTCGACATCTCACTCGCCGCGCTGTCCGCCTTGGAGTGCGCGGTCGAGGGGATCCAGTTCTCGCGGGACGCCGGCCTGCCCGTCCCCGTGGGGACGGTGTTCGGGTTGTTCGCCGGTGTCACCCTGCTGCTTCGGCGCCGGTGGCCGATCGCCGTCGTGCTGGTGTCCATCGCGATCACGCCCGCCCAGATGGGGTTTCTGATGGGTGTGGTCGGGCTGTACACCCTGGCCGCCTCGGAGCTGCCCCGGCGGATCACCGCCGCCCTCGCGGGCATGTCGTTCGTCGGGATGTTCGTCGTGACGTACGTGCGGGCCCATCAGGGTCTGGTGCGGGGGGATCTGTCGATCGCCGGGGGGTTCATTCCCTTCCTGTCCGTCACCACGGCGCTGGGCATGACGGCGCCGCCGGTACTGCTCGGGCTCTACATCGGCGCCCGGCGGCGGCTGATGGAGAGTCTGCGGGAGCGGGCCGACTCGCTGGAGCGGGAGCTGATGCTGCTCGCGGAGCGGGCGGAGGAGCGGGCCGAGTGGGCGAGGAACGAGGAGCGGACCCGGATCGCCCGGGAGATGCACGACGTCGTGGCGCACCGGGTGAGCCTCATGGTCGTGCACGCCGCCGCGCTCCAGGCGGTGGCGCGGAAGGATCCCGAGAAGGCGGTGAAGAACGCGGCGCTGGTCGGGGACATGGGGCGGCAGGCGCTGACCGAGTTGCGGGAGATGCTCGGGGTGCTGCGGACGGGGGAGGGGGCCGTGGGGCGGCCTGACCGACCCGCGATGCCCTTGGCGGCGGTGGGGGCGGCGGCCGCGGTGGCGTCGCGGCTCGTCGAGGAGTCCTCCGAGGGTCCGTGTCTGGCGGAGCTGGAGGAGTTGATCGGGCAGTCGGCCGCGGCCGGGATGGTCGTGAACCTGTCGGTCGAGGGCGAGGTGCGGTCGTACGCGCGGGAGGTCGAGCAGACCGCGTACCGGGTGGTGCAGGAGGCGCTGACCAACGTGCACAAGCATGCGGCGGGCGCGAAGACGCATGTGCGGCTCGCGCATCGTGCGGCGGAGATCGCGATGCAGGTGGAGAACGAGCCGCCGCCGGAGCCGGGGTCGGCTCAGGCCGCGCGGCTGCCCAGTGGGGGCAATGGCCTGGTGGGGATGAAGGAGCGGGTCAGCGCGCTGGGCGGGGTGTTCGTGTCGGGGCCGACGGATGCGGGCGGGTTCCGGGTGTCGGCGGTGATTCCGGCGGTGGCGGCGTAGCGGGGCGTCGTACGGCCGGCCGTACGGCGCGCGGCTTGTGCTGTCATCCGGCGGTGAGGCGTACCGGTTCGAGGCCCGTCAGCAGGGTGGTGAGGCCGTGGTCGATGTCGGGGCCGAGGTACCAGTCGCCGGTGTGGTCGAGGGCGTAGACGCGGCCTTCGGTGTCGATGGCGAGCAGGGTGCGGCTGTCGGATTCCTCGCCGAGGGGGCAGACGTCGGTGTCGAGGGCGCGGCCGAGGTCGCCGAGGGTGCGGGCCATGTGGAGGCCGTGCAGGGGGTCCAGGTGGAGGGTGGCGGGGGCGAGCTGGCGGCCGGGGCCCTGTGCGGTGATGCGTAGGTCCCCGAATTCCGCCCACGCCTCGACGGCGGCGGGGAACACCGCGTGCCGGTGGCCCGCCGGTGAGGTGTGGCCGCGCAGGGTGTCGGCCCAGAGTTCCGCCTGTTTTATGTTCCAGCGGCCCGGTTGCCAGCCGGCGGCGCGCAGGGCCGCGTCCACGGGTGCGGGGAAGCGTGAGGGGGTTCCCCCCTGCTCGAGCGGAGTCGAGAGCTTGGGGGAGGAGGAGCGGTCGGCGTGCATCTGCCCTTCGTTCGTCGAGTGCCGTGGACGGGCTGCGTGCGCCGTCGTGCGGTGTGCGGTGGTTTGGGGCGGGGAGTGTCAGTCCTGCGCAGTGGGGTCGACGATGCGTACGCCGAAGTGGTTGCTGAGTGCGGTGCAGGCGCGGCAGGGCTCGGCGAAGCTGCCGTGCAGTGGGTCGCCGTCCTCACGGATGCGGCGGGCGGTGAGTTTGGCCTGCTTGAGGGCTTTGCGGGCCTCGCCGTTGGTCATCGGTTTGCGGGCGGCGCGTTTGCTGCGGGTGGCGTCGGCGGCGGTGATGTGGCGGGAGATGAGGATCGCTTCGGCGCACCGCCCGGTGAAGCGGTCGCGCTGGCCGCTGGTGAGGCTGTCGAGGAAGTCCTGGACGAGCGGGTGCAGGGCGGGTGGCTGGTCGCCGCGTGCGGCGGTGCCGGTGAGGGTGGCGCCGCGGACGGAGAGGGCGGCGGCGACGGTGGGGAGTATGCCGTCGCGGCGGTGGCGGAGGGTGGGGGTGGGGCCGGTCTCGGTGGTGCTCCAGCCGATGCGCGGGTCGCCCGACGTGTCTGTTTGTGTCGCGTTCATGGTTCGTCTTCCCCTCCCTTGCATCCCCCGGGCGGGACACAGACTGCCAAATGCCGTGGCCGGTGCGGAAGCTGGGGCACCGCGACACGCCAGGGCTTCGGCGTACGGTCACGTCCGGGTGACCGCTGGTCACGGTACCGGCGGGGGTGGATTCGGTGGCCCGGTGACCGGTGTCGAGGTACCGCATAGGCTGTCGACGTCCGCCAACGACACCGCCGTAGAGGCCAGACAGAATGCCGCAGGGGGCAACCGCCATGACGACAGGTCGGCTCGGGCTGGGGGTACCTCCCGGCCGCCAGGCCGGGGGACGCGCCGCGCCGCCCAACGCGGCCTACGCGGGCCAGGTCGTGCACTTTCCGGATCCGGTCCGGGCCGCTCGCCATCCGAGGGGGGTGCGGGTGGACGAGTACGGCTACCCGGACTTCTCGCCGTACGCCCGGGCGGCGGCGGAGATCGCGGAGCCGCCGGAGGGTTTCGGTGTGGACGAGTTGCGGCTGACGGACTATGTGTCGGCGAACGCGGCGCTGGCGGCGTCCGGGCACGAGTTGTGGGACACGGTTCAGGCGGTGGCGACGCCGCATGGCTGGACGTGGCATCACGTTCGCGGGTCCCGGCGGCTGGAGCTGGTGCCGGTCGAGGTGAAGGCGTTGCTGCGGCACCACGGTGGGATCGCGACGGCGGCCGTCGACCAGGGTAAGCGGGGGACGCGGCCGTTGCAGGAGACGCGTCCGGCGCACTTCGGGCTGCCGAAGTCGTCGGTGGCGGTGACGGAGCAGCAGGTCCAGGGTGTGGAAGAGGATCTCGGCTACCGGCTGCCGGGTGCGTACCGGTCGTTTTTGAAGGCGGCGGGTGGGTGTGCGCCGGTGGGGGCGGCGCTGGACGCCGAGTTGGGGCTGCTGGTCGACCAGCCGTTCTTCACGGTGCGCGACGAGGCGGCGGTCAACGACCTGGTGTATGTGAACAAGTGCCTGAGGGACCATCTGACGAAGGACTACCTGGGCGTCGGTTTCGTGCAGGGCGGTCTGCTGGCCGTGAAGGTGAAGGGCGACCGGATCGGTTCGGTCTGGTTCTGCGCCTACGACGATGCGCGTGACGTGGATGCGTCGTGGACGCCGGCCGAGCGGGTGGAGCGGCTGCTGCTGCCGTGCGGTGACGACTTCGACCGGTTCCTGTCCCGGCTCGCGGGCAGTCCGCCGGAGTTGGAGGCCGTGGCGAATCTGATGGTGGACGGCGGGTTCGCGCGTGCGGTGCCGGTGTCGCCGGCGTCCGGGGCAGGGGAGTGAGTACGGGCGATGGTGACGTTCGCGCAGGCGCAGGAGCGCGCGGAAGAGTGGATCAACGGGGACGTTCCGTCGTACCAGCATCGTGAGGTGCGGGTACGGGAGTTCGGGCTCGGGTTCGTGGTGTGGGCGGAGGACAGGGCCGAGGGGCCGCGGTCGGACGGGGGCGCGCAGCGGCTCGTCATCGCCCGTGACAGCGGTGAGGCGACGCTGTGGCCGGGCCTGCCGGTGGGTGAGGTGATCCGCCGTTACGAGGAGGAGTACGGGACGGGGGATGCGGCGGCGCAGCAGGTGCCGGCGCCCGCTGCCCGGGCCGATCTGAATCAGACGTCCTTCCTGTTGACTCCGCCGGAGTGGCTCCAGGAGGCGGCGGACCGGGCGGGGGTTCCGGGGCAGACGCGGGGCGGCGGGGTGCCGTCCGGTGCGGCCTCGGGGGCGTCGGCGGGTGGGGGTTCGTCTCAGGCCGCCTCTTCCGGGTCCTCGGGGGGCGGGGGTGCGGCGCCTGCGACGGCGTGGCCCGCGGCCGGGGGCGGTGACGAGGTGCGCGACGCGGCGCCCGGCGTGCCCGAGGGGGCGACGCCGTGGACGGGGACGGACACCAACGCCGGGGTGGGCGAGGACGGTTCGGTGCCGCTTCCGGCGACCGTGTTCGCGCCGTCGCTGAGCGACGCCGACGACGGTTCGCCGCCGCCCGCGTCCGCGTCGGACGCGCAGACCGCGCTGCGTGATGCGCCTCGAGGTGGGTCGGGTGGGTCCGGCGGCTCAGGTGGCCTCGGTGGTCAGAGCGGGCCGGGTGTGCCTATGGCTTCTGGTGTGGCTACCGCGCCGGATGTGCCGCAGGGGCCGCCTCCGCCTCCGGGGCCGCCTCCGGCTGGTGGGCCGCAGGCTCCGGGTGTGCCGGGAGTTCCCGGTGTGCCTGCGGCGCCGGATGTGCCGCAGGGGCCGCCTCCGCCTCCGGGGCCGCCTCCGGCTGGTGGGCCGCAGGCTCCGGGTGTGCCTGTGGCTTCTGGTGTGGCTACGGCGCCGGGTGTACCGCAGGGGCCGCCTCCGCCTCCGGGGCCGCCTCCGGCTGGTGGGCCGCAGGCTCCGGGTGTGCCGGGGGTTTCGGCGCCGGGTGTGCCGCAGGCCCCGGTCGGTTCGTCCGCGCCCGGGCGGGGGCTTGCGCCGAACGCCGAGGACATCGCCGACGCGGCGACCGGCAAGGCGCCGCCGCCGCGGGCCGCGCGCGCTGGTGGTGCGCCGCATCCGACGGGCGCCCCGGCTCCGTCGGCCGGTACGCCGACCGGTGAGGACCACGCGGCCACGATGCTGGCAGGTCCGCCCGTCGGTCCGGGCGTGCGCTCGGGCGCTCCGGGCGTGCCCGACGCTGCGGGTGGCCCGGGTGCTCCCGCGGCTCCCGTGGTCCCGGGCGCGCCCAACTCTCCCGGTGTGCCGGGTGCTCCCGCCGTCCCCGGTGCCGTGCACCACGCGGAGACCGTGCCGGCCGGACCTCCTGTGGGGGGTCCGGGTGCGCCCCCGCCCCTGGTGGTCCCGGGTGTGCCGCCGGGGGCTCCGCAGTCGGTGCCCGGGCAGCAGCCGTCGTACGGTTATCCGGGCAACACGCCTACGGTCGGCGCCGGCTATCAGGCCGTGCTGCGCTACCGCGCGCAGGACGGTTCCGAGCAGCAGCTGATCCGGCGTTCCGCGCCGGGCACCCCGCATCCGGAGTGGCAGATCTTCCACGAGCTGCGCGCCATGAACGTCCCGCCGGACCAGGTGCTGGAGCTGCACACGGAGTTGGAGTCGTGCGAGCTGCCGGGTGCCTACTGCGCGCGCATGATCCGGGAGAACTGGCCGCAGGCCCGGATCGCCAGTATCGCCCCGTACGGCACCGACCATGCCTCGCGTCAGCAGGGCATGCGGCAACTGCTCGTGCACCAGGGCGAGTTGCACCAGGTCGCGGACGGCCCGGCCCGCCCGGGTCCGGTGCGTGCGCCGTTGCCGCCCGTGCAGCCCGCGCCGCCGATCCCGCCGGAGGGCATCGCGCAGGAGCTGGCCGCGGCTTTCGGACCGGGGGTCTTCCGGTTCGAACAGGCGGCGGTCTCCCGGCAGGGCGTGCCGCCGATCGTGGCGCACCTCCTGGTGGCGGCAGGACTGCCGCTCGACATGGGCCCGTTCTTCTGGGCGCAGGCCCAGCCGGGCCGTCCGGTGCCGACGCTGGCCGAACTGGCGCAGGAGCGCGGGTTGCAGCCGGCTTCGGACGCGGGCTCGTACCTCGTCCTCGGCAGCGACTTCGGCAAGGCGATCTGTGTGCAGTACGGCACGGCGAACATCGTCGCGGTGCCGGTGGAGGCCGGGCCGGGCGGTGCTTCCGTACCGCCGCAGTACGTGAACACGGGGCTGCCCGAGTTCGTGCGCTGTCTGGCGCTGCTCGGCCGGATGTGGCGGCTGAGGTACGGGCTCAACCAGGAGCAGGCGGGTCGCTGGACCGTCGACTTCCAGGCCCAGCTGGCCTCCCTCGATCCGCCGGCGCTGGCTTCGCCGGACAGCTGGTGGTCGGTGCTGCTCGAGCAGATGTGGGACGGTCTGCTGTGACAAACCACCGCTGACGCCTCGTCAAGGGCCGGGACCGGTCGTCGTACTCCTTCGTGCGACCGGGCCCGGCCCTTTTGGCTGTTGCGTTCCTGTGCGCGCTGTGGTGCGCGACGGCGTGTGGGGCCTGCGGTGCGACCGCGCGCGCTACCGCGCGAGCACCTCCTGACCCATCCTTGTCCATTGCTTATGCACGGAGTGTCGTGTTATGAACGCTTCCGTCTGATCCATAAGGATGTGCGCGAATCGTCGCTTCGTGTGGGTCAGGTGGAGAGGGGTTCCACGATGAGCAGCGCATCGGGGTCGCCGCACGGCTTTGTGTCCGTGCGGCGCGGCTACCGTCCCGACCAGGCCGACGCGTATACCGCGGCCCTCTCGCGGGAGCGTGACGCCGCGTGGGAGCGGGCCGCCCGGCTGACCGTGCTGGCCAGGGACATGGAGGCCCAACTGGCGCGGCTGTGCGAGACGGTGGCGCAGCTGCCCCCGCAGACCTATGAGGCGCTCGGCGACGGGGCCCGGCGGGTGTTCGGCCTGGCGCAGGAGGAGGCCCAGGCTGTACGGGAGGGCGCCCGGCGGGACGCGGCGCGCCTTGTCGCGGAGGCGGAGGAGGAGGGGCGGCGGGTACGGGAGGCCGCGCAGGCGTACGCCGACGAGGTGCGCGGTGAGGCCGAGGAGCGGATCCGTACCCGGCTGCTGGCGGCCCGGGCCAAGGCCGACGACGTACGGGTCGCGGCGCGGCGCGAGGTCAAGGAGGGGCGTGCGGAGGCGCTCGCCGCGCTGCGGGAGGTGCGGCAGCGCACCGAGTCCCTGCTCGTCGAGCAGGAGCGGGAACACGGCGAACAGTGGGCGGGCGAGGAGCGCGCGGAGGCCGAACGGCTCGCGGAGCTTCAGGCGTGGGAGGCGCAGCGGGTGGCGCAGGCGGAGGCCGCCCTGGCGGAGGCGGAACGAGCGCTCGCCGAGGCCGGGGAGTCGTCCCGGAGAGTGCAGCGGGACGCCCAGGCGCGCGCCGCGGAGCTGCTCGCCGAGGCGCGGCTGCGGGAGGACCGTATCGCGCGGGAGACGGAACGGGTGCTGCGGGAGCACGGCGAGACATGGGACTGCGTACAGGCGCAGATGGACCATGTGCGCAACAGCCTCGCCATGCTGACCGGCCGGGCTGCCGCGGAGTAGGGCCCACGAGGACCCGGCGGGAGCCGTCCTTTCCGGTCGGCCGTTTCGGCGGACCGCCCCCGCCAGGATCCAGCCCTCCACCGCCTCGTACTGCCGGCGCTGCTCGGCGGCCTGGCGGCGGCCGGAGGCGACCGTGCCCGGCCAGCGGTAGGCGAGGCCCAGCGGGATGGGGACCATGCCGGTGGTGGTGAACGGGAATCAGCGTGAACAGGGGTTGCACTCGGGTGCGCCCGCGGGGATCTCGTCCCTGGGGTTCCCTTCCCCGGATGCTTCTGGTGTTCTTCAGTCCCCGGTGTTCTTCAGCACCGGAAAGCGGCGCGGTGCCACGCACAGCAGGACCGCGAAGGCCAGCGCGGCCGCGCACGAGGCGCCCAGGTACACCGTGTGCACCGCGGCCGCGATCGCGCGGCGTGTCGTCTCGGTCGTAGCGCCGGTGCCGAGGCCCCGCGTGATCGAATCCAGGTCGCCCACGCCGCCCAGGCGTGCGGACAGCACGCCGTTGGCCACCGCGCCGAACACCGACGCCCCCACGGTCTGGCCGGTCTGACGGCAGAACAGGACCGAGGCGGTCGTCGTGCCGCGTTCCGCCCAGCCCACCGTCGACTGGACGCCGACGATCAGCGGAAGCTGGAACAGACCGAGCGCACCGCCCAGCAACAGCATCAGCAGGGCCGGTTGCCATGCCTCGCCCGGATACGGCAGGAAGGGGAAGGCCAGCAGGAGCAGCGCCGCCGCGCCGATGCCGAGCATCGCCGTGTCGCGGAAGCCGATGCGCCGGTACACGTGCTGGCTCAGCGCCGCGGACAACGGCCAGCTCACCGTCCAGACGGACAGCACGAATCCGGCCGTGACCGGGGCGAGGCCGAGTACCGCCTGTGCGTACGTCGGCAGGAAGACCGTCGGTGCCACCATCAGCAACCCCAGCGCGCCGAGGGCCAGATTGACCGCGGCGATCGTACGGCGCCGCCACACCCACCCGGGGATGACGGGTTCCGCCGCACGGCGCTCGACCGCCACCACCACCGCGATCAGCGCGAGCCCCGTGCCGAAGAGCGCGAGTGAGGGCGCCGACAGCCAGGGCCAGGCCACCCCGCCCTGCACCAGCGCCGTCAGCAGCACACCTCCGCAGGCGAACACCGCGAGCGCGCCCGCCCAGTCGACACGGGGCCGGGTGCGCGCCGCGCGCTGCGCTTCGTGCAGATGGCGGACGATCAGCCACAGCGCGAGCGCCCCGATCGGCAGGTTGACGAGGAAGATCCAACGCCAGTCCGCGTACGCGGCGAGGATCCCGCCGAGTGCCGGGCCCGCGATCGCGGACACCGCCCACACCGTGGACAGCTTGGCCTGGATCTTCGGGCGTTCCTCGAGCGGGTACAGATCGGCGGCGAGCGTCTGGACCGTGCCCTGGAGCGCGCCGCCGCCCAGGCCCTGCACGATGCGGAAGGCGATCAGAGCCCCCATGTTCCAGGCGAGGCCGCACAACAGCGAGCCGAGCAGGAAGACCGAGGCGCCCGCGATCAGGACCGGCTTGCGGCCGAAGGTGTCGGAGAGCTTGCCGTAGACGGGCAGCGTCACCGTCACGGCCAGCAGATACCCGGAGAACAGCCAGGAGAAGACGGAGAAGCCGCCGAGGTCGCCGACGATCTGCGGTACGGCGGTCGACACGATCGTCGAGTCGAGCGCGGCGAGCGCCATCGCCAGCATCAGCGCGGCGACCACGGCCCCGCGCCGCTCGGTTCCGGTGTGCCGCGCTGTGTCGCGTATCGCGGGTTTCGTACGGTCCACAGGTTTCCCTCCCCGTGCCTGTTGTCCGCCGCACGCAAGCTTCCCACTTGACCTTGACGCGACGGGAGGGCGGAAGCTCGGTCCGCCGGAGGGTGGAGCCGGCCCCCGGAAAGGGTCCACCCGTCGGTGGACGGCACCTAGGGGTACCTCCGTACAAGGGCTCGGGGACGGTTCGTCCCGACGGAGGACGAGTGGGCGGCGGGGCGTCCTTAACCTGGGTTTACGCCGCTGGGGAGCGGCCGGGACGCACGGGGGTCGTGTCGGCCGCAGCGGAAGGGGTGGGGTTTTCCCCAGGGGAAGAGGGGGCCGGGCACCAGCGCGGACCGGACGCCTCCGCAGCGAGACTCGTCGACGTAGCCAGTCATTCACTCACGGGGCGCGGTTGCGCGTGTCTCGTCTCATGTCATTCCGCGCGGCACCGCGCAGATCCATTCATAAGCTCAAGAGGAGATTTGTCATGACATCGGCCGTGACCATTCCCAGGCACGGGGGCACCGGAGGGCGCACGGCCGTTGCCGCGCGAGCGCGACAGGTCGTCAAGGCGTACGGGGCCGGGGAGACCCGGGTCGTCGCGCTCGACCACGTCGACGTGGACATCGCCCGCGGCCAGTTCACCGCCATCATGGGCCCCTCCGGGTCCGGCAAGTCCACGCTGATGCACTGCCTCGCAGGCCTCGACACCGTGACGAGCGGTCAGATCTTCATCGACGAGACCGAGATCACCGGCCTGAAGGACAAGAAGCTCACCCAGCTGCGCCGGGACCGGATCGGCTTCATCTTCCAGGCGTTCAATCTGCTGCCGACGCTGAACGCGATAGAGAACATCACGCTGCCCATGGACATAGCAGGCCGCAGGCCCGACCGCGCCTGGCTGGAGCGGGTCGTGGAGACCGTCGGCCTGGCGGGCCGAGTCAAGCACCGGCCCGCGCAGCTCTCCGGCGGCCAGCAGCAGCGCGTCGCCGTGGCCCGGGCACTGGCCGCCCGCCCCGAGATCATCTTCGGCGACGAGCCCACCGGGAACCTCGACTCGCGGGCCGGCGCGGAGGTGCTCGGCTTCCTGCGGCGCTCGGTGGACGAGCTGGGCCAGACCATCGTCATGGTCACCCACGACCCGGTCGCCGCGTCCTACGCGGACCGGGTGCTGTATCTCGCCGACGGCCGGATCGTCGACGAGATGCACCAGCCCACCGCGGACCAGGTCCTGGACCGCATGAAGGACTTCGACGCCCGGGGGCGCACGTCATGACGGTGCTGAAGACGTCGATGCGCAACTTCTTCGCGCACAAGGGACGCATGGCCCTGTCGGCCGTCGCGGTCCTGCTGTCGGTGGCGTTCGTGTGCGGCACGCTCGTGTTCACCGACACGATGAACACCACGTTCGACAAGCTCTTCACGGCGACCGCGTCCGACGTCACCGTCAGCGCGAAGGGCGCCTCGGACACCGGCGAGACCCGCTCCGGCAACGGCAGGCCGCCCACCATGCCCGCCTCCGTGCTCGGCGAGGTGCGCCGGATCGAGGGCGTGAAGTCGGCGGAGGGCACGGTGTTCTCCACCTCGGTGACCGTCGTCGACGCCGGCAAGCGGAACCTGTCCCCGAAGAGCGGCGCGCCGACCATCGTCGGCAGCTGGAACGGCAACGACGCCCGCACCATGAAGATCACCTCCGGTGCGGCACCGCACGGCTCCGGCCAGGTCATGGTCGACGCGGACACCGCCGAAAAGCACCACCTCCGGCTCGGCGACGAGATCGGCGTGATCAGCGCGGTCGGCACGCACAGCGCGAAGATCTCGGGCATCGCCGCGTTCACGGTCACCAACCCCGGCGCCGCGATCTTCTACCTGGACACGAGCACCGCACAGCAGACCCTGGTCGGCAAGACGGGCGTCTACACGAACGTCAATCTCACCGCCGCCTCCGGCGTCAGCGACGCGCAGCTGAAGCGGGACGTGGCGGCCCGACTCGGCGGCGGCTACAAGGTGCAGACCGCCAAGGAGATCGCGGACGCCAACCAGAAGAGCATCGGAAGCTTCCTGAACGTGATGAAGTACGCGATGCTCGGCTTCGCCGGGATCGCCTTCCTCGTCGGCATCTTCCTGATCATCAACACCTTCTCCATGCTGGTCGCCCAGCGCACCCGCGAGATCGGCCTGATGCGGGCCATCGGCTCCTCGCGCCGGCAGGTCAACCGCTCGGTACTGGTCGAGGCGCTCCTGCTCGGGGTGTTCGGCTCGGTGCTCGGCGTCGGCGCGGGCGTCGGCATCGCGGTCGGTCTGATGAAGCTCATGGGGTCCATGGGCATGCATCTGTCGACCGACGACCTGACGGTCGCCTGGACGACTCCGGTGGTCGGCCTCGTGCTGGGCGTCGTGGTCACGGTCCTGGCCGCGTACCTCCCCGCCCGGCGTGCCGGGAAGGTCTCCCCGATGGCCGCGCTGCGCGACGCGGGGGCTCCCGTCGACGCGAGGGCCGGCCGAGTGCGGGCGGTGTTCGGAGTGGTCCTCACCGGCGCCGGCGGCTGTGCCCTGTATCTGGCCGCCGCGGACGACCAGGCCAAGCGCGGTTCGCTGTGGCTCGGCCTCGGTGTGGTCCTCTCGCTCATCGGCTTCGTCGTCGTGGGCCCGCTGCTCGCGGGCGGGGTGGTCCGGGCGCTCAGCGCGGTCCTTCTGCGGATCTTCGGTCCGGTCGGACGCATGGCCGAGCGCAACGCCCTGCGCAACCCGCGCCGCACCGGCGCGACGGGCGCCGCGCTGATGATCGGTCTGGCGCTGGTCGCCTGCCTGTCCGTGGTCGGCTCCTCGATGGTGGCCTCGGCGACGGACCAGCTCGACAAGACGGTCGGCACCGATTTCATCGTGCAGTCCGACAGCGGCCAGCTGATCACTCCACAGGCGGTGCGGGCGGTGAAGTCGACTCCGGGCCTGAAGCGGGTCACCGAGTACAAGATGCTGGACGTCTCGCTGACCACGCCCGACGGCCGCACCACCACGAAGGAGACCGTCAACGCCGCCGACCCGACGTACGCGCAGGACCTGCGCACCGAGACCGTCGAGGGCAACCTGGCGGACGCCTACCGACCCGACTCGATGTCCGTCTTCGCGGACTTCGCCAAGAAGCACGGTGTCCGGCTCGGCTCGAAGATCGCGGTCCGCTTCCAGGACGGCAGGACGGCCCGGCTGACGGTCCGCGCGATCACGAGCGACGACGTGGTGATCGACAAGGGCGCGATGTATGTGTCGATCGCGACGGCGGCGACGTATGTGCCGGCCGACAGGATGCCGCTCGACGTACTGGTCTTCGCCTCCGCCGAGGACGGGAGGCAGGCCGCCGCGTACAAGTCGCTGAAGTCGGCGCTGCACGACTATCCGCAGTACACGGTCCGTGACCAGACGGACTACAAGCAGGCACTGAAGGACCAGATCGGCCAGCTGCTGAACATGATCTACGGCCTGCTGGCCCTCGCGATCATCGTGGCGGTGCTGGGTGTGGTGAACACGCTGGCGCTGTCGGTGGTGGAGCGCACACGGGAGATAGGCCTGATGCGCGCGATCGGCCTCTCTCGCCGCCAGCTGCGCCGGATGATCCGCTTGGAGTCGGTGGTGATCGCCCTCTTCGGCGCCCTGCTGGGTCTGGGTCTGGGCATGGTCTGGGGCGCGACGGCCCAGAAGCTCCTGGCCCTTCAGGGCCTCAAGGTCCTGGAGATCCCGTGGTCCACGATCATCGCGGTGTTCGTCGGATCGGCGTTCGTGGGCCTGCTCGCCGCCCTGGTCCCGGCGTTCCGGGCGGGCCGGATGAACGTACTGAACGCGATCGCCACGGAGTAGCCCGCGCGACGGGGGCACGGGGGCGGCCCGGTGCCGGGGAGCAGCGGCTCTACGGCACCGGGCTCCGCTCTGCCTTCCGGCCGGAGCGGGGTTCACCGGCCCCCGCCTCCGCTCTGCCCTTCGGCCGGAGCGGGGTTCACCGGCCCCCGCCTCCGCTCTGCCTTCCGGCCGGAGCGGGGCTCACCGGCCCCCGCCTCCGCTCTGCCTTCCGGCCGGAGCGCGGCTCACACAGCCCCCGACTCCGGGTGCTTGCGGGGGACCGCCTCCTCACTCGGCCCGCGACTCCGGGCAGGGGTTGTCCACAGCCCCCGGCGTCGGCGAACCGGGCGTCGTACTCTGGACACCCCCGGCCCCCGAAATCCTCGTGGCCGGGTGTTCGTGTTGCCCACCCGGGACGGGATACCCCCTCATGAGTCTGCACGCTCTTCTCGACGCCGTCGTCAAGGACGCCGCACTCGCGGAAGCGGTCACCGCCGCCACCGACGGCAACCGGATGCCCGTCGACCTGGTCGGCCCCCCGGCGGCGCGGCCCTTCGCCGTGGCCGCGCTCGCCCGGGACGCGGGCAGGCCCGTCCTCGCCGTCACCGCGACGGGCCGCGAGGCCGAGGACCTCGCCGCCGCGCTGCGCTCCCTGCTTCCGCCGGACCGCGTCGTGGAGTACCCGTCCTGGGAGACCCTCCCGCATGAGCGGCTCAGCCCGCGCAGCGACACCGTGGGCCGGCGTCTCGCCGTCCTCAGACGCCTCGCCCACCCGAGCCAGGACGACCCGGAGACCGGCCCGGTCTCCGTCGTCGTCGCACCCGTCCGCTCCGTGCTTCAGCCCCAGGTCAAAGGCCTGGGTGACCTGGAGCCCGTCGCCCTGCGCACCGGGCAGCAGGCCGATCTGAACGAGGTCGTGGACGCCCTGGCGGCGGCCGCGTACTCCCGGGTGGAGCTGGTCGAGAAGCGCGGCGAGTTCGCCGTGCGCGGCGGCATCCTGGACGTGTTCCCGCCCACCGAGGAACACCCCCTGCGCATCGAGTTCTGGGGCGACGACGTCGAGGAGATCCGTTACTTCAAGGTCGCCGACCAGCGCTCCCTGGAAGTCGCCGAGCACGGCCTGTGGGCACCTCCCTGCCGTGAGCTGCTGCTCACGGAAGAGGTGCGCGGGCGGGCCGCCGCACTCGCGGAACAGCACCCCGAGCTGGGCGAGCTGCTCGGCAAGATCGCCGAGGGCATCGCCGTGGAGGGCATGGAGTCCCTCGCCCCCGTCCTGGTCGACGACATGGAGCTGCTGCTGGACGTGCTGCCCCAAGGCGCCATGGCCGTCGTGTGCGACCCGGAGCGGGTGCGGACGCGGGCGGCGGACCTGGTGGCGACCAGCCAGGAGTTCCTCCAGGCGTCCTGGGCGGCCACGGCGGGCGGAGGGGAGGCGCCGATCGACGTCGGCGCGGCCTCCCTGTGGTCCATCGCGGACGTCCGCGAGCGGGCCCGTGAGCTGGGCATGATGTGGTGGTCGGTGTCGCCGTTCGCGGCGGGCGCCGACGACGACCTGGACGCCCTGGACGGGGACACCCTCAAGCTGGGCATGCACGCCCCGGAGACCTACCGCGGTGACACCGCGAAGGCGCTCGCCGACACCAAGGGCTGGCTCGCCGACGGCTGGCGCACGGTGTTCGTGACGGAGGGCCACGGCCCGGCGTCCCGCACGGTGGAGGTGCTGGGCAACGAGGGCATCGCGGCCCGCCTGGACGCCGACCTGGAGGAACTGTCCCCGTCGGTGGTGCACGTGGCGTGCGGCTCGATCGAGTACGGCTTCGTGGACCCGGCCCTCAAGCTCTCCGTCCTCACGGAGACCGATCTCACCGGCCAGAGGACCGCCGGACGCGACGGCGCCCGGATGCCGGCCCGCCGCCGCAAGACGATCGACCCGCTGACCCTGGAGTCCGGCGACTACATCGTCCACGAGCAGCACGGCGTGGGCCGCTACATCGAGATGGTGCAGCGCACGGTCCAGGGCGCGACCCGCGAGTACCTGGTGGTGGAGTACGCGCCGGCCAAGCGCGGCCAGCCCGGTGACCGGCTGTACATCCCGACCGACCAGCTGGAGCAGATCACCAAGTACGTGGGCGGCGAGGCCCCGACCCTGCACCGCCTGGGCGGCGCCGACTGGACGAAGACGAAGGCACGCGCGAAGAAGGCGGTCAAGGAGATCGCCGCGGACCTGATCAAGCTGTACAGCGCGCGGATGGCGGCGCCCGGCCATGCCTTCGGCCAGGACACGCCGTGGCAGCGGGAGCTGGAGGACGCGTTCCCGTACGTGGAGACGCCCGACCAGCTGACCACGATCGCCGAGGTCAAGGAGGACATGGAGAAGTCGGTCCCGATGGACCGCCTGATCTGCGGCGACGTGGGCTACGGCAAGACGGAGATCGCGGTGCGGGCCGCCTTCAAGGCGGTGCAGGACGGCAAGCAGGTCGCGGTCCTCGTGCCCACGACGCTGCTGGTGCAGCAGCACTTCGGCACGTTCTCCGAGCGGTACTCCCAGTTCCCGGTCAAGGTGAAGGCGCTGTCCCGTTTCCAGACGGACACGGAGGCGAAGGCCGTCCTGGAGGGCCTGCGCGAGGGCTCGGTGGACGTCGTGATCGGTACGCACCGGCTGTTCTCGTCGGAGACGAAGTTCAAGGACCTGGGCCTCGTCGTCGTCGACGAGGAGCAGCGCTTCGGCGTCGAGCACAAGGAGCAGCTGAAGAAGCTGCGCGCGAACGTCGACGTGCTGACCATGTCCGCGACCCCCATCCCCAGGACCCTGGAGATGGCGGTGACGGGCATCCGTGAGATGTCCACGATCACCACCCCGCCGGAGGAGCGCCACCCGGTGCTCACGTTCGTCGGGCCGTACGAGGAGAAGCAGATCGGCGCGGCCATCCGCCGCGAGCTGCTGCGCGAGGGCCAGGTCTTCTACATCCACAACCGGGTGGAGTCGATCGACCGGGCCGCGGCGCGGCTGCGCGAGGTCGTGCCGGAGGCGCGCATCGCCACGGCCCACGGCCAGATGTCGGAGCAGGCACTGGAGCAGGTGGTCGTGGACTTCTGGGAGAAGAGGTACGACGTCCTGGTCTCCACCACGATCGTCGAGTCGGGCATCGACATCTCCAACGCCAACACACTGATCGTGGAGCGCGGCGACAACTTCGGCCTCTCGCAGCTGCACCAGCTCCGCGGCCGTGTCGGCCGCAGCCGCGAGCGGGGCTACGCCTACTTCCTGTACCCGCCGGAGAAGCCGCTGACGGAGACGGCCCACGAGCGCCTGGCGACCATCGCCCAGCACACGGAGATGGGCGCGGGCATGTACGTGGCGATGAAGGACCTGGAGATCCGCGGCGCGGGCAATCTGCTCGGCGGCGAGCAGTCGGGCCATATCGCGGGCGTCGGCTTCGACCTGTACGTGAGGATGGTCGGCGAGGCGGTCGCGGACTACCGCGCGTCCCTGGAGGGCGGCGTGGAGGAGGAGCCGCCGCTCGAGGTCAAGATCGAGCTGCCGGTCGACGCGCACGTCCCGCACGACTACGCGCCCGGCGAGCGGCTGCGTCTCCAGGCCTACCGCGCGATCGCCTCCGTGAACTCGGAGGAGGACATCAAGTCCGTGCGCGAGGAACTGGTCGACCGCTACGGCAAGCTCCCGGAGCCGGTCGAGAACCTCCTCCTGGTGGCGGGCCTGCGCATGCTCGCCCGTGCGTGCGGCGTCGGCGAGGTCGTCCTGCAGGGCAACAACATCCGGTTCGCGCCGGTGGAGCTGAGGGAGTCCCAGGAACTGCGGCTCAAGCGCCTGTACCCGGGGACCGTCATCAAGCCGGCGCTGCACCAGGTCCTGGTGCCCCGCCCCAAGACCGCGAAGGTGGGCGGGAAGCCGCTGGTCGGGCGGGAACTGCTGGGCTGGGTCGGCGAGTTCCTGACGTCGATCCTGGGGTCGTAGGGCGCGGGGATCAGTTCCGGCTCACCACCGGCCACCCCCGGCGTGCATCCGTTGCTCACGGGGCAGTTGTAGGAGCATGACGTTCCGGCGGCTACCGTGAGACCGGTCGGTTCGCGCCGTGCGGGCGGACCGGACGAGCGGTGTGGGCAAGGGGAGGGCTTCGCGTGCTGCATGTGAGGGGTGGGGTCGTCGCCGCCGCCCTGGTCGTCGTCACCGTGACCGGCTGCCAGGGTGTCGATGTGCCCGGGGACGGCTCGCCTTCCGGCTCTTCGGCGGCGACCGCCGGTGACGGCCGTGCCGTCAGTCCGCTCGACAACCCGGACGGCACGAAACCCGGACTTGCGGCCATCACCTCGGAGGCCGACCGGGCGAAGGCGCGGGGGCTGATCGGGAAGGTGACGACCAAGGGACGTGGCCCGAAGACGGGCTATGACCGGGACGAGTTCGGGTACGCATGGATGGACTCGGCGCCCGGCGGCATCCCGTTCGCCCACAACGGGTGCGACTCGCGGAACGATCTCCTCAAGCGTGATGGGGAGAAGGTCCGGTTCCGGTCCGGTTCGGACTGTGTCGTGGTCTCCATGACGCTGCACGACCCGTACACCACGAAGACGATCGTGTGGGCGAAGTCCCGTGCCGCCACCGTTCAGATCGACCATGTCATGCCGCTGTCCTACGACTGGCAGATGGGCGCCTCCCACTGGACGAAGGGCAAGCGGGAGGACATCGCCAACGACCCGCTCAACCTGATCCCGGTGGACGGACCGACCAACGGGGCCAAGGGCGATTCCGGTCCGGCGACCTGGCTGCCCCCGAACAAGCGGATCCGCTGCTCCTACGCGGTGCGTTTCGCCCAGGTGTCACTGAAGTACGAGCTTCCCGTGACGGCGTCCGACAAGCGGATGATGCTGGAGCAGTGCGGCGGTTGACCCGCTCGCCCAAGGGCCCGTCGCCGATGCGGGTCATCCGCCCAGCTTGTCCAGGTCCAGGACCTTGCCCTTGGGCGCGTCGGCCGGGACCCGCTTCTCGTAGTCGGTGAAGGTGATCGTGCCCGGGTCCTTCTCGGAGCTGCTGATGACCTTCAGGAGGTACGGCTTGCCCTGCGTGGCGACGTAGAGCGTGTAACGGTCCTTGCCGTCCTTCTCGTGCAGGATGATGGCCGGGGTGCCGTCGACCGTGGTCGTCGCCCCCCGCTTCGCGGCGGAGTTCCCCGCCTCGGCTCCGCCCAGCACCGAGTCCAGGTCGCAGAAGCCCGCGACGTCCTTGGCGTCCTGACCCTTCGCCGACATCTTGGTCCACTTGCCGGCCATCATGGACACGACCGCGTCGGTGTCCGCCTTGGGATCGCCCTTGCCCTGCGCACGCAGGAACGCCTCGTCGTACTTCATGTAGACGGTGTCGCCGGTCTTGATCAGGTCGGCCTTGCCCTGCCCGCCCACGCCCAGGGTTCCGGCGCACTCACCCTTCTTGTTCAGGGCCATGTCGATCCGGATGGTGCCGTTGCTCTGGTCGTCGGGGATGTCCCCCTTCATACGCAGCGAGGTGGCGCCGGTGGTGGCCTTCATGGACCGGTCGGCGATCTCGCCGCCGGTGAGTCCGGCGAACGGCCCCTTGGGCTTGTCGTCCGCCGAGTTCTGGCCGGGCAGGCAGCCGGTGAGTCCCGCGGTGGCCACGGCGGCGAGGCAGAGAGCGGCAAGTGCGGTGCGACGCATGAGAGTTCCTTGAGGTGAGGTGACCTGCGGTGAAGTGACTGCTGCGAGGTGACGTGCGGTGACTGCGGTGAGGTGACGCGCGGTGAGGAGGAGGGCGGTCAGGGGGTCGCTCTCGCCTGGGGCGTCCGCGGGGCGCTGCCGTCCCCGCCCGTACGGCCGGACGTGGCTCCCGGGTGCTGCCCGGCGGACACGGACGGGATCCCGCCGTGGTGTTCCCGTGCCGCCCCTCTGTCCGCTCTGTCCGCGTTGGCCGACACCGTGCCGATGACGACGAGACCGACGACGGCCCCGAGCGCGAGCCTGCCCTTCATGGCCACGGCTGTTCCCTCCCCTGGTCGAGGCGCTCGCCCTTACGGCGAAGTCGCTCGCTCGGGATCCATCACAGCAGAGCCTGTGAACCGAGTCAACCAGGATTTAGTGAATGGTTCGATACACGGGTGTGAAGGGGTGGATCTTGCGTATCTCGGTATGCTCGACGCCACAGACCGACAGGGTAGAGGGGAGCCGGGCGGGTGCAGGACAACGGGACAGAGGTGACCGCCGCCGGAATCGCCCGGCTCGCGGGGGTCGGCCGTGCCGCCGTCAGCAACTGGCGCCGGCGCCACGCCGACTTCCCCAAGCCGGTAGGGGGCACGGAGACCAGCCCCTCCTTCGCGCTCACCGAGGTCGAGGACTGGCTGCGTCGGCAGGGCAAGCTCGCCGAGGTGCCCCTGCGGGAGCGCGTGTGGCAGCAGGTCGCCGGCCACCCGGAGGGACCCGTCACGGCCCTCGTCCACGCGGGCTGCGCCCTGGTGCTCGTCCACGACCGCCCCACGCTCTGGCAGGAGGCTAGCGCAGGCTCCGACGCCCGCCTGGCCGAGCTGCTGCCCACAGCCCTGGAGCAGGTGCTCACCCCCCGCCTCGGCATGCTCCGGGGGACCGCCGTGCCCTTCCCGACGCCGACGGAGCTGCTCCCGTCGGCCCCGCTGCTGCGCGGCGCCGCCGACCTCGCCGAGGAACTGGGCCCCCAGCAGGCGTACGAGTTCCTGCTCGGCCGACACCTCGACGCCAACCCCCGGCAGTACACGCTCACCCCGGCCGACCTGGCCGCGCTGATGGCCGACCTCGCGGGGCCCGCCCGCAGCGTCCTCGATCCGGCCTGCGGCACCGGCGCCCTGCTGCGTGCCGTCGCCCCCGCGACCGGCCAGGAGCTGCACGGCCAGGACAGCGACCCCGGGCTCGCCGCGCTCACCGGCCTGCGCCTCGCGCTGCAGACGAAGGGCGTCGTCCGCATGGCCGCGGGCGACAGTCTCATGTCCGACGCGTTCGACACCCTCAGGGCGGACGCCGTGCTGTGCCATCCGCCGTTCAACGAGCGCAACTGGGGCCACGACGAACTCGCCTACGATCCCCGCTGGGAGTACGGCTTCCCGGCTCGAACGGAGTCCGAACTGGCCTGGGTGCAGCATGCGCTGGCCCGCCTGAGGGACGGCGGCACCGCCGTGCTGCTGATGCCACCCGCCGCCGCCTCCCGGCGCTCGGGCCGCCGCATCCGCGCCGATCTGCTGCGCCGAGGCGCCCTGCGCGCCGTGATCGCCCTGCCGGTGGGCGCGGCGCCCCCGTACAACATCCCACTGCACCTGTGGGTGCTGCGGCGCCCCGAGAAGGCGCCCGCGCAGCCCGAGTTGCTGCTCACGGACGCCGGCGCGTCCGTCCCCGAGGACCGCGGCGGCCCGGACTGGGCGGCCGTGCGCGACGCCGTTCTCGGGGCCTGGCGCCTGTTCGCGCGGACCGGAACCGCGCCGGAGGTGCCGGGGGTGAGCCGGTCCGTACCGGTCATCGAACTCCTCGACGACGACGTCGACCTGGCCCCCGCCCGCCATCTCCCGCCGCCCGCTGCCGGCGGCGGCCCCCAGGAGCTCACGGCCCTGCGCGCACGTCTCGACGAGACCCTCCGGCTCACCGTCGACCTCAACCCGCGCGCGCACGACACCGCCGACCGGACCCGCTGGCCCCTGACGACCGTCGGTGAACTCGCCCGGGGCGGCGCCCTGGTGATGCGCACCGGGGGAAACGGCCCCCACGCGCGCGTGCTCACCGACCACGACGTGCTCGCCGGCACCGCACCCTCCGGAACCCTGCCCGGAGCCGGGGAGGAACCGGTCCTCGTCGCGGAGGGCGATGTGGTCGTGCCCGTCCTCGGTGGCGGCGCGGTCGCGCGCGTGATCGACGCGGCGACCGCGGGAGCCGCGCTCGGACGCAATCTGACGTTGCTGCGCCCGGACCCGGCGGCGCTCGACCCCTGGTTCCTCGCCGGCTTCCTGCGCGGCACCGCCAACAACCGCCAGGCCAGCAGCTATGCCTCCACCGCGACCCGGCTCGACGTACGCCGTCTCCAGCTGCCCCGGCTCCCGCTGGAGCAGCAACGCCACTACGGTGAGCGCTTCCGGGCGCTCGCCGGGTTCGAGGACGCCCTGCGCCTCGCCGGCCGCCTCGGCGAGCAATTCGTCCGCGGCCTGTACGACGGACTGACGGACGGCACGGTGGCACCGGACTGACGGCACCAGAAGCCCAGGCCGCCGCGTCGCCGCCGTCGCGAGGCCCCCGCCCGCTGCTCGGACCCGGTACGACTACGGTTCCGCACAACCCGAAACCGTCTGTCGGGGTCGGGCTATACGCTCGGACCTCGACACTCGTACGTCCGTCCTCATCCGGTCCCAGGAGCAGTCATGTACGGCCACGGCGCGGCGCCACCCACCCGCAGTTCGGGCATGGTCATCACCCTGCGGGTGCTGTTCCCCATCGCCGGCTTCCTCAGCTGCGGACTGCTCGCGTGCCTCCCGCTGTTCCGGGTCGCGCTGCTGCGGGGCCGGTGGGTCGACTGGCTCCTGGCCTGGATGAGCATCCCCGTGTCCATCGGGTGCCTCGCGGTCGTCGGCTCGGTCCCGGAAGGCGACCACCGGAGCGACATCGCGCTCGCCGCCGTGCTCGTCCTCGGCGCCGTCAGCGGGGCGTACTTCCTGGTGTTCGACATACGTCACCACCGCGGCCTGCCGCCCACCGGCCCGACGCCCCCGGGACCCTCCGCCTATGTGCCGCCGGGCTACGGCTACCCCGCCGTCCATCCCTACCCCGCCACCCCACCGTCGCAGACCCCGCCACCTCCGTACACGCCGGCGTCGCCACCTCCGTACACACCGGCGCCTCCGCCCCCGCAGCCCCAGCGCCCCGCGCCCGCCCGTATCGACCAGGTCCGGGCCGAGCTCGACGAGTTGAGCGACTACCTGCGTAAGCAGGAGGACGGCCGATGAGCGCGACGACCGGATGCATCGTCGCCCACCGCTACGAGTTGTCCACGCTCATCGGCCAGGGCGGCATGGGCCAGGTCTGGACGGCGTACGACCAGCGCCTGGACAGGCGTGTGGCCGTCAAACTGCTGCGGCCGGACAAGGTCGCGGGCCAGGAGGCCGACGAACTGCGCCGCCGGTTCCTGCGCGAGTGCCGTGTCACGGCCCAGGTCGACCACCCCGGTCTGGTCACGGTCCACGACGCGGGCAGCGAGGGCGAGGAGCTGTACCTCGTGATGCAGTACGTCGACGGGGCCGACCTGGCCGACCACCTCGCCGAGCACGACCCGTATCCCTGGCCGTGGGTGGTGGCCGTCGCCGCGCAGCTGTGCGCCGTGCTGTCCGCCGTGCACGCGGTGCCGATCGTCCACCGTGATCTGAAGCCGCGCAACGTCATGGTCAAGCAGGACGGCACGGTCACCGTCCTCGACCTCGGTGTGGCATCGGTGATGGACACGGACACGACCCGCCTCACCCACACCGGCTCCCCGATCGGCTCGCCCGCCTATATGGCACCCGAGCAGGCGATGGGCGGCACGGTCGGCCCGTACACCGATCTCTACGCGCTCGGCGTGCTCATGCACGAACTCCTCAGCGGTGACGTGCCGTTCGCGGGCTCGACCGCGCTCGGCGTGCTGCACCGCCATCTCTACGAGCCCCCGCTGCCGGTACGCCGACTGCGCCCCGAAGTGCCGGAGGCGCTCGAGGCGCTCGTCCTGCGTCTGCTCGCCAAGGACCCGCAGCACCGCCCGGCCTCGGCGCAGGAGACCTACGAGCAGCTGCTCCCGCTTCTCCCGGCACGCGGCATGCCCTCGGGAGCCCCCCTCGACCCCACGCGCCCCTTTCTGCGCCCGCATGCCCCGTGGCCGGACCGGGCGCGCACTCCGGCGTCCCAGCCGCAGGCCGCGCCGGCGGTCGGGCAATCCGATGTCGCGGGCGCCGTGGACGAGGTCAAGCGCCTCCTCGGCGAGGGCCGCATCACCCAGGCGGTGGACATCCTCGGCGCGATCCTCCCGGCGGCGGCCGCCCGCCACGGCGAGCACTCACCGGTCGTCCGCACCCTGCGCAAGCAGTACGCGGCCACCCTCATGGACGACGGCCAGTACCGGCGTGCGCTGCCCGAACTGCGCCGTCTCGCCGACGAACGCGCGGCCGAGGCCGGCCAGGCCGACCCCCAGGCCCTGCGCTTCCGCTACGAGGTCGCGCAGTGCCTGGAGCAACTCGGTGAACCGACGGCAGCGCTCGCCGAGTACCGGGCGCTGCTGCCCTACTACGAGAACCAGTACGTCGCGGGCGACCCTGAACTCGCCCACGACGTCCGCCGCCGCATCGGCCACCTGCTGCTGGCCCTCGGCGACCGCGCCGCCGCCCACGACACCCTCGTACGGCTGCTGCATGACGTCGACCGCCTGCGCGGCCCGGGGCATCCGCTGGCCGTGGACATCCGGCGGACCCTCCAGTGGCTGGGACAGGTCCGCGGCTGAGGCCGCCGGGGTCCCTCAGCGCGTGACCGGCAGCTCCGACACGAACCGCGGCCCGTCCGAGCGGTGCTGCACCGGGAACGTCACCTTCAGGCCCTTGTCCTGCCCGGCCAAGGACAGATGGGTGACGTACTGCAGGCCCAGGAACGCCTTCTTCGAGCCGCCCGCGGAGACGTACGGGCGCGGCAGGTTGAGGACGAGCCGGCCGGGCTTGCCGCCGCGGTTGCCGTCGAAGAAGAGCAGGCGCTGGTCGGTCAGAACGACGTACATCGGGCGGGGCGTGACCGTGGCCATCACCGTACCCGCGCTGAGCACACCGACCACGGCCGCGGTGAGTGCCTGCTTGCGCACGGAGACCGAGCCGACACCCGCGAGGGTCGTCATCTGCACCTGCTCGTCCTGGAGCAGCAGGGGGGCGGCGGCTTCCTGAAGCTGCCTGGCACGGCGGGCGTTGAGGGCCATGAGGACTCCCGGGTGTGAGTGGAGACGTGGGGTCGCGCGGGCTGCCCGGGCGCGCGCGAGGGCGCTCGGCGGGGCATCGGTAGCAGGGCTGACGAGAGCGGCGCGCGGATCACGACACGTGATCGAGACGGGCGGACGCTATGGATGAACAGTTAACGAACAGTGAACGAGTGATAGGGAGACGGTCAAGGCACGGTTGTGATTCGCCCTGCTCGCGGCGGGGTTTCCCCCGCGGCAGGCGGGCTTCGGGGCCTCGCCTAGGATCCGCCGCATGTCGCAAGTCTCCACCTCCTCCCCGCCGCCTCCCGACTTCGAGCTCGCCTCCGCCTTCCCCGAGGTCACCTGGCTGCGGCAGGCGGCCACCGCGTGGGACTGGGCGTCCCTACGGCAGTACGTCGACGGGCTGCCGCGGGAGACGAACCGCAGCTTCGCCGTCGGTGTGCTCTCCGAGGTGGCCGGAGTGGAGGGGTGGATGCGCGAGATCCTCGCCGCCGCGCCCGACGACGTGCTCGCCCTCACCGTCCTCGGCAGCCGCGAGGTGCGCATCGGCTGGGAGATCAGGACCGCGGCGCCCGCCCGGCAGGTCAGCCGGGAGCAGTTCGCCGGGCTGCACGCGCATCTGCGCCAGGCCGAGCAACTGCTGATCCGGGCCACCGCGCTCGACCCGTCGTCCGACGCCGCCTGGGCCGAACGCCTCACCACTGCCAGGGGGCTGCAACTCGGGCAGAACGAGGCGCGGCGCCGGTACGACCGGCTGGCCGCGCACCATCCGCACCACTTCAGTGCCCAGGGCCGGCTGCTCCAGCAGCTGTGCCCCAAGTGGGGCGGGAGCTGGGAGGCGGCCCACGCCTTCGCCCGGGAATGTCTGCTGGGCGCCCCCGAAGGCGCCCTGAACGGCGGACTCGTGGCCGAGGTGCACATGGAGCACTGGCTCGCCCTGCGGGGCCGCGAGCGCGAGGAGTACCTGCGCCAGGGCCATGTGCGGGCCGAACTCCTCGAGGCCGCCGAGCGGTCCGCGCTGCATCCCGGCTTCCGGCGCGACTACGGCTGGGTCACCGTCCAGGGCCATTTCGCCGCGATGTTCTCCCTCATGGGAGACCTGGCACGGGCCGCCGCCTGCTTCCGCGCGCTCGGCAACCTCGCCTCCGAGTACCCGTGGGCCTATCTGGGCGGCGACGCCGCGGCGGCCTACGCCGAACACCGCGACGCCGCCCTCGCCCGAGGATGACCGCCATGACGACGAACCCGCCGAACAGAGGCCGAAGATGAACCCCCAGGCCGCCATCCACCCCACCGAGGTCGACGGCATCCCCACCCTCTTCGCGTACGCCAACGGACCCGTGCGCGCCGGACTCGTCTTCCGCGTCGGGGTCGCCGACGAGACGCTCGGCCGTGCCGGGGTCACCCACCTCGTCGAGCACCTCGCCCTGCACCGCCAGGGCCTGGCCGACTACCACTTCAACGGCGCGACCAAGGCCGCATTCACCCACTTCCACGTGGAGGGCGCGGAGCACGAGGTCGTCGCCTACCTCCAGGGTGTCTGCGCCTCCCTGGCCGACCTGCCCATGGAGCGCCTGGAGACCGAGAAGGAGATCCTGCGCACCGAGGAGGCCCGGCGCGATGTCGGCGGGCTTCCGCTGTGGCGCTACGGGGCCCAGGGATACGGCCTGGTCAGCTATCCGGAGTGGGGCGTCAGGAACCTCGGCCCGGACGACGTGCGGGCGTGGGCGGGGACCTGGTTCACGCAGGGCAACGCCGTGCTGTGGGTCGCCGGGGAACGCCTGCCGGCCGGGCTGTCCCTCAAGCTGCCCGCCGGGGCGCGACGCCCCATGCCCGCCGTCACCTCCGCGCTGCCCGGCGGCCCCGCCTACTTCTCCGACGGCAAGGGGGGCGTTCTGCTGGACGCCGTGGTCAGGGACACCACCGCCGCACGGGTGTACGCGGGCGTCCTGGAGCGCGAACTCTCCCGAGCGCTGCGCCAGGAGGGCGGCTACTCCTACACGGCGGCCACCGACTACGCCTCCCGCCGCGACGGCATGGCCCTGGTGACCGCCTTCGCGGATGCCCTGCCCGCCAAGCAGGACGCGGTGCTCGGCGGCTTCGTCGACGTCCTCGCCGGGCTCCAGGTGGGCCGGATCGGCCAGGCCGACCTGGAGGCGGTGCGCACTCGGGCCGACGGGGGGCTGACCGCGCCCGACGCGGCCGCGCGACGGCTGCCCGGTGCGGCGGAGGACCTGCTCGCCGGGCGGCCGGTGCGCGGCCTGGACGAACTCAGGTCCGAGCTGTGGGCGGTGACGCCTCGCGATCTGCACGCGGTGGCTCTGGAGGCGGCCGAGACGGCCCTGATGCAGGTGCCCGCGGGCCACCGCGCGGACTGGGCCGGGTACACGGAGGCCCCCACCAGTTCGTCGTATGCGGTGACCGGGCGCCGGTTCGACTCGGTGGGCGGTGACGGGACGGCGCTCGTGGTGGGGCAGGACGGAATCAGCGTGACGGCCCGGGCGAAGGACGGGACCCAGAGCGCTGCCACCGTGCTCTACCGTGCCTGCGCCGCGATGCTGAGCTGGCCCGACGGCGGCCGTCGGCTGGTCGGCACCGACGGCCTGGTCGTCGAGGTGGAGCCGGGAGCGTACGGCGTGGACGCGCACACCATGGCGGCCGTCGACGCCGCCGTCCCGCCGAACGCGGTGGTGTGGCTGCCGCCGAGGCAGCAGCGGCCGGCACCGCAGACGGCCGGGGCGCCCGGGGAAGACGCCGGGGCCGGGACGTCCGCGCGGACCGCCCCCGCCCCCGCCCGGCGCACCGGGCGGCAGACGGCCGCGGTCGTCGTTTTCGGGGTCCTCGGCGGCTTCTTCGCCTTCGTCGCCCTGATGTTCACGGTGTTCGGCGCCGGCGATCCGGAGACCAGCACCGGCGAATGGGCGGCCATCGCGGGTTTCCTGTGGGGCGTCGCCGCTCTGCTGGCCTGGCCCGCCGCTCGGATCCTGCGACGCACCCGGCGGGCGTGAGGCGGACCCGGAGGGCCCGGCGGGCCTGAGGCACTTCGGGCATATGCCGCTGGACGCCGGCCGCCCGGTGCGCCGGCGCCCTCCGTTGCGTGCGGAAGCGCCGGGCCCGGGTGCCGAAGCTTCGCGCCCAGGTGTAGGTTTCAGTCATCCTCGGACATCCGTGCGGACGCCGTCACGGACAGGGCGGGCCGGTCGCGCACCGCCTCCGGGGCCTAGGAACTCTCTTCCGGCGGACGCCCGCGCGTGCCGCCTGTCGTGAATCAGGGGTGGGGATGGCCGGTCATCGGCAGTCCAAGAAGGTCAGGTACATCTCGTGGGCGGTGGCCGGTGCCGCCGTGGTGGCGGGCGCCGGGATCGCGGCGCAGAGCTCCATGGCCGCGACGACCTGGCCCGCGCAGAAGACGTTCACCGGACACGCCTTCGACACCTGCACCGCGCCGTCGCTCGCCGCCATGAAGGCCTGGCACGACGGCTTCTACGGTGCCGCCGCCGTGTACGTCGGCGGCAAGAACCGAGGCTGCGCTCAGCCCAACCTGACCGCCTCCTGGGTGAAGTCGGTCAGCTCCGTCGGCTGGAAGCTGATCCCGATCTACGTCGGCGCCCAGCCGCCCTGCCAGACCGGATCCAACCCCGAGAAGCTCACCGCCTCCACCGCCACCTCCCTCGGCACGAGCGACGCCTCGGACGCGGTGGCCAAGGCGTCGGCGCTCGGCCTCAAGGCCGGCAGCCCGATCTACCTCGACATGGAGCCGTACGACATCGCCGACAAGTCGTGCAACGACGCCGTGCTGGCGTACGTGCGCGCCTTCGACAAGCAGCTGCGCGCCAAGACGTACCGGGCCGGCTACTACGGCTTCACCAGCTCCAGCGCCAAGGCCATCGCGAACGCGACGAACAAGACGGACCTGCCGGGCAACCTCTGGTACGCCCTGTGGGACAAGAAGTACACCACCACCACGGACTGGCCGTTCGGCTCCACCCAGTACACCAGCCACAGCCGCGGTCACCAGTACATGGTCAACAGCAAGGAGACACGCGGCGGTTACACGCTCACCGTGGACCGCGACGCCTGGGACGCACCGGTCGCCATCACCGGCTGACGAGGGGCGGGCGTGCGACGGTGCCCGAAGTCCCGGTGAATCGTTGGTCGTACGGGTTGGCCAGAGCTGGGCCACTGCCTACCATCGATCATCGCAAGACCTTGTGCACCGTCGCACAATCTCCTCGGGAGGCCACCTTGCACCGCCGTCGCACCGCGATCGCCGTCAGCGCCGCCCTCGTCGCGGCCCCTGTACTCACCGCGTGCGGTGGCACCGAGCACCCGGGTACCGCCGCCGTCGTCGGTGCGGACCGGATCACGGTCGCCCAGCTGGAGGGCCGGGTGAAGGAGGTGCGCGCGGCCCAGCGCGCCGCCATCCCGGACGACGCCCAGTACCAGCAGACGATCGCCCGCACCAGCAGCCTCACCCGCGACACGCTCCACAGCATGGTCCTGGACCGGGTCCTGGACCGCGCCGCCAAGGACGCGGGCGTGTCCGTCACCCGCCGCGACGTCGGCCGGCTGCGGATCGGCCTCGAGCAGCAGGCGGGCGGCGCGAAGGCGCTCCAGTCGGCGTGGCTGGACCAGTACGGGGTGGCTCCCCGGCGCATCGACGACAACCTCCGCACGGAGGTCGAGGCCCAGAAGCTGGCCGCCGCGCTCGGCGCAGACATGAACACGACCGAGGGCAAGGCCGTGTTCTGGAAGGCGATGGCGCAGGCGTCCAAGGAACTGAACGTCGACCTCAATCCGCGCTACGGCAGCTGGGACGTGCAGAAGAGCAGCCGGGTGGACGCGAAGACGCCCTGGGTCAAGGAGGTCACGGCGGCCGGAGCGCGCCAGGCGGCATAGCGGGGGTCGCGCGGAGCCGGAGCCCGGCAGGCCCTTCCACCGGCCTGTGGAAAACCTCGGGAGCGTGGGCGCCGTGGGTTACGTTCGAAGGGTGAACGCAACCAGCTTCGAAGGCGCCCCCGACCGGCCCCGGGACGCGGAGGCATCCGCCGCTCCCGGCCGGGTCGTCCTGCTCACCACCAGCCACCGGGTCGCGCCCGGGCTGCTGTCCTGGCCCGCGTGGCAGGCGCTGCGCGACGCCGACCGGGTCCTGTGCGCGGACGGCGCGCACCCGCAGCTGCCGTATCTGCGTCAGGCGGGCGTCACCGTGGAGGAGGGCGTCCCGACCGCGCAGCAGCTGGTCGACGCCTGTGCCGGCGGCCGTACGGTGGTGGTCGTCGCGACGGGCGAGGGCGAGCCGCAGCTCACCGACGGACTGGCCCGCCTGGCGGGCTCGGGACGGGTGCGGATGCCGGAGCTGGAGCTGCTCCCCGCGTCGTACGACCTCCCGGGCTCCCGCTTCCTGGACCTGGTGCAGGTCATGGACCGCATCCGCGCCGAGTGCCCGTGGTCCTCGCAGCAGACCCACCAGGGCCTCGCCAAGTACGGCATCGAGGAGGCGTACGAGCTGGTCGAGGCGATCGAGGCGGGCGACCGGGAGGAACTGCGCGAGGAACTGGGCGACGTCCTGCTCCAGGTCGTCTTCCACTCCCGGATAGCCGAGGAGGATCCGGACGCCCCCTTCTCCATCGACGATGTGGCGGGCGGCATCGTCGCCAAGCTGATCCACCGCCACCCGCACGTCTTCGGCGACGAGACCGCGACGACGCCGGAGGAGGTCAAGGAGCACTGGCTGCGCACCAAGGCGATCGAGAAGCAGCGCACGTCGGTGACGGAAGGCGTCCCTCTGGGGCAGCCGGGCCTGGCCCTGGCGGCGAAGCTGTCGTCCCGGGTGCGCTCGGCCGGCCTCGACGTGCCGCTCCCCCAGGGCGAGGGGATCGGCTACGAACTGCTTGCGCTGGCCGCGCGCGCGGAGGCGGCGGGAGTGGACCCGGAGGCGGCCCTGAGAGCCGCCGCCCGGGCCTACCGCGACGCCGTACGGGCCGCCGAGGGGCTCGGGCCGGACGACGAGGGGCCCGGGACGGACTGAGAGAGGGTTCTGGGACCTGGCGGGGCGGTAGGGCGCAGCCGTGGATACGGTCGAGGAGTGACCGACCAGCACCAGCCCGCCCGCCCCGCCTCCACACCCGCACCGGAACTCTTCACCTGGGAGTTCGCCGCCGACCCCTACCCCGCGTACGCCTGGCTCCGCGAGCACGCCCCCGTGCACCGGACGAAGCTGCCGAGCGGTGTGGAGGCCTGGCTGGTCACCCGTTACGCCGACGCCAAAGAGGCCCTCGCCGACCAGCGGCTCAGCAAGAACCCGGCGCATCACGACGAGCCCGCGCACGCCAAGGGGAAGACCGGCATCCCCGGCGAGCGCAAGGCCGAGCTGATGACGCACCTGCTCAACATCGACCCGCCGGACCACACCCGGCTGCGCCGGCTGGTCTCCAAGGCGTTCACGCCCCGCCGCGTCGCCGAGTTCGCGCCCCGCGTGCGGGAGCTGGCCGATCAGCTCATCGACGGGTTCGCGGAGCGCGGCTCGGCCGACCTCATCCACGAGTTCGCCTTCCCGCTCCCCATCTACGCGATCTGCGACATGCTCGGCGTCCCCCGCGAGGACCAGGACGACTTCCGGGACTGGGCGGGCATGATGATCCGGCACGGGGGAGGGCCCCGGGGCGGGGTCGCGCGGTCCGTGAAGAAGATGCGGGGGTACCTCGCCGACCTCATCCACCGCAAGCGCGAGGCCCTGACCGACGTGCCCGGTCCCGGCGAGGATCTCATCTCCGGGCTCATCCGCGCCTCCGACCACGGTGAGCACCTCACCGAGAACGAGGCCGCCGCCATGGCGTTCATCCTGCTCTTCGCCGGGTTCGAGACCACCGTCAACCTCATCGGCAACGGCATGTACGCCCTGCTCACCCACCCCGACCAGCGGGCGCGCCTGAAGACCTCCCTCGCTCGCGGCGAGAGCGATCTCCTCGAGACCGGTGTCGAGGAACTCCTGCGCTACGACGGCCCGGTCGAGCTGGCCACCTGGCGGTTCGCCACCCGGCCGCTCACCATCGGCGGGCAGGACATCGCCGCCGGTGACCCGGTCCTCGTGGTGCTCGCCGCCGCGGACCGGGATCCCGAGCGGTTCGCCGACCCCGATGTCCTCGACCTCTCCCGCCGCGACAACCAGCACCTCGGCTACGGCCACGGCATCCACTACTGCCTCGGTGCCCCCCTTGCTCGGCTGGAGGGGCAGACCGCGCTCGCCACCCTTCTCACCCGTCTTCCGGACCTGCGACTCGCGGTGGATTCAGCGGATTTACGCTGGCGTGGAGGGCTCATTATGCGCGGATTGCGCACGCTTCCCGTGGAGTTCGCCCCGGTTCCGAAGAAAGATCACCGCGGTACCGCCGGCGCCGCGGAGTGAGGTGGCGGACACGCCGACCGTCACAGGGAGGTGACATTTTCTCAACTCCGTGATCTTCACGTGATCTGCGCTGCATTAACTTGTGACAAGTGATCGACTGGTTATACGTTCACGCAGCAACGCGGCGGTACGCCACAGCCGCCGCGTTGGTCACTGCTGTCGTGTGAAAGGCAATCGCATGCTCTCCGGGACCGGCCGTCACCGTCGCCCCCGCCAGGCTCCGGCCCTCCTCGTCGCGGCAGGCGTGACCGGGTCGGCGATCGCGATCCCTCTCCTCGGTGCCACCGGTGCGAGCGCGGCCGACGGTACGACCTGGGACCGGGTCGCGGAGTGCGAGAGTGGCGGATCCTGGAGCGCCGACACCGGCAACGGGCGCTACGGCGGACTCCAGTTGACGCAGCAGGACTGGGAGAGGTACGGCGGTCTCGACTACGCCCCGAGCCCGGACCAGGCGAGCCGCTCGCAGCAGATCGCCGTCGCCGAGAGGATCCTCGACCAGCGGGGCGTGTCCACCTGGAGCGCCTGCGGCCTGGTCTCCGGTCTGAGCAAGGACTCGAGTGCCGCGAACGTCGACACGGGCGTGGCCGGCGACTCCTCCGGCGGATCCGCCTCCTCCCGGGGCTCCGGTATGGACTTGGGACTGTCCGACTCGTCCAGCTCTTCCGATTCATGGCGCTCGTCCGGGTCTTCCGACCCGGGTGCGTCGTCGCCCTCTTCGGCGCCTTCCTCCGCGTCCCCCTCGCCCTCCTCTTCCCCTTCATCCGCGGCGGGCACCGACTCGGCCGGGGTTCGTGCCGACGCCGGCTCGGCCGACGCGCCCAGGGGTACGGCGAAGAGCGACGAGTCGGACAAGTCCGGGCAGAGTGGAGTGCTTTCGGCTGCGGGTGCGGAGGAGGTCTCGGGTGCCGGCCGCCACCGTGGCGGCAGTGCCGACGAGAGCGTCGCGGACGGTGGCGACGACGGCTCCGCCGGCCGTCATGCCTCGCGCGGCTCCGCCGCCGCCCGCGACACCGCCGGCGGCTCGTACACCGTCCGCCCCGGAGACAATCTGTCGTCCATCGCCGACTCCCTTGACCTGCGCGGCGGATGGGCCGCCCTCTATGACGCGAACAAGGAGACGGTCGGCGCCGACCCGGACCTCATCCTCCCCGGTCAGAGCCTTGAGCTCCGGACCGAGCCGTCCGGGGACGAGTCCTGAACTACCGCCCGAACACGGCCACTTCACGCCCCGCTTCGCGTCGAATGTCCGGTTTGGCGAGAGTGAGATATGAGTCTCATAAGCCCTGATCGTCTTTGAAATTCGGCGGATCGACTGCTTACGGTCGTGATCGCTCGCCACAGCGGGCCCCGACGGTCGCAACGCCGAATCCTGCCAGCGGCCGTACGGGAACAGTCGTCGCGTCAAGCGCCGTAGGCAGGAGCGGGGGACCCAAGGTAGGTGCCGCGCCCGGGAGTTGCCCGGGAGCGGCTTGGGGTGGAGCCGCGCGCCGAGAGGTGCGCGGCCGGGCAACTCAACCGGCCCGAACCCGACAGCTCACCTCGCAGGCGTCGGTGAGGGGATCGAACCATGCTGTGTTCCGGCAAGGGCAAGCACCGCCGTCCGTCCAAGGCCGTCCGCGCCATCGCGCTCGCCGGTGTCACCGGCGCCGCCGTCGCCGCCCCGCTGATGGCGGCCGGCAACGCCTCCGCCGCCACCGCCTCCGAGTGGGACGCCGTCGCCCAGTGCGAGTCCGGCGGCAACTGGTCCATCAACACGGGCAACGGCTTCTACGGCGGTCTTCAGTTCACCAACTCCACCTGGGCCGCGTACGGCGGCACCGCCTACGCCTCGCGGGCCGACATGGCCTCCAAGGGGCAGCAGATCGCCGTGGCCGAGAAGGTCCTCGCGGGCCAGGGCAAGGGTGCCTGGCCGGTCTGCGGCAAGGGCCTGTCCGGCGCCGCCTACAACGGCGCCCCGGCCTCCGCGGGCGGCTCCGGCAGCTCCGGCGGCTCCGCGAAGAGCACCACCACCACCCGCTCGACCGAGCAGCAGGCGGCCACCCGCTCCACCCACCGCCCGGCCCCCCGGAAGACCGTCACCACCCCGACCGGCAAGAAGGTCAAGAAGGGCGACGGCGAGTACAAGGTGGTCAAGGGCGACACCCTCGGCTCGATCGCCGAGCGGCACCACGTCCGGGGCGGCTGGGAGAAGCTGTTCGAGCTGAACAAGGACATCGTCGAGGACGCCGACCTCATCTACCCGGGCCAGCAGCTGCACCTGAAGTGACCCGGCGGCCGGCCCTGAGTCTCCTCACGGCCGTGGCCCTCCTGGTGGGGGCCGCCTGAGGGCCGCCCCCGTCCCCACGGGCTCCCCGCTCCGGTGCGTGTTCCCCCGTACGCGCCGGAGCGGGGCTTTTTGCTTCCGCGCCGTTTCTTGGCCATCCGCCCTTTGTTCCGTGCTGGAACAATGTGTGCCGTCACCCTGTCCACGGGACGGTCGGTCGGCTGGCCGATGCCCCGGGACGGTTAGGCTCTAGTCGCAAGGCACACCAGCCCCGCACTTCCAGCGTCACATCCAAGAAGGAGATGCTCGTGCCGTCCATCGACGTCGTCGTAGCCCGGGAAATCCTGGACTCCCGAGGCAACCCCACGGTCGAGGTCGAGGTCGGCCTCGACGACGGCAGCACGGGTCGTGCCGCCGTTCCGTCCGGCGCCTCCACCGGCGCCTTCGAGGCCATCGAGCTCCGTGACGGAGACCCGAACCGCTACCAGGGCAAGGGTGTCGAGAAGGCCGTCCTCGCGGTCATCGAGCAGATCGGCCCGGAGCTGGTCGGTTACGACGCCACCGAGCAGCGCCTGATCGACCAGGCGATGTTCGACCTGGACGCCACCGACAACAAGGGCTCCCTCGGCGCCAACGCCATCCTCGGCGTCTCCCTCGCCGTCGCCCACGCCGCCTCCGAGGCCAGCGACCTCCCGCTCTTCCGCTACCTGGGCGGCCCGAACGCGCACCTGCTGCCGGTGCCGATGATGAACATCCTGAACGGCGGCTCGCACGCCGACTCCAATGTGGACATCCAGGAGTTCATGATCGCCCCGATCGGTGCGGAGTCCTTCTCCGAGGCCCTGCGCTGGGGCACCGAGGTCTACCACACCCTCAAGAAGGTGCTGAAGGGCAAGGGCCTGTCCACCGGCCTCGGCGACGAGGGCGGCTTCGCCCCGAACCTCGGCTCCAACCGCGAGGCGCTCGACCTCATCCTCGAGGCCATCAAGCAGGCCGGGTACGTCCCCGGCGAGCAGATCGCCCTCGCCCTCGACGTCGCCGCCTCCGAGTTCTACAAGGACGGCAAGTACCTCTTCGAGGGCAAGGAGCGCTCCGCCGCCGAGATGACGGAGTACTACGAGGAGCTCGTCGCGGCCTACCCGCTCGTCTCCATCGAGGACCCGCTGTTCGAGGACGACTGGGCAGGCTGGAAGGTCATCACCGACAAGCTCGGCGACAAGGTCCAGCTGGTCGGCGACGACCTGTTCGTCACCAACCCCGAGCGCCTCGCCCGCGGCATCGAGGAGGGCGCCGCCAACGCCCTGCTGGTCAAGGTCAACCAGATCGGCTCGCTGACCGAGACCCTGGACGCCGTCGAGCTGGCCCAGCGCAACGGCTTCAAGTGCATGATGTCCCACCGCTCCGGCGAGACCGAGGACGTCACCATCGCCGACCTGGCCGTCGCCACCAACTGCGGCCAGATCAAGACCGGTGCCCCGGCCCGCTCCGAGCGTGTCGCCAAGTACAACCAGCTGCTGCGCATCGAGGAGATCCTCGACGACGCCGCGGTGTACGCCGGCCGCAGCGCGTTCCCGCGTTTCAAGGGCTGAGCGCCAAGGGCCGCCGAGCCAGTCGTCCGTACGTCCCCGTACGCGGTCCCGTACCGTGTGCGGGGACGTACGCACGTGTGCAGGGGAGGCGGGAGACATGGCAGTGAAGGACCGTGACCGGTTCTCCACCGCGACCAGGCTGCGGCTGCTCGGGGAGCAGACGGCGGCCCGGGTGTACCGCTCCCAGACCAGACGGCAGGCCCGCCGTTCCCGGCTCACGGGCCGGGCCGCCCTGCTCGCGCTCGTCCTCTGCTCGCTGATCGTGGCGCTCGCGTACCCGATAAGGCAGTACGTCTCGCAGCGCGCCGAGATCGCCGAGATGGAGCGGCAGCGGCAGGAGGCCCGCAACCGGGTCGAGCAGCTGCGCGACCTCAAGGCGCGCTGGCAGGACGACGCGTACGCGAAGCAGCAGATCCGGCAGCGGCTGCACTACGTGATGCCGGGGGAGACCGGGTACATCGTGGTCGACCCGGACCCGGCCAGGCAGTCCCGCGTGAACCGGACGACGTCCACCCGCCCCTGGTACGCGGGCGTCTGGGACGGGGTGGACAGGTCGGACGCGTCCGAGCAGTGAACAGAACAGAGACACAGGAGAGACTTCGTACCGCATGGAAACGCCCCCGCCGCCCACCCCGCCCACCGAGCCCACGGACGCGGACGTCGAGGCCGTCCAGCAGCAGCTCGGCCGCGCGCCGCGCGGGCTGCGCGCGATCGCGCACCGCTGCCCGTGCGGGCAGCCGGACGTCGTGGAGACGGCGCCGCGGCTCCCCGACGGCACCCCGTTCCCGACGACGTACTACCTGACGTGTCCGCGGGCCGCCTCCGCGATCGGCACGCTGGAGGCCAACGGCGTCATGAAGGAGATGACGGAGCGCCTGGCGACCGACCCGGAGCTGGCCGCCGCCTACCGTGCCGCGCACGAGGACTACATCGCCCGCCGCGACGCCATCGAGGTCCTGGAGGGCTTCCCGAGCGCGGGTGGCATGCCGGACCGGGTGAAGTGCCTGCATGTGCTCGTGGCCCACTCGCTGGCCGCCGGCCCGGGCGTCAACCCGCTCGGCGACGAGGCCCTCGCGATGCTGCCGGAGTGGTGGCGCAAGGGGTCGTGCGTGACATCCGCGGGGCCGCCGCCGGACGAGGAGTGGGAGGTGGTGGAGACGACCGACACCGGCTGGTTCGCCGTCAACCCCGTCCACCTCGCCGACTCCGGGGAGAAGCGGTCCGGCAAGCAGGAGTCCGGGGAGCAGGAGTCCGGGGAGCAGGAGTCCGGGGAGCAGGAGTCCGGGCGGAAGGAGCAGGGCAAGTGACACGCGTCGCCGCCGTCGACTGCGGTACGAACTCCATCCGGCTCCTGGTCGCGGACGCCGACCCCCGCACCGGTGAACTCGTCGAGCTGGAACGCCGGATGACCATCGTCCGGCTCGGGCAGGGCGTGGACCGGACCGGGCGCCTCGCCCCGGAGGCACTCGAGCGCACCTTCGCCGCCTGCCGTCAGTACGCGGAGATCATCAAGGGATACGGCGCCGAGCGGCTGCGTTTCGTCGCCACGTCCGCCTCCCGGGACGCCGAGAACAGGGACGAGTTCGTGCGCGGGGTGCTCGACATCCTCGGCGTCGAGCCCGAGGTCATCTCGGGCGACCAGGAGGCGGAGTTCTCCTTCACCGGCGCGACCAAGGAGCTGGCCGGCCGGGAGGACCTCACCCGGCCCTATCTGGTCGTGGACATCGGCGGCGGCTCCACGGAGTTCGTCGTCGGTGACGACCGGGTGCGCGGTGCCCGGTCCGTCGACATCGGCTGCGTCCGTATGACGGAGCGTCACCTCGTGCACCACGGGGTGGTCGGCGACCCGCCCACCGAGGACCGGATCGCCGCCATACGGGCCGACGTCGAGGCGGCGCTGGACCTGGTGGAGCAGACGGTGCCGCTGCACGAGGCGCACACGCTGGTCGGCCTCGCAGGCTCCGTCACCACCGTCTCGGCGATCGCCCAGGACCTCCCGGAGTACGACTCCGCGAGGATCCACCACTCCCGGGTCTCCCTGGAACGCGTCCGCGAGATCACCGAGTGGCTCCTGCGGTCGACGCACGCCGAGCGGGCGGCGATCCCTTCCATGCATCCGGGGCGTGTGGACGTCATCGGCGCGGGCGCCCTCGTGCTGCTCGCGATCATGGAGCGGATCGGGGCTGCCGAGGTCGTCGTCAGTGAGCACGACATCCTGGACGGCATCGCGTGGTCCATCGCCTAGCGGACGTCTGCGGGCGCCTGCGCCCGGTGTTCTGACGGGGCGTCGGGGGCTGGCCGGACGAGAAATATCTACTTGCCGGTAGCCTCTCCTGAGCAGGTTCGATAACGTATGAGCGGGCCCGACAGGGTCCCCGGGGCTCTTCCGGGTCGCACCGCCGGGAAAGTTCGTGAAGTTCTTCACAAGGAAATCCCCCCTGCTGGGCGGCGGTATGGACCCCTAGGGCCATTCGGGGGGCTCAACGGCCCTTCGGGGGTGCTCACGCGAGCGTCTCCCGGGAGCGGTGGGGGTGCCTCGTCGAGGCCGGGTGCGGGGCTGGTGAAGGACCGGACGGGCAGCTCACGAGGCCTTGACAACGATCCGTCGGCCCTGCGGTTCCCGGGCGGCGTCATGACCTCCATCACGCGAGCGGCGGAGTGTAGCAGACGACTCACCGAAGCTTGTGAAGGGGCGCACGAGCCACCCCCCAGGGGCGGGTGGATACTCGATGGCATGAGCACCACGGAGCGTCCCAGGATCCTCGTAGTAGGCGGTGGGTACGTAGGCCTGTACGCAGCTCGACGCATCATGAAGAAGATGCGCTACGGCGAAGCGACCGTGACGGTCGTCGACCCGCGCTCGTACATGACCTACCAGCCCTTCCTTCCCGAAGCCGCCGCCGGCAGCATCTCCCCCCGGCACGTCGTCGTCCCGCTGCGACGCGTGCTGCCGAAGGCGGAGGTCCTCACCGGCCGGGTCACCACCATCGACCAGGACCGCAAGGTCGCCACGATCGCCCCGCTGGTCGGCGAGGCGTACGAGCTGCCCTTCGACTACCTGGTCATCGCGCTCGGCGCGGTCTCCCGCACCTTCCCGATCCCCGGTCTCGCCGAGCAGGGCATCGGCATGAAGGGCATCGAGGAGTCCATCGGCCTGCGCAACCACGTTCTCGAGCAGCTCGACAAGGCCGACTCCACGACCGACGAGGAGATCCGCCGCAAGGCGCTCACCTTCGTCTTCATCGGAGGTGGCTTCGCCGGTGCGGAGACCATCGGTGAGGTCGAGGACATGGCCCGGGACGCGGCCAAGTACTACAGGAACGTGTCCCGTGAGGACATGCGCTTCATCCTCGTCGACGCCGCCGACAAGATCCTCCCCGAGGTCGGTCCCAAGCTCGGCCAGTACGGCAAGCAGCACCTCGAGAGCCGTGGTGTCGAGGTCTACCTGTCCACCTCCATGGAGTCCTGCGTCGACGGCCACGTGGTGCTGAAGAACGGCCTCGAGGTCGACTCCAACACGATCGTGTGGACGGCAGGCGTCAAGCCGAACCCGGCGCTCGCCCGCTTCGGCCTCCCGCTCGGTCCGCGCGGTCACGTGGACACCGCCGCCACCCTCCAGGTCCAGGGCACCGACTACATCTGGGCCGCGGGCGACAACGCCCAGGTGCCCGACCTCGCCGCCCGCAAGGCGGGCAACGAGAACGCCTGGTGCCCGCCGAACGCGCAGCACGCGCTGCGTCAGGCCAAGGTCCTCGGCGACAACGTCCTCTCCGGCATGCGGGGCTTCCCGCAGAAGGAGTACAGCCACTCCAACAAGGGCGCGGTCGCGGGTCTCGGCCTGCACAAGGGCGTCGCCATGATCGTCATGGGCAAGATGAGGATCAAGCTCAAGGGCCGTCTCGCCTGGTACATGCACCGTGGCTACCACGGTATGGCCATGCCGACCTGGAACCGCAAGATCCGGATCTTCGCGGACTGGACGCTCGGCATGTTCCTCAAGCGCGAGGTCGTCTCGCTCGGCGCGATCGAGTCTCCGCGCGAGGAGTTCTACGAGGCCGCGAAGCCCGCGCCCGTGGCCGCCGCGGCCAAGACCGAGGAGCGGGCCAAGGCGTCCTGACCTCCGGTCACCGGTCCAGCCGAAGGGCCTCCCGCCATCCGTGGTGCGGGAGGCCCTTCGGCATATCCGCGCTGTCCCGGTGCCTGACCTCGCAAGCCTGCGCGCAGGACCCCCCGCACACAGGCTTTTTGCCCAGCCGTAACGCCAACGGGGGACTGCGAGGCGGCCCCGCAGGTGTTTACGTGGTGTTGGACATCCGGGAAAGCTTCCCCTGGCTCTCCGCCCGGTTCGAGCAGGGGTACCCAATCGGAGGTGTGCGCCATGGCCGACGCCGCGCCGCGGCTGAAGAGCCTCGTCGAACAGTTGCTGGGGGCACCGCTCCCGGTGCGCATCCGCGCCTGGGACGGTTCAGAGGCCGGCCCACCCGGCGCTCCCGCCCTCGTCGTACGCAATCGCCGCGCCCTGCGCCGTCTGCTGTGGAAGCCGGGCGAGTTGGGGCTCGTCCGTGCCTGGGTCGCCGGAGACCTCGGCATCGACGGCGACCTGTACACCGCCCTCGACCTGATGGCCGGCCTCATCTGGGAGCGGGGGGAGGACGCCCGCACCCTCGTCCAGGCGCTCCGTGACCCGGACGTCCGGGCCGCCGTCCGCGGGCTCGCCCGGCTGGCCGGCCCCTTCCTGCCGCCCCCGCCGCCCCGCGAGGAGGTCCGCAGAGGCCGCGGCCACCTCCACACCCGGCGCAGCGACAAACGCGCCATCAGCCACCACTACGACGTCGGGAACGACTTCTACGAGATCGTCCTGGGCCCGTCCATGGTCTACTCGTGCGCCTACTGGGACGCGCCGAACGCCACCCTGGAGGACGCCCAGCGGGACAAGCTCGAACTCGTGAGCCGAAAACTCGGTCTGAAGCGCGGTCAGCGGCTCCTGGACGTCGGCTGCGGCTGGGGCTCCATGGCGATCCACGCGGCACGCGAGCACGGCGTGAGCGTCGTCGGCATCACCCTCTCCCAGGAGCAGGCCGCGTACGCCCGCAAGCGGGTCGCCGACGAGGGCCTCACCGACCGCGTCGACATCCGGGTGCAGGACTACCGGGACGTCGTCGACGGCCCCTACGACGCGATCTCCTCCATCGGCATGGCCGAGCACGTCGGCACCGAACGCTATCTGGAGTACGCCCAGGCTCTGTACGGTCTGCTGAAGCCCGGCGGACGGCTGCTCAACCACCAGATCTCGCGCCGCCCCCGGCGGGACGAGCCGTCGTACTCCGTCGACGCGTTCATCGACGCCTATGTCTTCCCGGACGGCGAACTCGCCCCCATCGGCACCACCGTCACCCAACTGGAGCGCGCCGGGTTCGAGGTCCGCGACGTGGAGTCCCTCCGCGAGCACTACGCCCTCACGCTGCGCGCCTGGATCGCCAACCTGGAGGCCCGGTGGGGGCGTGCGCAGGCCCTCACCAGTCCCGGCCGCGCCCGTGTGTGGCGCCTGTACATGGCTGCCTCCGCCCTCGCCTTCGAACACAACCGCATCGGCGTCAATCAGGTCCTCGTGGTGCGGACGCCGGATTCGGGCGCGTCCGGGCTGCCGCTGCGCACCCGCACCTGGCAGGCCTGACCTCTCCGGACGCGACCGTACGAGGCGCACGCGGACACGACGGAGGGGTCCCGTTCCGGTGAGGAACGGGACCCCTTTCGTGACGGATGCCTCCCGCGACTACTCCGACTTGATGGCCGCCAGCATGTTCATGCGGGCCGCCCGCCGGGCCGGCCACAGGGCGGCCAGGACGCCGACCACCGCCGCGAGGAGGAGGAAGACGGCCATCCGGCCCCAGGGCAGGACCAGCTCGTACGTCGTCATCTTGGTGCCGAGCAGTTCGCCGGCCGCCCAGCCGAAGAACACGCCCAGGCCGATGCCGAGCACCCCGCCGAACAGCGAGATGACCAGGGACTCCATCCGGACCATCCGCTTGATGCCCTTGCGGTCCAGACCGATCGCCCGCAGCATTCCGATCTCCTGCGAGCGCTCGAAGACCGACATGGCCAGGGTGTTGATGACCCCGAGGACGGCGACGATCACCGCCATGGCCAGCAGGCCGTAGAGCATGTTCAGCATCAGCGTGAAGATCTGCGCGATGCTGTTGGAGATGTCCTGCTTGTCCTGGACCTGGATGGCCGGGTTGTCACCGAGCGCCTTCTCCAGCGTGCTCTTGGCCGAGGCGGTGGCGCCGCCCGACATCTTCACCATGACCTGCATGTCGGCCGGGTCGCTCAGGTGCGGGGAGAGCGTCGCGTTGTCCAGCATGATGCCGCGCATCATCTCCGTGCTCCGGTAGACACCGGTCACCGTCATCTGCTGCTTGCGGCCGTCCTCGTAGGAGACGGTGAACCGCGAACCCGCCGACCAGTGGTGCAACTTGGCGGTCTCGTCGTCCACGACGACCTGGCTGCCGCCGACCTTGAACGTGCCGTCGTCGACCGTCAGATCCGTCAGCTCGCCGATGGCGGCGCCGTTGACGCCGGTCACGTACTCGGTCTCGCCCTCGATGCGTGCGGGGGCGTTGCGCAGCGGGCTGATCGCGGTGACACCGTCGGTCGTCCGGAGCGTCTTCTCGACGTCGGGCGACAGCTCGTTGCGGTTCGCCATGGACACCACGTAGTCCGCCTTGATGGCGGAGGACGCCATCTTGTCGATCGCGGTCTGCAGGCTGCCCGCCATCACCGTCAGACCGGTGATCAGGGTCAGACCGATCATCAGAGCCGACGCGGTGGCCGCGGTGCGGCGCGGGTTGCGCACCGAGTTCTGCCGGGCCAGCTTCCCGGCGACCCCGAAGACCCGCAGCAGGGGGGCGGCGGCCGCGATCAGCGGACGGGACAGCAGCGGGGTGAGCACGAACACGCCGATGACGAGGAGGACCGCGCCGAGGCCCATCGGGGCCTGGCCGTCCGAGCTGTTCAGCGTGGTGGCGTAGAGCACGGTGGCGATGCCGGCGGCGGCCAGCAGGGCGCCGATCGTGTTCCGTACGACCAGGGACTTGGTGGTGGCCTTCGCGTGGAGGCTGCTCATCGCGGCGACCGGCGGGATCTTCGCGGCGCGCCGGCCCGGCAGCCAGGCGGCCAGCATCGTGATCAGGATGCCGACGGCGAGGGCGGCGACGACCGTGCCCGGGGTGATGACGAGCGGTCCGTCCGGAACCGTGCCGCCCAGGCTGCCCATCAGCGAGCGCAGCCCGGCACCGATACCGATGCCGGCCACCAGACCGGTGACGGCCGCGACCGCGCCCACCACGAACGCCTCGATGAGTACGGACCGGGTGACCTGCCTGCGGGAGGCGCCGACCGCGCGCAGCAGCGCCAGCTCCTTGGTGCGCTGGGCGACCAGCATGGTGAAGGTGTTGGCGATGATGAACGTACCGACGAACAGCGCGATGCCCGCGAAGACGAGCAGGGCGGTGCGCATACTGCTCGTCGCGTCGGCGATCTGCCGGGCCTGGTCGTCCGCGAGCTGCCTGCCGGTGATGGTGGAGGCGCCGTCCTTCGGGAGGATCTCGTCGAGGGCGTTGCGCAGGGCGATCTGGCTGGTGCCGGATGCCGCCTTCACGTCGATCTCGTCGTAGGACCCGTCCTTGTGGAACAGGCGCTGGGCGGTGGCCGTGTCGAAGAGGGCGAGGCTGCCTCCCGCGGCCACGTTGCCGTCGTCGGTGGTGAAGATGCCGGTGATCTTCGGGGTCAGCACGGGGCCGTCGATCGACAGCCGCACGGTGTCGCCCACCTTGTATCCGGCGCGCTCGGCGGTCTTGGAGTCGATGAGGACCTGGTTCTCGCCCTTCGGGGCGTGCCCGCTGACGAGCGGGTACCGGGGATCCTCGGTCTTCCAGTAGTTCCCTCCCTGGGACTGGAAGCCGTCGCCGATGAGCTTGCCGTGCCTGTCGGCGATGGCGGTGAAGCCGCTGACGACGCCGATGGCCGTCCTGGCGCCCTGCACCTTGGCGGCCTTGTCGAGAAGGGCCCCCGTGAGTTTGGGCTCCTTGCCGATCGTGTCGCCGGTGTCCTGGCGGCCCCCGGAGCGGATCGCCACGTCGACCTGGTCGAAGCCCTTGGCGGAACTCTTCTGGTAGGCGTCGGAGATGGTGTTGGTGAAGACCAGGGTGCCCGACACGAAGGCCACGCCGAGCATCACGGCGAGGACGGTCATGAGCAGCCTGGCCTTGTGCGCGAGCACATTGCGCAGGGCGGTACGGAACATTTCTCTTCCAGGGCTGGAGGCGGAGAGTCGGACGAGGCCGTTCAGGCCGGCGGGGGTCCGGGGGCGTGGCCCCGGAGGACGGGGCGCACGGCCCTCAGCTCGTGCGGCCCTTCGCGTCGAACCGCTTCATGCGGTCGAGCACCGCGTCCGCGCTCGGCTCGTACAGCTCGTCCACGATCCGGCCGTCCGCCAGGAAGATCACCCGGTCCGCGTAGGAAGCCGCCACCGGGTCGTGCGTCACCATCACCACCGTCTGCCCCAGCTCCCTCACGGAGTTGCGCAGGAAGCCCAGCACCTCCGCGCCCGACCGCGAGTCCAGGTTTCCCGTGGGCTCGTCGCCGAAGATGATGTCCGGCTTGGACGCGAGCGCACGCGCCACCGCGACACGCTGCTGCTGGCCGCCGGACAGCTGCGCGGGCCGGTGGCTGAGCCGCCCAGAGAGCCCGACCATCTGGATCACCGTGTCCAGCCACGCCTTGTCCGGCTTGCGGCCCGCGATGTCCATCGGGAGCGTGATGTTCTCCAGCGCCGTCAGCGTCGGCAGCAGGTTGAACGCCTGGAAGATGAAGCCGATCTTGTCCCGGCGCAGCCTGGTGAGCTGCTTGTCCTTCAGCGAGCCGAGCTCGACGTCGCCGAGGCGGACGGAACCGGACGAGAAGGAGTCGAGGCCGGCGACGCAGTGCATCAGCGTCGACTTGCCGGAGCCCGAGGGCCCCATGATGGCCGTGAACTGGGCCTGCCGGAAGTCGACGGTCACCCGGTCCAGGGCCACCACCTGGGTTTCGCCCTGTCCGTAGACCTTCGACAGATCCGTGGCGCGGGCGGCCACCGCGGTGGTCCGGTCGGCGAGAGGGGTGCTGGTCACGGGCGGGTGCTCCTGTCGGGACGACGACGTTCAAGGGGACGTCTTCCATCGTGGCGGCCCGTCGGTGCCGTGGAGTCAGCCGCTGTTCCCGTTCCCGGGGCAGCCTTCAGTCGGACCGAGCCCGCGCGTGTCATACCTGGGGATGACGCCCGTCCCTGATTCCGCCCCGAGCGAAAAGCGGTTGGTCAACCCATACGCAACCGCTCGCGGAGCCCTCCCTCGGGGCGGTGAAATTCCGTCATTCCGCACACGCGGCTCATGGCCGCCCGAAGGCCTATTGGCAAGTGCGGATGGCCCGTACCGGGTGCTGATGCACCCTCAGGCCTCAATAAAATAAGACAACATCGCATCGTGCGCCCGCTGTTCGGGGGAGGCGTCCCGATAGGCTCGGAACGCTCGATGCGGAGCCCATGGCCTGCCCGGATGGTGGAATGCAGACACGGCGAGCTTAAACCTCGCTGCCCCTTGCGGGCGTACCGGTTCAAGTCCGGTTCCGGGCACCTTCGCCGACGCTCTGCCGAACGGCAAACGGCAGGCTCAGGACCCTCGGGTTCGTTCTCGCGGTAACTGCGGTGGGAACGCCGGGGGTCGGGCCCGTTTCCGTGGAGTGCCCGCCTCCGCGGAAGTTGGGCCGGCGAGGGTGCGCACCGCCTTTTCCGGGTTTGCGCCGTGGGCGCCCGCGAAAACTCGCATCACGCCCCCCTGAGGGGCCGGTGTGCCGCCGGCCGCCCGAGGGGCGGGGCCGACGCCACCCCGTGGGTGCGCTCCGGACGTCGGTGACGCCCGCTGCGAGGGCCGTTGACAGTGGGTGCCCCTGGGCGGAGACTCGCCTCCAGTCGGTGAAGAGAATTTCACTGGGCGAACGAAGCCGGCTGCCTGGTCGACCGGGGATCGTACGAGCGCGAGGGGCCTCGGGATGCGTACCACCGTCGGCATCATCGGAGCGGGGCCCGCCGGGCTGCTGCTGGCGCGGCTGCTGCACAACGCCGACATCGACTCGGTCGTCCTGGAGTGCCGCGACCGGGGCTATGTCGAGCGGCGGCAGCGGGCCGGACTCCTGGAGCAGGGAACCGTCGACGTGCTGCGGACCGCCGGGGTGGGCGGGCGCATGGACCGCGAGGGGCTGCGCCACGACGGGATCGAGCTGCGCTTCGCGCGTCGCCGCCACCGGGTCGACCTCTCCGCCCTCACCGGCGGCAGCTCCGTGATGGTCTACGCGCAGACGGAGGTCTGCAAGGACCTCATCGAGCTCCAGCTCCGGCAGGGCGGCCCCCTGTTGTTCGAGGCGGAGGCGCTCGCCGTCGAGGGCGCGACCACGGACAGGCCCGTGATCCGCTTCCGTCACGGGGGACGCGAGGGGGTCCTGGAGTGCGACTACGTCGTCGGCTGCGACGGCTTCCGGGGAGTGTCCCGTACGGCGATCCCCGCCGGGCTGTCCCGGGTATTCGAGCGTACGTACCCTTTTGCCTGGCTCGGGATCCTCGCCGACGTCCCGCCCTCGCACGACGAGCTGGTCTACGCCCGGCACGAGCGCGGATTCGCCCTGCTCAGCATGCGCTCCCCCGCCGTCTCCCGCCTCTACCTCCAGGTTCCCGCCGGCACCGACGCCGGGGAATGGTCCGACGAGGCGATCTGGGACGAGCTGGCGCGGCGCCTGGAGACCGCCGACGACTGGACCCTGGCCCGCGGCCCCATCACCGCCAAGTCCGTCACCCCGATGCGCAGCCACGTCCACGAGCCCATGCGGCACGGCCGGCTCTTCCTCGCCGGGGATGCCGCCCACATCGTGCCGCTCACCGGCGCCAAGGGGCTCAACCTCGCCGTCGGCGACGTCGTCACCTTCGCCCGGGCGCTGATCCACCAGAGGCGGACGGGCTCGGGCGAACGGCTCGAGGCCTACTCCGAGACCTGTCTGCGCCGTGTCTGGCAGGCCGAGCGGTTCTCCTACGAGATGACGACGCTGCTGCACCGCGCCCCGGACGCCACCCCCTTCGACGAGCGCATACAGCTGGCTCGCCTCGAGCGGCTCACCGCCTCCCGCGCCGCCGAGGCCGACCTCGCCGACGGCTACACGGGGTTGCCGTGGGAGTGATCCCTCGGAGTGAGCCCTCGAAGACCCGTCCGGGTGAAACCACCGGAGCCCGGTGTCGGCCGGTCTCCGGACTCCGCGTCACCCGTCGGGGTGAACGAGGGTCTTCGATTGATCAGTGGCCGGTCTCGACTCTGTCCCGGCTCGGTCATGGATGAGGCGGTTCCGTGCAGGGAATCACGGATGTGCGTAGCGTGTTGCGCGCAAGGATGAGGGAAAGATCCTCCCCAAGCACTAGGGTCATTCCTTTGCCTACCTATTACTCTTGAGCCAAGGCCACGCAGGGTGGCCATGGAGGAGTGAAATGAGGAGCAGCAACCCGGTCTTCTCGCGACGGGGGTTCAGCCGCGACAACGGCTACGCGGGCTTCAACACCGCGCCGCAGGCCGGGGGAGCCGCCGTCGGCACGCAGGGCGACCCGTACGCGCAGAACCCGTACGCGGGCGGCAACCCCTACGCGCAGAACCCTTACGCCCAGCAGACCCAGTACGGCGCCCCGCCGCAGGCCCCGGCCACCACCGGCCGGATGACGATGGACGACGTCGTCATGCGCTCGGGGATGACGCTCGGCACGGTCGCCGTCGGCGCGATCCTCGCCTGGGCGCTGCTGCCGGTCTCGTCCACCAGCTACGGCCTCGCGATCGGCTCCGCCCTGATCGCGTTCGTGCTGGCGATGGTGCAGTCCTTCAAGCGCACCCCCTCGCCCGCGCTGATCCTGGGGTACGCCGCCTTCGAGGGCGTCTTCCTCGGCGTCATCAGTGAGATGTACAACGCGCAGTGGTCCGGCGCGCCCTTCCAGGCGGTGCTCGGCACCATGGCGGTCTCCGGCGCGACCCTGCTCGTCTACAAGGCGGGCTGGATCCGTGTCACCGCGCGGTACGCCCGCATCGGCATGGCCATCGCCATCGCCTTCGTCCTGGTGATGGCGGTCAACCTGCTGCTGGTCGCCTTCGGCGCCGCCCCCGACGGCGGGCTGCGCAGCATGGGCCCGCTGGGCGCGCTCGTCGGCATCATCGCGATCCTGCTCGGCGCGTTCTTCCTCACCCTGGACTTCAAGCAGATCGAGGACGGCATCGCGTACGGCGCGCCGCGCGAGGAGGCCTGGCTGGCCGCGTTCGGCCTGACCATGACCCTCGTGTGGATCTACGTCGAGATGCTGAGGCTGGTGGCCATCTTCAGCAGCAACGACTAGTCCCGCCCGGGCGCCGGTTACCGAGCGCCCCGAGGACGTGCCGAAGGGCCCGCGCACCACGGTTCGCGGGCCCTTCGGCGTGTGGTGTCCGTTCCCCGTTTCGGCGGTGCGCGCTCAGACGAGTTTGCGCGCGGCCCTTCTCAAGTCGTACTCATGAATGATCGCCTTGGCGTGGCCGTACGCGAGATTGTGCTCGTGCCGCAGCCAGCTGACCTTCTCCTCGAAGCAGAGAGCGGGGCCTTCGTCGACGGTGCGAAGCCAGTCGGAGACTTCACGACCGGTGCAGTGGGGGATGCGGGCGAGCAGATTGCGATGGGTTTCCTCGGAGAAGACTTGGGACATCGGCGCCTCCGGACGCATTCGTGAAGCCGGTCCTTCAGGTCACCGTGCCTGAGTGTTCGCCTGTTGGCAACAGTGCCATCGCGACGCGTAGTCTCGCGGCGTGCTTGATACGACGCCTTTGACCCGGGCCGTGGATCACTTCGCCGATCGGCTGCGGGCCGCTCCCCAGAGCCGGCTGCAACGGGGCGCCGCGGCCGAAGCGCTCGGCCTGGCAAGGGAGTTGGCGCGCCGCGCCCAGCTCCTGGAGGACCCCTCGGCCGAGCCCCACGAGATGCCCGACGCGGGCATGTTCGCGGCCGCCGACCAGATCACGGTCGCCGCACACGATCTCGCACTCGTCCTCAGGGACGAGGAGGAACTCGCCCGGGCCGTGGCGCTCGTGCAGGAGGCACAGCAACGCGCCGGAGTCTGAGCCGTGGACTGCCGGCGCGGTTGTCACAGGGTCGCGATGACGCGGTCCGCCAGGATGTAGACGCTCTCGTCGCCGCACTCGAACGTCAGGGCGTACGCCCCCGAGACGCCCGATCCGCCGAGAAGGACCGGGGCGTGGCCGGCCGTCAGGGCCGCGGCCAGGCGCTCCGCGGTCTCTCGGTGGCCGGGGGTCATGCACAGGGTCGTACCGTCCGCGAACACGTAGACGTCGAGGGTCCCAAGCGGGCCCGGGCGCACATCGGCGAGTTCGGTACGGGCGGCGGCCAGCTCCTCGAGGCGGGCGACCGTGCGCTCGTGGTCGCCCACGACGGGGGACTTGGAGGGGACGAAGTCGGGGTGCGAGGGGTGCCGGCGGCGGGCGGCGGCCAGTTCGGGGGAGTCGCCCGCGAAGCCGTCGTCCGGGGAGGTGCCCCGGGCGAACTCGTTCTCCTCGAGGGAGTGTTCCGCTACCGGTTCCAGGCTGTCGTGCTCCATGTCTGAGAAGTCCGACTGGCGGGGCACGAACAGGTCACTGTCGGGCAGCCCGAGCAGGCTGGGGGCGTCGGCGATGTCCCGCGCCTCCTGGGCGGCCCAGAAGGCGCGCGCCTCGGCCAGCTCGCGCTCTCGCTCCTCGGCGAGAGCCTCGGCGACGGCGGTGCGTATCTCCTGGGCGTCCGCCGCGGGCCGGGCGGCCGGCACAAGGCCGCGCGCCTGCGCGGCGCGTCCGTCGGCGAGTTCGCTGTGCAGCGCCGCGACGTGCCGGCGCAGCGCCCGCACGCTGCACAGCACGGCGACGCCCACGCCCGCGGTGGCGGTCGTGGTGAGCAGCAGAGCAATCGGCATGGCGCTCACTGACGTACTCCAGGTTCAAGGTCGGCCCCCCGACTTCCTACATCAGCTTGAAGGGTGGACTAACCAGCTGTCAGTGCGTAACGTCACGAAACGGACAGGGGTCGGGTCTGGACACCTTTGCGGGAGCGGGTCTGACCTGCGTAAACCCTCTTCCGAGGGAGATACGTCACATCCTGGGGGAGATTGAATCACGAAACGGCCCGAAGCCCTACGGGAAAAGGGGCTCCGGGCCGTTGCGCAGGGGGCGCGGCGCGGTCAGCTCAGGCGCTCGATGACCATTGCCATGCCCTGGCCGCCGCCGACGCACATCGTCTCCAGGCCGAACTGCTTGTCGTGCCACTGGAGGGAGTTGATCAGCGTGGTGGTGATGCGGGCGCCGGTCATGCCGAAGGGGTGGCCGACGGCGATGGCACCGCCGTTGACATTCAGCTTGTCCAGCGGAATGCCCAGGTCGCGGTAGGAGGGGATCACCTGGGCGGCGAAGGCCTCGTTGATCTCGACGAGGTCGATGTCGCCGATGGTGAGACCGGCGCGCTGGAGCGCCTGCTTGCTGGCCTCGACCGGGCCGTAGCCCATGATCTCGGGGGAGAGGCCGGAGACGCCGGTGGAGACGATCCGGGCCAGCGGGGTGAGCCCCAGCTCCCGGGCCTTGGTGTCGCTCATGATGACCAGGGCGGCGGCGCCGTCGTTGAGGGGGCAGCAGTTGCCGGCGGTGACGCGGCCGTCGGGGCGGAAGACCGGCTTCAGGCCGGCCACACCCTCCAGGGTCACGCCGGGGCGGGGGCCGTCGTCCTTGCTGACGACCGTCCCGTCGGGGAGGGTCACCGGGGTGATCTCGCGCTCCCAGAAGCCCTTGGCGATGGCGTGCTCGGCGAGGTTCTGCGAGCGGACGCCGAACTCGTCCATCTCCTCGCGGGTGACGCCCTTGAGCCGGGCGAGGTTCTCGGCGGTCTGGCCCATCGCGATGTACGGGTCGGGGAGCAGGCCGTCCTCGCGCGGGTCGTGCCAGTCGGTGCCCTCGGACTCGGCGACGGCGGCGGTACGGGCCTCGGCGTCGGCGAAGAGGGGGTTGTGGGTGTCCGGGAGGCCGTCGGAGGTGCCCTTGACGCTGCGGCTGACCATCTCGACGCCCGCGGAGATGAAGACGTCGCCCTCGCCGGCCTTGATGGCGTGCAGAGCCATACGAGAGGTCTGGAGGGAGGAGGAGCAGTATCGGGTGATGGTGCAGCCCGGGAGGTGGTCCATGCCCATCTGCACGGCGACGATACGGCCGAGGTTGTGACCCTGCTCGCCGCCGGGGAGGCCGCAGCCGAGCATCAGGTCTTCGATGTCCTTCGGGTCCAGCGCGGGGACCTTGTCCAGGGCCGCCTGGATGATCGTCGCGGTCAGGTCGTCCGGACGGAGGTCCTTCAGGGAGCCCTTGAAGGCGCGGCCGATGGGGGAGCGGGCGGTCGAGACGATGACGGCTTCGGGCATCACGGCTCCAGTACACGAGGGAAGGCAGGGCTGTGGGGGAAGTTACCCGTACGTACGGTGGAGGTCACGAGCGCGGCGGTGTGACTCGGACCGCACTTTTCTAAGCGCTTGCTTTTTTCGTCGCTGGGTGGCGGGCCCGGCTGGTGGCCCCCGGGTGGCGGGCGGCGGGCCCGGCTGGTGGCCCCCCGGGCGGCGGGCGGCGGGCGGGGAGGGCCCCGCGAGCCTGGAGCGAGGCGCGGTCCGTTGTGCGTTTCGTGTTCGGTGGGCGGGCCAGAGGGCCCGGACCGGCTCGCGCCTCGGGGCGCCGGGCGGGCCGGGCCCGGCCCGCCCCGCTCGTGGTCCGTAGCGGGGCGAGGTGCGGGGACGGGCGCCGTGGCCGGGTCAGGCCGTTGGTTCCGGTTCGGGGGCCGGGGTCGCCTCCGGCGTGGGCAGGCGCCGGCGGCGGCGCCGCTTGAGGAGGGCCCAGGGGCCCCGGGGGCCCGTCGGCATGGCGGCCGTGACCTCGGTGCCTGCCTCCGAGGCCGCCTCCGCCGCGGCGCGGGCCACCGGCAGGAAGCCCTCCCGGCGGGACGCGTCCGGGCGCTCCTCCTCCGCCGGCCACAGGCCCAGGGCCGCGCAGACCGTCGGCAGGACCGCCATCGCCGCCGTGGCGTAGCCCTCCACCGAGGGGTGGTAGTTGTCGGGGCCGAAGAGTTCGCGCGGGTTCGCCGCGAACTCGGGGCCCAGCAGGTCGCCCAGCGACACCGTACGGCCGCCCTGTTCGACGACGCCGATCGTCTGCGCCGCGGCCAGCTGGCGGGAGGCCCGGCGGGCCAGCCAGCGCAGCGGCTGCTGCACGGGCTCGATGGTCCCGAGGTCGGGGCAGGTGCCGACCACGACCTCCGCACCCGCCGTGCGCAGCCGGCGCACGGCGGCCGACAGGTGGCGCACCGAGCGCGTCGGCGGCATGCGGTGCGTCACATCGTTCGCGCCGACCATGATCACGCAGATGTCGGGGACCCGGTCCGGATCCTCCAGGGCCAGCGTCACCTGGCGGTCGAGGTCGTCGGACTGCGCACCGGGGAGGGCCACCACCCGCAGCTCCACCGGGTGTTCCGCCACCGCCGCGAGTCCCGAGGCCAGCAGGGCGCCCGGCGTCTGGCGGAAGCGGCGCACGCCCTGCCCCGCGGCCGTGGAGTCACCGAGCATCATCAGCCTCAGCGGCGGTCCGTCGACACCGGGGTACCCCCGTCCGTACAGGCCGTCCGCGCTCGGCGGGTCGGGGCTGTGCCCGTTGCCCACATGACGCTTGGCCAACTGGACCTCGGCGATCAGCAGCCCGACGGCGGCCGCCCCGACCAGGCCGATTCCGCCGCCGCCGTACGCCGCGCCCGCCGCGATACGCCGGGCCACCCTCGCCCTCGACATGCTCGACATGCGTCGCCGCCACCTCCTCGTAGCCGTACATCCACTGCTTGCCCCGTACGCACCGTCGTCCAATCTCAACGGCGCGTGAATGCCAGGACCTCCGCGGTTGCGGACCGTCCTGGTACGGGAGCGCTTACGCTGGCGGAACCATCACGACCATTTCTTTTGCAGCAACCGGAGACAACGGTGCAATTCCACGACTCGATGATCAGCCTGGTCGGCAACACCCCGCTGGTCCGGCTCAACCGGGTGACCGCCGGGATCCAGGCGACCGTCCTCGCGAAGGTCGAGTACTTCAACCCCGGCGGTTCCGTGAAGGACCGGATCGCCCTGCGCATGATCGAGGCGGCCGAGCAGAGCGGCGAGCTCAAGCCCGGCGGCACGATCGTCGAGCCGACCAGCGGCAACACGGGCGTCGGACTCGCGATCGTGGCCCAGCAGAAGGGCTACAAGTGCATCTTCGTGTGCCCCGACAAGGTCTCCACCGACAAGATCAACGTCCTGCGCGCGTACGGCGCCGAAGTGGTGGTGTGCCCGACGGCGGTGGCCCCGGAGCACCCGGACTCGTATTACAACGTCTCCGACCGGCTCGTCCGGGAGACCCCCGGAGCCTGGAAGCCGGACCAGTACTCCAACCCCAACAACCCTCTTTCGCACTATCACTCGACCGGTCCCGAGCTGTGGGAGCAGACGGAGGGGAAGATCACTCATTTCGTCGCGGGCGTCGGCACGGGCGGGACGATCTCCGGCACCGGCCGCTACCTGAAGGACGCCAGCGACGGCCGGGTCAAGGTCATCGGCGCCGACCCCGAGGGCTCGGTGTACTCGGGGGGCTCCGGGCGGCCGTATCTCGTCGAGGGCGTCGGTGAGGACTTCTGGCCGTCCGCCTACGACCGGACCGTCGCCGACGAGATCGTCGCCGTGTCCGACAAGGACTCCTTCCAGATGACCCGGCGGCTGGCGAAGGAGGAGGGCCTGCTGGTCGGCGGCTCCTGCGGGATGGCGGTCGTGGCGGCGCTGAAGGTTGCCGAGCGGCTGGGGCCGGACGACGTCGTGGTGGTGCTGCTGCCGGACAGCGGGCGCGGCTACCTCAGCAAGATCTTCAACGACGAGTGGATGGCCGACTACGGCTTCCTGGAGGACGCGGGCCCGAGCGCCCGCGTCGCGGACGTGCTGAGCGACAAGGACGGCGGCATCCCCTCCCTCGTCCACATGCACCCCGACGAGACGGTGGGCCAGGCCATCGAGGTGCTGCGGGAGTACGGCGTCTCGCAGATGCCCATCGTGAAGCCGGGCGCCGGCCACCCCGACGTCATGGCGGCGGAGGTCGTGGGGTCCGTCGTCGAGCGGGAACTGCTGGACGCGCTGTTCACCAAGCGCGCCTCGCTGGACGACCCGCTGGAGAAGCACATGTCCGCGCCGCTGCCGCAGGTCGGCTCCGGTGAGCCGGTCGCCGACCTGATGTCCGTGCTGGGTACCGCCGACGCGGCGATCGTCCTCGTCGAGGGCAAGCCGACCGGTGTGGTCAGCCGGCAGGACCTGCTGGCCTTCCTGGCCAAGGGCGGAAAGCAGTAGCGAACATCCGGTGAACCGGGCGTGTCGGCGGCGAACGTGCGGTGACGCGCGAGGGCGGGGCTTCTCGGAAGTGGTACGAGCGCGTCACGTCCGCGCAGCACCCGCTTAACACGCGTCCGGCACATTAGTGGATGTCGGCAGGGCGGGAGCGGCTCCCCGCCCCGGCCGGCGGCGAAACGGCGCCAAGGACCTCCGGAGCGGCTCCCGGACCTCCATGGACGCCACGGACGCGCAAGCCCGGTCCTGACCCGGCCCGCGTCCCTCGCGGGGACCGCCGTCGTCCCGCCCCCCGGCAACGGGGGTTGCGGCGGTCCCCGCGCACATCTTCTCCGGCTCTTTCCGGATCGGCTTGCCCGCCGCCGTCAGCCCTCCCAGTCGGGGTCTTTCGAGGGCCGGTGGCGTCGGCCGAAGAGGCCGGGAGTGGTGCGGGCGGCCTGGACGGCGTTGACCCCCACGATGCCCACCCAGGTGATCAGCAGGCCGGGCAGGCGGCCGGCACTGCCGCCGATCGCCGAGAGCGGTATCGCCAGCACCAGCGAGACGATGCCGAAGCCGAAGCGCTCGCCCCAGGAGTCCGTCGCCCGTGGGGACCGCGCGTCGCGCGCCGCCACCATCTGCTGCTCCGCCAGTTGCCTCCGCAACCGGCGGTCGACCGCGCCGTCGATGCGCTGGTCGACCTTCTCCAGGAACGATTCGACCAGTGCCGACTCGTACTCCTCGCCCAGCTCCCTGCGCGCCTGCAAGGTGGCGTCGAGCTCCTTCTTGAGGTCGGTGCCCCGCGCGTCCATTCCGCTCATGCGAACCACGTTAGGGAGCCGGGGAGCCCGCGGCACTGGGGAAATCCCCCCTCTTCGGGGTGGGGATCGCCGCGCCCACCGGAGGCAGGGAGCGCGGCGCATCTGCACGGTAGGTGCGCGAATGGTCACCCCCCGTGCCGGTTCGATGACGCCTTGGCCGATCCCTCGTCGGATCGTCGACGCCCCGATACCGTGGCGTGATCGTCGGTCGGTGTATCCGTTCCCGCACTCCGTGGCGCGCGCCGCGCGGGCGGCGGACGCTCCCGCTCGCATGCCCGCTTGCATATCGCCATGCAGGTTTCTTGGTGTTTGAATAGGTGGGCGCGAGCCGGAACAGGGGCCCCGGACGTGAAACGCCGCACGCGAACATCTCTGGAGGGGGAGCACGTGATGAGCGTGACCGACAGTCCTGCGGCACGGCTGCAGGCGCTCTTCGAAGGGCACCGGCTCACGCCGACCCAGCGGCGCATCGCGCACAGCATGGTGCGGCGCGCCGCCGACGTGCCCTTCCTGTCGAGCGTGGAGCTGGCGGAACTCGCCGGGGTCAGCCAGCCGTCGGTCACCCGGTTCGCGGTCGCCCTCGGCTTCGACGGCTACCCGGCGCTGCGCAAGCACCTGCGCGAGGTCGCGCCCGCGGAACAGACGACGGAACCGGGCGCGTACAACGAGTACCAGCAGGCGGTCGAGGCGGAGATCGAGAACCTGAAGCACCTGGCCGACGTGCTGGCCGACCCCCGGCCCGTGCAGAAGGCCGGACGGATCCTCGCCGCCTCGCGTCCGCTGCCCGTGCTGGGCCTGCGGGCCGCGGCCTCCCAGGCGTACGGCTTCGCCTACTTCGCCGCCAAGGTCCACCCGGACGTACGGCTGCTCCACGAGGGCGGCACGATCCTGAACGACCGCATCGACGCGGCCGTACGGGCCGGTGCGAGCGCCCTGCTGTGCTTCGCGCTGCCCCGGCATCCGCGCGAGGTCGTGGACGCCCTCGGCTACGCCCGGCAGGCGGGTCTGACGGTGGTCACCGTCGCCGACTCGGCGTTCGCGCCGGTGGCCAGGGCCTCGGACCTGCTGCTGCCGGCCGCCGTCGGCACGGGGCTCGCCTTCGACACGGCCTGCGCGCCGATGCTGCTCGGCCGGGTCCTGCTCGAGGCGATGTGCGACGACCTGCCGGACGCCCAGGCGCGCCTTGAGGAGTTCGACGCCCGGGCGGCGGCCCGGGGGCTGTTCGTGGAGTAGCCCGGACCATCCCGGGGCCCCCGTCCGCGCGGTGCCGGTCGGGTTTTTTCAGACTCGTCTCACGTTCGCTCGCTAGCCTGCCGCCGCCAAGGCGCTGAACAGGGTGAGACGGGAGGCTGAAGGTGGCGCGCGGAGGTCAGGGACTGGCACGGGTGGCCGTCGTCGTACGGGCCGGTGCCGCACCGCTGTGGTGGCTCGGGGTGTTCGCGGCCGGTATCGGGGTTCTGGTGCCGGGAGTGACGGGACGCCGGATCGGCGTGATGGCCGGGGCCGCACTGTTCGTCCTCGCCACGGCCGTGGTCGCCTACGCGCGCCGCAAGCGGTACGCGGCTCTCGCCGGTGGCGCCGCCCGTGCAGGCAAGTACGACGTGCTCCAGGACCGCGCGGTCACCGTCCGCAACTGGCGGCGAGGGCACCGCTGGTGGCTGCTCGCCGCCTTCGTCGCCGCGCTCGCCGGCTCCGTCGCGGTGCCCGCCGCCGGGGGGATGCTGCTCGCCGGGACGGGCGCCGGACTGTGGTGGAAGGCCGCCTGGCTCGGCCGTCGCGAGCGTGCCGGCGAGGCACTGCTGTGGGTGCGCGTCGACTGGCTCGGCCGCCGCGGCGGCGCCCCCGCGGGCAAGCCGGTCAAGGGCTACCGCAGCACCGGCATCGCGGCCGGCGACGCGGCCCCGGGCGGGGCGCGCCGCCGTACCGCGGAGCTGGTGTAGCGCGGGCCGCGGGCGGGCGGGCCGGACGGGTCAGACCTCCAGGTCCTCCTCGATCCTTCTCAGCTGGTGACGGGCCATCGCCAGGTTGGCGCGCTTGGCGTCGAGGACCAGGTAGAGGAACAGGCCGTTGCCGCCGCGGCCGGTGAGCAGCCGGATCAGGTGGTACTGGTCGGTCAGCGTGATCAGGATGTCCTCGATCTGCCCCTTGAGGCCGAGGTGCTCCATGGTGCGCAGCTTGGCCCGTACGACATCGGTGTTGCCGGCGGCCGCGACCGTGAGGTCGAAGCTCTTGCTGCCGCCCATCGTGCCCAGCGCCATGCCGGTGGTGTAGTCGACGAGGGCGACTCCGGTCGCGCCCTCGATGGAGGCGAGTGCCTCTTTCAGCGCGGTTTCGGTGTTGGCCATGTTCGGAGTGTGTCCTTTCAACTTTCCGTGGTGGTACGCGCGTTCGCGGCCGAACGTGGTCTCGCGGGGGTGCGCGCGGTGCGGGTCCGCAAGGGTGCGGACCTGGCGGTGGTCTCGGTGGGGGTCCGGGTGGTGCGGGACTGCGGCGGCGCGGCCCGCTGGGCGGCCTCGTCGATCAGCTCGCCGATACGGCTGCCGGCGCGTCGGCCCTCCAGATGCAGCCGGCCGACGTTGACGCGGTCTTCCGCCAGCAGGGTCAGGACGGCGCCGCGGCCCGCCGCGTACGTGGCGACGTAACCGTGGACGCCGCGGACGAGCAGTTCGCGGAAGTCGCCCTGCCCCGTCGCGTCCGCCAGCCGTATGGCGACGCCCAGCGCGGCGGCGGTGAGCGCGGCGACGCCCTCCGGTTCGACGCCCGCCGTGTCCTCGGCGAGGACCAGGCCGTCGACGCTGGCGGCGAGGGCGCCGGTCAGCTGGGGGATACGGGTTCTCAGGCGCCGGAGTTCGTCGAGGACCTCGGGCTCCGCGTCCATCAGGGGTCTCCTCTCGGCGGGGCGTTGGCGTTCGAGCCGGTCAAAGGGCCTCCAGCGCATCCCTCAGCCTCTTCAGCAGCGTGATGTGGGGATCGGCGAAAGGCGGCAACGGGTCCTGGTGTGCGGGTCTTGCGCGCTCGTCCGCGGATGACGGCGTCCGCGACGCCGGGCCCACGTCCGAGTCCGATCCCGGGGCCGCGCCGGAGGCGGGGTCCGGAGCCGGGGCCGGGGCCGGGACCGGCCCCCAAGCCGGAACCGGGCCGGGGGCCGGAACCGGGCTCGGGGCCGGACGGGCCGTGACGGCGCCCGCCGCCGCCAGACGCCGTACGTCGACCAGCGTGTGGAACGCCGGGCGGCCCAGCGCGCGGGAGATGTCCGCCGCCGTGCGCACCCCGTCGATCCGGTCGAGCACCTCCGCCTGGCGGGGCGTGACGGCCGGGCCCACCTGGCGGTCGGTGCGCACGAGAGGGGCCTCGTCCGTGGCGGGGTCGGGCCAGATGCGGCGCAGCAGCTCGCGGCGGCGCAGCGTCTCGCGTTCCACTCCGGCCACCGGTACCGGGTGCACGGCGCCCAGCCAGTGCGCCTCGCCGTACCGGAAGCGGGCGGGGGCGCTGCTCGGGCCCAGGACGAAGTAGGCCGCGTCGTACAGCGCCCCCAGATGGCACAGCTCCAGGGCGCCCTCACTGATGCGGCCGCTGTCGACCAGGAACCGCCCCACCCGCCGTCGCGTGCCCGCCTCGGCGACCGCCTCCCGCCAGCAGTCCTCGTCGAGCGCGCCGTGCGCGATGAGCAGGGCGTCGAGGCCTGGGGTCGCGGGGCTCTCGGCGTACACCACCTGGCCGTCGACCAGGTGGAGCAGGCCGCCCTCGCGCATCAGCACTCCGGTGGCGCGTTCGGCGGCGAGCCTGCCGAGCATGGGGGACAGGCCGCCGCTCGGGATCTGTGTGCGCTGCCGCACGGGCAGCGGGGGCGGCACAGGAGTCGCGACCATCCTCATCCCAGCACCAGCCGCCCGGCCATCTCGCCGAGCCGGATGCGGGCGAGTGCGAGGTTCCCTTCCGCGCGGGCCAGCCACAGATGCAGGAAGACGCTGCTGTCGAACGTCGTCGGGACGAACCGCAGCAGGTGGTAGCTGTCCCGGTTGGCGATGATCAAGTCCTCGACCGGGCAGGCGTCGTCGGACCAGTCGGCGTCCTCCTCCGGGGCGAACGCGCGGTGTTCGGCGGCCAGCCGGGCCAGCTCCGCGGCCTCCGCCGCGGTCGTCTCGTGATCACCGCCGGGCGCGTCCCCGACCGTGCCCAGCGCGAGCCCGCTGGTCCAGTCGACCACGGCGGCGCCCCGGGCACCGGGCAGTCGCATGGCTTCCAACAGGCACTCGTCGATTCCGGGCACCGTGGCTCCCCTCCCGCCTCGGGTACGGCTGAGTGACCCAGAGGCTACGCAACGTGTGCGGGAGGGGTGAGGCTTCTGGCATTTTCCAGTGGAACATGACCGGAATCACTAGGGTGGGTCAACTGACCTTGTTCGCAAGAGCGTTGGGGTGAACGGGGGTCCCTTCGCCGACCTGCGGGTATGCGGGCGGTGCGCTTCGGAGGGACCGGCGCCCCGGGAGGGTGCCCGGCCCTCTCAGAGCTCCGTCAGTGCGCCTGCGCGCTCCCCGCCGGACTCGGACACGATCTCGCGGACGGTCTGCGGCTCCCGTACGACCGCGAACCTGATGCCTCCGCCCTCGCCCGGCGCGTAGCCGTACACCCCCGGGCGGGCCAGGGAGTTGTACGCGTAGTGCTGTGCGAAGTAGTACGCCCCGGTGTCCAGGGCCGCCGCGTGGTCGCCCGGCTCCAGCAGCGGCAGCGCGTGCGCCTGGGCCAGCAGGTCGCCCGCGAAGCAGGCCGGCCCGGCCACGTCCTGCACCACGGAGGGCCCCTCCTTCGGGCGCCCCTTGGCGTCGTACGCCGCGATGCGCAGCGGCCACGACCCCGGCGCGTACACCGTCCGGGTCGCGACCTGCACGCCCGCATGCGTGATCGCCACGGCCCGGCCGCCCGCCCGCTTGGTGTACTCCACCCGCGCCACCACGGTGCCGTGCTTGGCCAGTAGTGACCGGCCGAACTCCGTGACCAGCCCGTACCGCCCGTCGAACAGCCCCGGCACCGCCTCGGCGAGCAGTCGTGCGTACTGCGCGTACGTCGGTGTAGTCGTGTCCGACGTGAAGTTGACCGGCAGTCCGCCGCCGATGTCGATGGTGTCGATCTGGTGGCGGCCGATCCGCCGGTTGATCTCCTCGGCGAGCGCATGGCTCTCCGCGATGCCCCGTGCCATCAGCGACAACGAGACCCCCTGCGAGCCGGAGTGCGCGTGCAGCCGGGTCAGCCAGGGCCGGTCGGCATAGGCGCGGATGAGCCACTCGCGCGCCCCCTCGTCCCGCAGCGCCACCCCGAACTTGGAGGTCGCGGTCGCGGTGGACAGCGCGTCGATCACACCGGCGCCGACCTGCGGGTTCACCCGAATCCCGAGCGGGGAGGACGTCTTCGCCTCCCGTACCAGGGCGTCGATCCGGTGCAGCTCCTGCGGGTTGTCCGCGTTCACGGCGATGCCCAGGGCCAGCGCCTCCCGCAGCTCCGCCGTCGTCTTGGCGGGTGAGTCCAGTACCGTCCGCTCCGGTTCCACTCCGGCCGCGCGGGCCAGCGCCAGCTCCCCGGGGCTCGCCACCTCCGCGCCGATGCCCGCCTCCCGCAGCAGCCTCAGCACCGGGACGAGCGGGGTCGCCTTCACCGCGAAGGAGTGCAGCACCGGGGTGCCGGGCGCGACCACCGCGTCGAAGGCCGCCCGCAGCGCGGCCGCCGAGTCCCGGATGCCGACGACGTCCAGCAGGCCGACCAGGGGCGCGTCCGTGCCCAGCAGCCCCTGCTCGACGGCGCTGCGCACGGCCTCGTCCCGGCGCGCCACCCGCTCGGCGTCGTCGATGCGCCCGTCCCCGATCCGGTGGTCGTCGTGTTCCGTCCCGCTGTTCCTCATGTTCACCGCGTCCCCCGTCCCGCCGCGCCTCATGTCGACCGCACCCCCCGTTCCCCCGTGCCGCGCATCGCGGCCCTGTCTCCAGCCAAACATCCCGGCGGCCGCGGTGCTGGCGCAAGAACGTATTGACTAGCTCTATTCATGACGCGAGGATGTGAATAACCGCTGCAACAGTCCCCACGCGCCCCCCGGCCGCGTGCGGCCGTCCACCAGGAGGCAGACCATGTCAGGACCCCGCCCCGTCCGAGCGCCCCGCGGCACGGAACCGAGCGCCCTGGGATGGCAGCAGGAGGCCGCCCTGCGGATGCTGCAGAACAACCTCGACCCCGAGGTCGCCGAGCACCCCGACAAGCTGGTCGTCTACGGCGGCACCGGCAAGGCCGCGCGCGACTGGCGCTCCTTCGACGCGATGGTCCGCACGCTGAAGACCCTGAAGCAGGACGAGACCATGCTCGTCCAGTCCGGCCGTCCCGTCGGCGTGATGCAGACCCACGAGTGGGCGCCCCGCGTCCTCATCGCCAACTCCAACCTCGTCGGCGACTGGGCCAACTGGGAGGAGTTCCGCCGTCTGGAGGCCCTCGGCCTGACCATGTACGGGCAGATGACCGCCGGCTCGTGGATCTACATCGGCACCCAGGGCATCCTCCAGGGCACCTACGAGACCTTCGCGGCCGTCGCCGCCAAGAAGTTCGGCGGCTCGCTGGCCGGAACCATCACCCTCACGGCCGGGCTCGGCGGCATGGGCGGCGCCCAGCCGCTCGCCGTGACGATGAACGACGGCGTCGCCCTCTGTATCGACTGCGATCCGCGCGCCATCGAGCGCCGTATCGAGCACCGGTACCTGGACGTGCGGGCCGACTCCCTGGAGCATGCCCTCCAGCTCGCCGTCGAGGCGCGCGACCAGCGCAAGCCGTTGTCCATCGGCGTACTCGGCAACGCCGCCGAACTCGTCCCGCAGCTGCTCGCCATGGGCGCCCCCATCGACATCGTCACCGACCAGACCTCGGCCCACGACCCGCTGTCCTACCTGCCGACCGGCGTCGCCTTCGAGGACATGGCCTCCTACGCGGCGAAGGACCCGGCCGGGTTCACCACCCGCGCCCGTGAGTCGATGGCCCGGCACGTCGAGGCGATGGTCGGCTTCATGGACGCCGGCGCGGAGGTCTTCGACTACGGCAACTCCATTCGCGGTGAGGCGCAACTGGCCGGATACGAGCGGGCGTTCGCCTTCCCTGGCTTTGTGCCCGCCTACATCCGGCCGCTGTTCTGCGAGGGCAAGGGCCCCTTCCGGTGGGCGGCGCTGTCCGGCGACCCGGCCGACATCGCGAAGACGGACCGGGCGATCCTGGACCTGTTCCCAGAGAACGAGTCCCTCGCGCGCTGGATCAAGTTGGCCGGCGAGCGCGTCCACTTCCAGGGTCTGCCCGCCCGTATCTGCTGGCTCGGCTACGGCGAGCGGGACAAGGCCGGGGAGCGGTTCAACGACATGGTGGCGAGCGGGGAACTGGCCGCGCCGATCGTCATCGGCCGCGACCACCTCGACTGCGGGTCCGTCGCCTCGCCGTACCGCGAGACGGAGGCGATGCTCGACGGCTCCGACGCGATCGCGGACTGGCCGCTGCTCAACGCCATGGTCAACGTGGCCTCCGGCGCGTCCTGGGTGTCCATCCACCACGGCGGCGGGGTCGGCATGGGCCGGTCCATCCACGCCGGGCAGGTGACGGTGGCCGACGGCACCGAGCTCGCCGGCGAGAAGATCCGCCGCGTGCTCACCAACGACCCGGGCATGGGTGTCATCCGGCATGTCGACGCCGGGTACGACATCGCGGAGTCCGTGGCCGGCGAGCGGGGTGTGCGCGTTCCGATGCATGAAGGTGACGACGCGTGACGCACGGTGAAGGCGGACGGGACGGGGGCGGCGCCCCCCGGCCCGCGCCCGGCGGCTCCTTCCACGAGATGTGGCGTGAGTTGCAACCCATCGGCCGGCACCCCGGCTCCGGCGGTTACCGCCGCTTCGCCTGGACCGGTGCCGATGCCGAGTGCCGTGCCTGGTTCGAGGAGCAGGCCCGGGCCCGGGGACTCCTCCACGAGGTGGACCGCAACGGCAACCAGTGGGCCTGGTTCGGGGACCCGGCCGCCGGGGACGCCGTTGTGACCGGGTCGCATCTGGACTCCGTGCCCGACGGCGGCGCCTTCGACGGACCCCTCGGGGTCGTGTCCTCCTTCGCCGCGTTCGACGAACTGCGCGCGCGGGGCGTTCCGTTCGACAAGCCCTTCGCCGTCGTCAACTTCGGGGACGAGGAGGGCGCCCGGTTCGGGCTCGCCTGCGTCGGATCGCGGCTGACCGCCGGGCACCTGACCGTGGAGCAGGCCCGCCGGCTCACCGACGGCGACGGGGTCACGCTGCCTCAGGCCATGGAGGCCGCCGGCTACGACCCCGACGCCATCGGGCCCGACCCCGAACGTCTCGGCCGCATCGGCGCGTTCGTCGAACTGCACGTCGAGCAGGGGCGGGCCCTGGACCTGAGCGGTGACCGCGTGGGCGTCGCCAGCGCGATCTGGCCGCACGGACGCTGGCGGTTCGACTTCCGGGGCGAGGCCAACCACGCCGGGACGACCCGGCTCGTCGACCGCCGCGACCCCATGCTGTCGTTCGCCGAGACCGTCCTGGCCGCCCGCCGGGAAGCCGAACTCGCCGGAGCCGTCGCCACCTTCGGCAAGATCGCCGTGGAGCCGAACGGCGTCAACGCGATCCCCTCCCTCGTCCGCGGATGGCTCGACTCCCGGGCCGCCGATCAGAAGGGCCTCGACGCCGTGGTCGGCGGCATCGAGAAGACGGCCCGTGAGTACGCGGAGGCCCACGGCATCGAACTCGACGTGGTCCGTGAGTCCTTCACGCCCGTCGTCGAGTTCGACCACGCCCTGCGCGACGAGCTCGTCCGTATCCTCGGCAAGGACCGGGAGCCGGAGCTGACCGTCCCCGTCCTGGGTACCGGGGCCGGACACGACGCCGGAATCCTCTCCGGGAGCATCCCGACCGCCATGCTGTTCGTGCGCAACCCCACGGGCGTCTCCCACTCCCCGGCCGAGTACGCCGCCGAGGACGACTGCCTGGCCGGGGTGACCGCACTCGCCGACGTACTGGAAGGGCTGGTTCGCAGGTGACGCAGACGTACTGGCTGGAACACGCCTGGCTCGACCCCGTCGTCGAGCGGGGCGTCGCCCTGGAGGTCGCCGACGGCCGCATCACCTCGGTCCGCACGGGCACCGGCACCCCGCCGCCCGGCGCCGAGATCCTGCGCGGGCTCACCCTGCCCGGGCTCGCCAACGCCCACTCGCACGCCTTCCACCGCGCCCTGCGCGCCACGGTCCAGGTGGGCTCCGGCACCTTCTGGACCTGGCGGGAGGTCATGTACTCCTTCGCCGACCGGCTGACTCCCCAGACCTACCACGCGCTCGCCCGCGCCGTGTACGCGGAGATGGCGCTGGCCGGGGTCACCGCCGTCGGCGAGTTCCACTACGTCCACCACGCCCCGGACGGCACCCCGTACGCCGACCCCAACGCCATGGGCGAGGCCCTCATCGACGCCGCCGCCGAGGCCGGCATCCGCATCACCCTCCTCGACACCGCCTATCTCTCCTCCGGCTTCGGACAGCCGCCCAACGCCCATCAGCTCCGCTTCTCCGACGGCACCGCCGAGGCCTGGGCCGAACGCTGTTCACTTCTCAAGGAACGGGATCACGCCCGGATCGGTGCGGCCATCCACTCCGTACGAGCCGTGCCCGCCGCGCAGCTGGCGACGGTGGCGCGCTGGGCCGAGGAGCGGCGGGCCCCGCTGCATGTCCACCTGTCCGAGCAGACGGCGGAGAACAACGCCTGCCGGGAGGCCCACGGCCGCACCCCGGCCCAGCTCCTCGCCGACCACGGCGTCCTCGGGCCCCGCACCACCGGCGTCCACAACACCCACCTCACCGACGAGGACATCCGGCTGATCGGCTCCACCTCCACCGGCACCTGTATGTGCCCGACCACCGAGCGGGACCTCGCGGACGGCATCGGCCCGGCCAGGACCCTTCAGGTGGCAGGCTCCCCGCTCTCCCTGGGCTCCGACAGCCACGCCGTCATCGACCTGTTCGAGGAGGCGCGCGCCATGGAGCTGAACGAGCGGCTGCGCACCCGCACCCGCGGCCACTGGACGGCGGCGGCGCTGCTGCGGGCCGCCTCCGCCGACGGGCACGCCGCGCTCGGCTGGCAGGGCGCGGGAGTCCTGGAGGCGGGAGCGGCCGCCGACTTCACGACGATCGCGCTCGACTCGGTCAGGACCGCGGGGCCGCTGCCGCGGCTGGGCGCCGAGACGGCCGTATTCGCCGCGACGGCAGCGGATGTGCGCCATACGGTCGTGGGCGGCCGGCACGTCGTCCGCGACGGGGCGCACACACGCATACCGGATGTGCCGCGGGCGCTGGCGGACGCCGTCGAAGCCCTGCGCGCCTGACGCCCACCACCGGCCCGGCCACCCACGAGGAACCCATGAGCAGCAGCACGGTCATCACCAACATCGCCAGCCTGGTCACCAATGACCCCTCCTTCGGTGACGCGTCCCCCCTCGGACTGGTCCGGGACGCGGCCGTCGTCGTCGACGGCGACCGCGTCGCGTGGATCGGTGAGTCAAGCAAAGCACCCGCCACTGACAACCGGGTCGACGCCGGTGGCAGGGCGGTGATCCCGGGCTTCGTGGACTCCCACTCGCACCTGGTCTTCGCGGGCGACCGCACCGAGGAGTTCAACGCCCGCATGTCGGGCCGCGGCTACTCGGCGGGCGGCATCCGCACGACGGTCGCGGCGACCCGGGCCGCCTCGGACGCGGAGCTGGAGGCCGGCCTCGTGCGCTACCTCGCCGAGGCCCTTCGCCAGGGCACCACCACCCTCGAGACGAAGTCCGGCTACGGCCTCACCGTGGAGGACGAGGCACGCGCCGTGCGCATCGCGTCCGCGCACACGGACGAGGTCACCTACCTCGGCGCCCACATCGTCTCCCCGGACAACGCGGACGACCCCGCCGCGTACGTGGCCCTGGTCACCGGTGAGATGCTCGACGCCTGCGCCCCGTACGCCCGGTGGATCGACGTCTTCTGCGAGAAGGGCGCCTTCGACGGCGACCAGGCCCGCGCGATCCTCACCGCGGGCAAGGAGAAGGGCCTGCACCCGCGCATCCACGCCAACCAGCTGTCGTACGGCCCCGGTGTGCAGCTCGCCGTGGAACTCGACGCGGCCAGCGCCGACCACTGCACCCACCTGACGGACGCTGACGTGGACGCGCTCGCGAACAGCCGTACGGTCGCCACGCTTCTGCCGGGCGCCGAGTTCTCCACCCGCGCGAAGTGGCCCGACGCCCGCCGGCTGCTCGACGCGGGCGTCACCGTGGCCCTGTCCACGGACTGCAACCCGGGTTCGTCCTTCACGTCCTCCGTGCCGTTCTGCGTCGCGCTGGCCGTTCGGGACATGGGGATGACGCCGGACGAGGCCGTCTGGTCGGCCACGGCGGGCGGAGCGCGCGCCCTGCGGCGCACGGACATCGGCCGCCTCACCCCGGGCACGTACGCGGACCTGGTCCTCCTCGACGCCCCGAGCCATGTCCACCTGGCCTACCGGCCGGGCGTGCCGCTCGTCACCGACGTGTGGCGGCGGGGCGTCCGGGTGGTCTGACCGTCAGGTCGCGCCCGCCCTCCATCGCTGCTCCGCGCCCCCGGACAGCGGCGACAGCCACAGGCTGCCGTCGTCGTTCGCGGTGAGCGCTGTCTCGATGGCGATGGCCGGGCGGATGACACCGTCGTCGTCCACGGTGAACCGGAGGTTTCGGCCGTTGCGGCCATAGACCGAGGAGCACGTCCAGACCCCGACACCTTTGTCGACCGAGCCGCGGCTGTCCAGGCAGAAGTCGGGGTCGGCCATCGACTGGAGGACACCGCGCCCGAAGTCCACGCGCCACCGCTGGCTGGAGGAGGGCGTGCACGGCACCGTGACCACGTCCGTGCCGTTGTCGAAGTCGCCGGCGACCTCCAGGCACAGGCCTGAGGCGACGTTCACCACCTGGGCGAAGGTGCCGTCCGGCGCGTGTGCCGGGGTGGGTTTCGGGGTCGGCTTCGGGTGTGCCGTCCGCGTGGGACTCGGGGTCGCAGAAGGGGTGGGGGACGGGGAGGACGACGCGAAGGTCGGGGAGGGCGTCGGCGTGGGTGCCGGGACCGTCGCCGTCACCGTCACCGGCGGGAGCACGGGTGTCGCGGCGGCCGGAGCGGAGTGCCGGTCCGACGAGCCGCCCGAGGAGACGAGGAAGAGGAGCAGGGGGACGAGCGCCACGCCGAGGGCCGCCGATGCCACGGCCAGCCGACGGGAGGGCGACCAGGTGCCCGTCGCGGCACCGGTTGGGGCCAGGGGCTCGGCCGGGCGGCGCGCCACATAGGCCGTGCCGCCCCACGGCAGCAGCCCTTCGGCGAGCGCCGTGCGCGGCTGGTCGCGCAGGGCGGACAGCTCCTCGAACGCGGCCGTGCAGTGGGGGCAGTGCGCCATGTGGGCCTGCAGATCGGTGCTGTAACGGGGGTGATCCGGCCGTACGGACTCCTCGATCAGCCGGCGGAAGTCCCCGCAGCGCGGGTCGTCGGAGGCGGCGAGCCGGACTCGGAGGGACGCCTGGCCGAGGGTCGCCAGCGCCTGCCGGGTGCCGTATGCGACGTCTTCGCGGCTCAGGCCGAGGAAGACCGCCGTGCGGTCCTCGGGTTCCCGCTCCACGATCCCGTACCAGACGAGGCCCTGGGCGCGGGACGGCAGGGACCGGAACGCGGTGAGCATCGGGGGGAGGGGACCGTCGGGGCCCGCCGGGCTCAGCACCAGCAGGAGGCCGGAGTCGATTCCGCCCGCCCGCTCGTCGCGGGCCCAGGAGGCGGCCAGCCGTACGGTGAGCAGCAGGAGTTGGTGCCGCAGCGGGATCCCCGGGTCGCCGCCACGGGCCGCCTCTCTGGCCGCGAGGGTGAACGCCTGCGCCGCGAGCTGCCGTGCCGCCGACTCGCTCGTCGTGCACAGACGGGCGTAGTCGAGCACGGACGGCCGGTGCCGCGCACGCAGCTCCTGGAGCGCCGGATAGACGCTGGGCGTGTCCCCCCGCAGCAGTGCCGTCAGACGCAGGTCGGACGCGTTCACGTGCACCCCGCCTGTGGCCTCGACGTCGTTGTCGGTTCCGTCGGCCCGGGCCATTCACCCGCCTCCTCGCGCCCCGCGGTCATGCGCCGGGGCCCTGACGTACCAGCCGGTTTGGTGGGTGACCATAGTGGTGGAAGAGGACTCGTGAGGAAAGGCGTTTCCCCGGGTAACCGAAGGCGTGCGGCCGGGTGCCGCTACGGCAACCCCCCGCCGGGCGGGTGGGGTTGCCGCAGCCCGGCCCCGTTCACTCCTCGACCGTGAGTGCCTTGCGCAGCCGCACCAGCGTCCGGGACAGCAGGCGCGAGACGTGCATCTGCGAGATGCCCAGCTCCTCGCCGATCTCCGACTGCGTCATGTTGGCCACGAACCGCAGCGACAGGATCTTCCGGTCTCTGGGCGGCAGTTCCGCGATGAGCGGCTTCAACGACTCGATGTACTCGATGCCTTCGAGTCCGTGGTCCTCGTACCCGATACGATCCGCGAGCGCGCCCTCGGACTCGTCCTCCTCCGGCTGCGCGTCGAGGGAGCTCGCCGTATAGGCGTTCGACGCCGCCATGCCCTCGACGACCTCCTCCCGCGAGATGCCGAGGCGCTCCGCGAGCTCGGTCGGGGTGGGCGCGCGGTCGAGCTTCTGGGCGAGTTCGTCGCCGGCCTTCGCCAGGTCGAGGCGGAGCTCCTGCAACCGTCGCGGGACGCGCACGGACCACGAGGTGTCACGGAAGAAACGCTTGATCTCGCCGATGATCGTCGGCATCGCGAAGGTCGGGAACTCGACGCCCCGGCTGAGCTCGAAGCGGTCGATCGCCTTGATCAGGCCGATCGTGCCGACCTGGATGATGTCCTCCATCGGCTCGCTGCGCGAGCGGAAGCGGGAGGCGGCGAACTTGACCAGGGCCAGATTCAGTTCGACGAGGGTGTTGCGGACGTACGCGTATTCGTGCGTGCCCTCTTCGAGCGACTCCAGCCGTTCGAAGAGCGTCTTGGACAGGGCCCGTGCGTCCACGGCCCCCACTTCGTCGTACGGGGGGATCTCCGGGAGATCGACCGGGCCGCGCGGTGCGGGGATGCCGACGGGGTGTGCGGGGTCGGCTGCGGGGTACGCGTCCGGTCGTACCGGAGAGGGTGCCGACGTCGCCCTCTGGTTCTGCGATGCGTCGAGCCGGGGTGACATGATGTCCTCCATCGTTCTCGGCGTATGGCCGCCGATGCCAATGCGTGCACTGCGGTGTGCGGCGCCTCCAAAGCCGGCCGTGTCGTACGGGTGTCTCTACTAGCCCTACCTGCTTTCGTCAGCCCCTCGCAAGTGCGTTTCATCGCGAAATGTCCGTTTTAGTGGGGTTGTTCGGGTGTCGGGAAACGTGAGGAAGGCGTAGTGTTCGAGGGCGTCCACCAACAGCCACGACGTCGGGAGAGAGACGGCATGGACCGCGGGACGGTCGGCAGCGCACAGTCGGGCCGGCTTCTGGTCGAGGTACGACAAGAGGGCACGAGTGCCGTCGTGACCCCGGCGGGTGAGCTGGATCACCACACCGCCGAATTGTTGCGCGAACCGCTCGAGGACTGCCTCGAGAAGGGGTTCGTGCGCCTGGTCGTGGACTGCTCACGACTGGAGTTCTGTGACTCCACGGGGCTGAACGTGCTGCTCGCCGCCCGGCTGAAGGCCGAGGACGGCGGTGGCGGGATCCATCTGGTCGGGATGCAGCCGGTGGTGGCCCGTGTGTTCGAGATCACGGGGGCCGATGCCGTCTTCGCCGTCCACGACACGCTGGACGCGGCCCTGGAGTAGTAGCGCGGTGTGTGGGCCCGCGCCCTGGGGGTGCCCCTCTGTGACCGGCGCGTTACAGGTGTCACAGGTTCCGGTCGAATCCATGGGTGTTCCATCGGTCCGGTCGGGCAGGAGACATGCTGAACATGTCGGCGGCCCGGGTGAGCACCGCAGGAAAAGGGCACTCGCGCACAGCACGAGCAGCAGACCGGCAGAACGCCGCCCATCCCGTACTGAGTCTTGAATCGTCTTGAATCGTGAACTGGTGAATCGGTGAGGTGAAGCGCTGATGAGCACCACCCGGCCCTACTCGCCGGGCGACCGCGGCCCCGAGCCCAGCGGCGCTTCCGGAAAGCCCGCGCAGGAGCCGTCGGCCGAGGGGGCCTCCTCCGGGGTGCCCGGCGAGGCGGCGGCTTCCGCCCGCGTCCGGCAGGTCCGCACCCTGAGCTTCGAGGACCAGAGCGGCGTCGTCCCGCTCGCCCGTGACTTCACCCGCCAGGCGCTGTACGCATGGGGCTGGCTGCCCGCCGCCACCGCCGACCAGCGGGCCGCCGCCGAGGACGTGCTGCTCGTCGTCTCCGAGCTCGTCACCAACGCCTGCCTGCACGCCGAGGGCCCGCAGGAGCTGCGGATCGCCTGTGACAACAAGGTGCTGCGCATCGAGGTCGCCGACCACGGCGCCGGCCAGCCCGCCCCGCGCACCCCGCACCGCGCCGGGCGCCCCGGCGGCCACGGGATGTTCATCGTGCAGCGGCTGTGTCTGGACTGGGGGGTCGTACGCACGCCCGGCACGGCGGGCAAGACCGTGTGGGCGGAGCTGGGCGCACCCGCCTGACCCCGCCGGCCCGTGCGGCACGGCCGCCCGCGAGGCCGCGCCCCTGGTGTGAACCCCTCTCCGCACGGCAGGCACCCCTCACCCATGACTCGCCGGATCACCATGGATCCGGCGCGCAGTGTGTCTTCCCTCCACAAGGCCCCGGGCGTACCTTGAGGGCCCACCTGACGTACCGTCAGGAATATTGCCCCGGTTCGCACCGCACACGGATCCGGGGAGTACGGCGGCGGCCGACGCCCCGCCCGGCGGGTGAACCGGGCCCGCGGCACCCCGCACGAGATCCCGTGGACGGTGTTCGGGCCGTGGAAGAAGCCGGGTGAGAAGTCGACGGTGATGTGCGGCTTCAGCAGCTTCACACGGTCGTGGAAGGTCGAGACGAAGGCCTGACCGGCCTGACCGGAGCACCGCCCGGCGGATACGGCCGCCGGACACGAGAGGGCCGCGGCACCCAGGGTGCCGCGGCCCTCTCCGTGTGTCCGGAGGACGTCAGTGGACGTCGCCCATCAGGGACTTGACCTTCCGGCGGTACAGGTAGACCGCGATGCCGGCGAGGGCGGCGAGGACGGCCTCCACGGCCACCGCTCCCTTGCCGCTGAGGTCCACACCGGCCACGGCCGGGTTGGACAGCAGGCTGGTCACCGAGTCGCCCGCGGTGACCGCGAGGAACCAGACGCCCATCATCTGGCTGGCGTACTTGGCCGGCGCCATCTTCGTCGTCACCGACAGGCCGACCGGGGAGATGCACAGCTCGCCGACGGTCTGGATCAGGTAGATGCCCACCAGCCACATCGGGCTGACCAGGGTGCCGTTGGTGGCCATGCCCAGCGGCAACAGGAAGAAGAAGAACGAGACACCGATGAAGAACAGGCCGACCGCGAACTTGGCGACCGTGCTCGGCTCCTTGCTCCTGCGGCTCAGCCAGATCCAGAACCAGGCGAAGACCGGCGCCAGGGCCATGATGAACACCGGGTTCAGCGACTGGTACCAGGAGGACGGGAAGTCGAAGCCCAGCAGCGAGCCGGAGGCCTTGGTCTCACCGAAGGCCTGGACGGTGGAACCACCCTGGTCGTAGATCATCCAGAAGACGGCGGCCGCGACGAAGAACCAGATGTAGCCGGTCATCTTCGACTGCTCGACGGCCGTCAGCTCCTTGTCCCGCTTGATGCGCAGCAGCACACCGGCCGGGACGATCAGGCCGATGACGGTGAGCGGGATCATCGCCCAGTTCAGGGTGAAGTGGCCGCTGAAGCCGACGATGCCGTAGAAGACGGCCGCGACGGCCAGCCACAGCAGACCCTTGCGCAGCCAGGAGGCGCGCTCCGCGGTGTCCAGCGGCTTGGGGACGACACTGCTCTGCGGGTTCAGCGTGCGGGTGCCGATGAGGAAGGCCGCGAGGCCGATCGCCATACCCACGGCGGCAAGGCCGAAGCCCAGGTGCCAGTTCACCTGCTGGCCGACGGTGCCGATGACCAGCGGCGCGAAGAAGGCACCCATGTTGATGCCCATGTAGAAGATCGTGAAGCCACCGTCACGGCGCGGGTCGTCCGGGCCGTTGTAGAGGTGGCCGACCATGGTGGAGATGTTGGCCTTCAGCAGACCGGAGCCGAGCGCGACCAGCGCCAGACCGGCGAAGAAGGGCGCCTGACCGCCGGGCAGCGCCAGCACCACATGACCGGACATGATCGTGATCGCGGCGATCGTCACCGTCTTGCGCGGACCCCAGACGCGGTCACCCAGCCAGCCACCGGGCATGGCGAGCAGGTACACCATCGACAGATAGACCGAGTAGATCGCCGTCGTGGTGGCCAGGTCCATGCCGAGGCCACCGCCCATGCTGCCCTTCTTGGCGTCGGGGCCGCCGGAGAGCAGATAGACGACGAGCAGGGCCCTCATGCCGTAGAAGCTGAAGCGCTCCCACATTTCGGTCATGAAGAGAGTGGCCAGTCCGCGGGGGTGGCCGAAGAAGGTCTTCTCGGGCCCGGGTGTACCCGGGCGGACCGAGTCCTTCGTCAGGCTGGACGCCATGGTCGTTCCTTGCTGGTCGGGGCGCGCTGCCGTGGGGGTCCCTCCGCTCGGGCGGAGCCGAGAGCCGGAAGGTCGTGCGCACCCGGTATGGGGCGGCCGGCACCGGCGGGACCGGTCGCCCACCCCACGCCCAGGGGGTCTCCGCTCCGGGTCACGGAACGGCGGACGGCGGTCACCGGGATCCACGCCTCTGCGCGCGTCTGCGTCGATGCGCCCGAGGCCCGGCCACAGGTCATTCCTTTCAAGGCTGGGGAGAACCAGCCCGCACGCAAAAGAGACCCTCAGCGTCGAGTGCCAGCCAAAGGTCTCTGGTGGTGCTACAGGCGTTTGGGTCACCATACGGCATGACAGCGTCGTATATGGAAGGACTTGAGACCGGGATCACAGGTGATCCTGCAACCTTGAACGCCCATTCGAAGGTCTCTGCCAGGATGACACCGCACGAGCGCAGGCGCGAACGCGCTACGTGATCAGGGGGCGCGCCACCTCATGATCGCAGCCGAAGGTAAGAGCCCGGTACGCCGATCACACCCTCGATCACACCTTTGCTCATGTCGTGGGCGGACTACCATCACCCCATGACCCGTGTACTGCTCGCCGAGGACGACGCGTCCATCTCGGAGCCGCTGGCCCGGGCCCTCCGCCGGGAGGGCTACGAGGTCGAAGTGCGCGAGGACGGACCCACCGCGCTCGACGCCGGAATGCAGGGCGGCGTCGACCTGGTCGTGCTGGACCTCGGGCTGCCCGGCATGGACGGACTGGAGGTGGCCCGAAGGCTGCGCGCCGAGGGCCACACCGTCCCGATCCTGATCCTGACCGCGCGGGCCGACGAGGTGGACACCGTCGTCGGTCTCGACGCGGGCGCCGACGACTACGTCACCAAGCCGTTCCGGCTCGCCGAACTGCTGGCCCGGGTCCGTGCGCTGCTGCGGCGCGGCGCCACCGAGCCCGCGCAGCCGCCCGCCACGCACGGGGTCCGCATCGACGTCGAGTCCCACCGCGCGTGGATGGGCGACGAGGAGCTCCAGCTCACCGCGAAGGAGTTCGACCTGCTGCGGGTCCTCGTCCGCGACGCGGGCCGGGTCGTCACGCGTGACCAGCTGATGCGGGAGGTCTGGGACACCACGTGGTGGTCGTCCACCAAGACCCTCGACATGCACATCTCCTGGCTGCGCAAGAAGCTGGGCGACGACGCGGCGAACCCGCGGTACATCGCCACGGTACGGGGAGTGGGCTTCCGCTTCGAGAAGAACTAGCGCTGTGGGCCGGAAAGGTTTGCCGGGCGTCGCGAACCGGTGAACCTTTCCGGTCGGCAGCACCAGGTGCTGCCGCCCGGCTCGGCCGGGCGGGCGCGGCAGCGGCGCGGGGCGCGTGACGACGCGCGTCACGCCGCCACGGCCGCGCCCACGACGGCCGAGCCGGTCGACGTCAGGGCTCCCTGCCCGTCGGGAGCCGCCGCCGCCCCGTCCCGGGTGCCGGCGCGTGAGGGGCACACTGGTCGTCGTAAAGCCACCGCCCGGAGGGCCCCGTGCGTCGTCGTCTCATCCAGTCCACCCTCGCCGTCGTCCTCGTCGTGATCGCCGTCTTCGGCGTCTCCCTGGTGATCGTCGAGACCCGGACGATCAGCAACAGCGCCCAGGAACGCGTCGACTCCGAGGCGCTGCGGCTCGCCAGCATCGTCGACAGCCGGCTCCTCGGCGGCGAGAGGGTCAACCACGGGATCTTCGAGGACCAGGTCACCGGCGACAGGTACGCGCTCATCGACATCCCCGGCCAGCCCCCCATCCAGGTCGGCGTCAAGCCCGTCGGAGACGTCATCCACGCCACGGCCAAGGGCGAGCAGGGCGAGACCGTACGGGTCGAGGAGCCCCGCTCCGCGGTGACCCGCGAAGTCGGCCGGACGCTGCTGATCATCGCCCTGGTCGCGCTGCTCGCGATCATCGCCGCGGTCCTGCTCGCCGTGCGCCAGGCCAATCGCCTCGCCTCCCCGCTGACCGACCTCGCGGAGACCGCGGAGCGTCTCGGCTCCGGCGACCCCCGGCCGCGCCACAAGCGCTACGGCGTCCCCGAGCTGGACCGGGTCGCCGATGTCCTCGACGCCTCCGCCGAGCGGATCGGGCGCATGCTGACAGCCGAGCGGCGGCTCGCCGCCGACGCCTCCCACCAGCTGCGCACACCGCTCACGGCACTGTCGATGCGCCTGGAGGAGATCACCCTCACGGATGACCCCGACACCGTGAAGGAGGAGGCGACGATCGCGCTGACGCAGGTGGAGCGGCTCACGGACGTGGTGGAGCGGCTGCTCACGAACGCCCGGGACCCGCGCACCGGCTCCGCCGTCTCCTTCGACCTGGACGAGGTCATCCAGCAGCAGCTCGCCGAGTGGCGCCCCGCCTACCGCAGCGCGGGACGCGCCGTCGTCAGCTCGGGCAAGCGGCATCTGCGGGCCGTGGGCACGCCGGGCGCGGTCGCCCAGGTGCTGGCCGCCCTGATCGAGAACTCCCTCATGCACGGCGGCGGCACGGTCGCGCTGCGCACCCGCGTCACCGGCAACCAGGCGGTCGTGGAGGTCACCGACGAGGGACCCGGAGTGCCGCCGGAGCTGGGCTCCCGCATCTTCGAGCGCACGATCAGCGGCCGCAACTCGACGGGCATCGGCCTGGCGGTCGCCCGGGACCTCGCGGAGGCCGACGGCGGGCGTCTGGAGATGCTCCAGGCGAAGCCCCCGGTGTTCGGCCTGTTCCTGTCCCGCACACCGCTCAAGGTGCCCCCGCCGGGCGACGAACCGGAGCAGCCGGTCAGGTGAGCGGAGAGGGGACCGGGTGCCGGGTCAGCGGTCGACGCGCTGGCCCTGGCGGCGGCGCCGTTCCGCCTGCTCGAGTATCGACTCCGCGCCCGCCACGGCCTCCCCGGCGGGCATCGCCCGGAAGACCCAGGTGCGGTAGGACCAGAAGCGGAACAGCGTGCCGAGACCGATGCCGAGGAACTTGAAGATGTTGCTCTGCAACGGGCTGTCCCAGCCGAACCCGTACGTCGCCACGTACAGCACGCCGTTCTCGATCACCAGGCCCGCCGCGCTGAACAGCAGGAACAGCATCATCTCGCGGGTGCGGCCGCTCTTGTCCCGGTCCCGGTAGGTGAAGTAGCGGAACCCGATGTAGTTGAAGACGATCGCGACGATCGTGGCGATGACGCTCGCCCGGACCACCTGAAGACCGGTGACGTTGCGCACCAGGTTGAACACAAGGAGGTTGACCAGCAGCCCCGCCCCGCCGACCGCCCCGAACTTGGCGATCTCGCGCAGCAACTGCTCTACCTGCCGGCGCACCGCACCTCGGGGTTTGTCCTGCAGGCCCGTGGAACCACTGCCCATGGTGTCGCCAGCCCCCGTCGGATCGGGTCGTATCGGTCGCGTCGGCGGGCCGGCAGGGCGCACCGAGCGGTTCCGTCAACTCCGCCATGCTAACCAGCGGTCGCGGGCGATGCCCGTGGACGACTGTATGAGGAAGGAAAGAAAGCCCCGAGAGGGACGGGATCCGGCCGCCCTGGCGCGGCCGATACCCTAGGAGCGTGACGTTCCCGGTAGTCGGCATGGTCGGCGGTGGCCAGCTCGCTCGTATGACACACGAGGCGGGCATCCCGCTCGGCATCAGGTTCAAGCTTCTCAGTGACACCCCCCAGGACTCCGCGGCGCAGGTCGTCCATGACGTGGTCATCGGCGACTACCGCGACCTGGACACGCTGCGTGCCTTCGCGCGGGGCTGCGACGTGATCACCTTCGATCACGAGCATGTGCCCACCGAGCACCTACGGGCCCTGGAGGCGGACGGCATCCCCGTGCGCCCCGGCCCGGACGCGCTCGTGCACGCCCAGGACAAGGGCGTGATGCGCGCGAAGCTCGACGCGATCGGCGTGCCGTGCCCCCGGCACCGGATCGTGAGCGACCCGGCGGACGTCGTCGCGTTCGCCGAGGAGGGCGACGGCTTCCCGGTCGTCCTGAAGATGGTCCGCGGTGGCTACGACGGCAAGGGCGTGTGGGTCGTGCGGTCCGCCGAGGAGGCCGCGGAGCCGTTCCGCGCCGGTGTTGCCGTCCTCGCCGAGGAGAAGGTCGACTTCGTACGGGAGCTGGCCGCCAACGTCGTACGCTCGCCGCACGGCCAGGCCGTGGCGTACCCCGTCGTCGAGTCGCGACAGGTCGACGGGGTCTGCGACACCGTGATCGCACCCGCCCCCGGCCTCGACGAGGAACTGGCGCTCAAGGCCGAGGAGCTGGCCCTCACGATCGCCAAGGAACTCGGCGTCGTCGGCCATCTCGCCGTCGAGCTGTTCCAGACCCACGACGGCCGCATCCTCGTCAACGAGCTGGCGATGCGCCCGCACAACTCCGGCCACTGGTCCCAGGACGGCGCGATCACCTCGCAGTTCGCCAACCACGTCCGGGCCGTTCTCGACCTCCCGCTCGGAGACCCGCGTCCGCGCGCCAGGTGGACCGTCATGGTGAACGTGCTGGGCGGCGACTACCCCGACATGTACTCCGCGTATCTGCACTGCATGGCCCGCGACCCCCAGCTGAAGATCCACATGTACGGCAAGGACGTGAAGCCCGGCCGCAAGGTCGGTCACGTCAACACCTACGGCGACGACCTCGACGACGTGCTGGAGCGCGCCCGTCACGCTGCCGGCTACCTGAGAGGGACGATCACGGAATGAGCCCGGTCGTAGGCATTGTCATGGGGTCGGACTCCGACTGGCCCGTCATGGAGGCCGCCGCCAAGGCCCTCGACGAGTTCGAGATCAGGTACGAGGTCGACGTCGTCTCCGCGCACCGCATGCCGCGCGAGATGATCACCTACGGCGAGCACGCCGCGGACCGCGGTCTGAAGGTGATCATCGCGGGCGCCGGCGGCGCCGCCCACCTGCCCGGCATGCTCGCCTCCGTCACCCCGCTCCCCGTGATCGGCGTCCCCGTCCCGCTGAAGTACCTCGACGGAATGGACTCGCTGCTGTCGATCGTGCAGATGCCGGCCGGCGTGCCGGTGGCCACCGTCTCGGTGGGCGGCGCCCGCAACGCCGGTCTGCTCGCGGCCCGCATCCTCGCCACGCACGACGAGGAACTCCTCGGCAGGATGCGGGACTTCCAGCACGACCTCAACGACCAGGCCACCGAGAAGGGCAAGCGGCTGCGCGCCAAGGTCGAGGGCGCGGCCGGCGGCTTCGGCTTCGGCAAGGGGAAGTGACCGCGGTGAACCCATCGGAGGCAGCCCGCGAACTCCTGCGCGCGTTCCCGGTCGTCGACGGGCACAACGACCTGCCCTGGGCGCTGCGCGAACAGGTCCACTACGACCTCGACGCACGTGACATCGCCACCCGCCAGAACGACCATCTGCACACCGACATCCCGCGCATGCGCGAGGGCGGCGTCGGTGCGCAGTACTGGTCGGTGTACGTCCGCTCCGACCTGCCCGACCCGGTGCCGGCGACCCTCGAACAGATCGACTGTGTACGGCAGTTGGTCGCCCGTCACCCGGCGGACCTGCGGCAGGCGCTGACCGCCGCGGACATGGAGGCGGCGCGCGCGGAGGGCCGTATCGCCTCCCTCATGGGCGCGGAGGGCGGCCACTCCATCGCGAACTCCCTCGGCACCCTGCGCGGGCTGTACGGGCTGGGCGTGCGCTACATGACGCTCACCCACAACGACAACGTCGCCTGGGCGGACTCGGCGACGGACGAGCCGGGCGTCGGGGGCCTGTCGGACTTCGGCCGCGAGGTCGTCCGCGAGATGAACCGCCTCGGCATGCTCGTGGACCTCTCGCACGTCGCCGCGACGACCATGCGGGACGCGCTGGACACGACGGACGCCCCGGTGATCTTCTCCCACTCCTCCGCCCGGGCGGTGTGCGACCACCCGCGCAACATCCCCGACGACGTCCTCGAGCGACTCCCCGCGAACGGCGGGGTGGCGATGGTGACGTTCGTCCCGAAGTTCGTCCTCCAGGCGGCCGTCGACTGGACGGCCGCGGCGGACGACAACATGCGCGCGCACGGCTTCCACCACCTCGACACCACGCACGAGGCGATGAAGGTCCACCGTGCCTTCGAGGAGCGGCACCCGCGTCCGGTCGCCACGGTCGCGACGGTCGCCGACCACCTGGACCACATGCGCGAGGTGGCGGGCATCGACCACCTCGGCATCGGCGGCGACTACGACGGCACGGCGTTCACGCCCGAGGGTCTGGACGACGTCTCCGGCTACCCGAACCTGATAGCGGAGCTGCTGGACCGCGGCTGGTCGACCTCCGACCTGGCCAAGCTGACCTGGCAGAACGCCGTACGGGTGCTGGGCGCGGCCGAGGATGTGGCCCGTGACCTCCAGGGGCGGCGGGGCCCGTCGAACGCGACGCTGGAGCAGCTGGACGGCTGATCCGAGAGGGCGCCCACCGCTGTGGGAGCCCCCTGCCGTGCGTCAGGTGAAGTCCGCGTACGCCACGTGCTGCGCGCAGCTGCGGCAGCGGAACAGATACGCGGTGGGCTGGCCGTCGGCGTCCAGCGACGCGAAGAACGTCTCACCCAGGGTCTCGCGGAGGCTCTGGGCGGCCTCCGGATGGTCCGCCAGCTCCTTGGCGCCCGCGCGCCCCAGGTACGCCGCCGCGTCCCCGCAGTGCGTCAGCCAGCGCTCCTGCTGCCAGCCGGAGAAGCCCGGCGTGCGCCGTTCCACGGTCCGCACCACCGACTTCGGTGCCTCGCCCGTCACCTCCGTGAACTGCGCGCCGAAGCGCTCCGCCGCGCTGCCGTCCGCGATGCACCACGGGCACAGCTCGGCGCGGACGTCCGCCACCGCGTACACGGGTCCCACGTACACGTATCCGCGCCGCAGCCCGCAGCACAGACACTCCGTGTCCGCGGCGACCACCGAACCGGTGGCCAGGGGGTCCGGATGGTACGGAAAGGACGGCAGCTCCGCCGTCGTCGCCGGATCGCTCATGTCCCTACCCTGCCGTACGAAGGAAAGGGGCACCCCGCAGGGTGCCCCGGAAACCACCGCGCGTTGCCGCAGCAGACCGCGTGCAACGGGCGGCGCACTACGGCAGGTTGCGCGCCATGACGACGCGCTGGACCTGGTTCGTTCCTTCGTAAATCTGCGTGCTTTACAGGTCATACGACCCTGACCTGCACGAAGACCCCTCCTAGAGAGGGCCTTCCCAGCATTTCCCCATGATCGTCAACAGTCTGCGCAGGACCGAGGCGGGCTGGAGGCACCGCCGCCAGTCGCGCGGTATACGAGCAGGCCTGACGCAAGTTACGCGGTTTCCCGTTCCGTCAACCGTGATCGCTTGACCGGTGCGCACAGCCCTCGGGAGCATCGACCCAGATGCGGGGTACTGGCAGCGGCACGGGAGAGGGGCGTGATGAACTACGACGGAAGCGGAAAGTACCTGGGTTCGGAAGTGCTACCACCGGAACGAACAGCGGAATTCGCGCGGTACCGTGATGCGGCTCTCGCGCACGCGGAACCGTTCACCGAATGGTGGGCCAAGTACGGGACGTGAATAGAGCACAGCTTGGAGCCGCGCTGCGGGCGCTGCGAGTGGCATCCGGCAAGGAAGCCAAAGCAGTGGCCCGCAGCGCCCTCATGTCTCCGTCCAAGCTGTCCAAGATCGAGAATGCGAAGCTGGCACCCAGCGCGACGGACGTAGAGCGCATCCTGACCGCCATCGGCGTCTCGGACGAGGTCAAGGCGGAGTACGCGGAAGCCGCACGCGCGTCAGCGACGGAGGCGACGGCATGGCGCCTGCTCAAGCGGATCGGGGTCCATAAGGGCCAGCAGGCCGCCAAGGCTCTGGAAGCCCAGATGTCTGTACTGCGGCTGTTTCAACCCGCGCTCGTTCCGGGCCTGCTCCAGACTCCCGAGTACATCAGGGCCATTCTGCAACGACACAACCTGAGTGAAGACGCACTCACGCGAACGATCAATGGGCGACTCGAACGGCAAGCGGTTCTCTACGACAACGCAAAGTCGCTTCGGTTCATCATCACCGAACCTGTTCTGCGCTGGCGCATCGTGCAACCGCAGATGATGGCTGCTCAGCTTGATCGCATCGTCTCCATTTCACGGCTCTCCCACGTGGACATCCGGATAGTCCCTCTGCGAGTTCAGCAACATGACATCGCAAATCATGCCTTCGTCATCCGTGACGACCGCATGGTGACGGTTGAAACCGTCCATGCCGAAGTCGTCGTTACGGACCCGCGAGATGTGAGTCTCTACGTTGATAAGTTCGAAGGATTCGAGCAAGCCGCGCTGGCCGGCGACGAAATGCGGAATCTGATCGAAAGCATCCGCAACGACTTTTTGCGGGAACAGGAAACAGGCTAGAGGCGCAATCGTGGGCCGCCGAAGATGGGGGCCATGGTGAGCGACAGCAAGGCACATAGGACCGAAGCGGCTGATCATGTGGGCAGCAGTGAGGCCCGACAGTTCCTCTCCCGTCTCTCCGGAGCGTTCGGCGTCGGCGGCGTGCTCATGGTGCAGAAGAGCGACCCTGGCCCCGAAGGCGCGGACCTGGCGCCGAGGTCGGCTTTGCACTGGCCTCGGTGTGAGTGCGGGAGCCCGAAGTGTCCTGACTACAAGCCCCCGCCGCGTAGCCCGTCAGCGGGACTGAGCGGCAGAGTCGCCGCAGCCAACGCGCGGAGCCGTAGGAGTGGGCTGTGAGCGTCAGAGCGGCCATGCGGTACGTCATGCACCGGATCACCGAGCATCCCGACACGGACGTGACGTTCGAGGCCGAGTGTCTGCACTGCGGTTGGAAGGCGACTCCCGCCGATGACTCGGCCTGCGTCGACGTGGAGTGCATGAGCCACACGGGCCGGTCCGGGCACGCCGGTTTCCGGCGCATCCGGACCTCGTTCGCCATGGTCGTCCGCACCGAGTGAGACACCGCCCCTGCGGTGGAATCCCTGAACTCCCGCCCGGTATGGGCGGCGACGGTCAGTCATGGCCGTGATCAGTTGAGCAGGAAGGTGCAGTGATGCTGGACGGAAGTGATCTGTACGCGCTCGACATCAACGGGGCGTCGTTCGTGAAGGCATGCGGCGGCCCCTGCACCGAAGGGTGCGTGACCCTGGCGCGGATCGGTGACGACGCCTGGGCCCTGGGTGACAGCAAGCGGCCGGACGCCCAACCGCTGCGGTTCACCACGGAGGAACTGGACGCGGCCGGTATCGACCCGGCGCGCTTCGGCCTGAACGTCTGATCCTCCCCCTCCCGCCAGCCAGGCCGGGTCCATCCCCTGTCACTGGGTCCGGCCCGGCCTGGCTGGCACTCCTCGGAACGGAACGACTGGTGCACCACCACGGCTATCTATGGACCGGCCCGAAAGAGCGTTTCGACAATGGGGCCCTGCGGCGACCTCCACATCCTGAGCCGCCCCCGGCGGGAAGCAGACCAGAACTGATCCAGCGTTATCGAGAGGTCGCGGCGGAGTTCCCGACCACCGATCTGCCGCCCCTTGAAACGGCGTACTGGCTGATCAAGCCCCGTTCCATCGTTCGTGGCACGTGGGAGGAAGCCAAGGAGGCGGCGGCCTGGCTCGGTGAGCGACTGGCTGAGTACGCGCCCCGGTTCGCGGCGGAACGGGACCGAGACACCACCCGCCTGGCCCGACTGGTGAACGCTGCTGCCGAACACCTGCATTCGGGCGCTGATGTGTCGTACGGCTTCTATCTGGAACGTCCCTCGTATCTGTCCCTGGCAGTGGTGACGTGCTCCCCGAATCGTGCACTTCCTGGAGCGGCCTGCCCAGTCGCGTAGTAGAAACAAGAGGGTGGACCTTTTTCTCATTTCCGCAAGTGTTCAGGCCTCAAGTCAGGCCATCCAGCCTGTTTGGCCTTCTCTATACGCGAGGAGCAAAAGGCACGCCACAAGTCGACAGTCATGTAAGAGGTTGCGTAGTCAATCGGAGTGCCCCAGATGAACCAGTTGCGGCGCTTCTCGACCACTCTTTTCGCTGGTGGACGTCGTACGAGTCCCAGTGGGTGAAGTAGTCGAAGGCGGAGTTAGCCCCTCCGAAAATCGCTACCGGAGTCCAACCACCGATGCGTTCGATGAAGTCGTGCATGTAGGTGCGCCCCCCATGTTGCCCATGTAGCCGGTGATCATATGTGGTTGAGCTGCGAACAAGAAGAGATGTCATCGTGAAGACGACGGTGTCGTGGCGTGCGAGGCGGCTCTATGTAGACCGCAGTACCCCTCTCGCCGGAGACCCCTTACTTCTGGGCCAGCTACCGGTACGGTGGCGCTCCTGACGCGGTGGAGGGGGAAGCGTTGAAGCGAGGAACGGCGGCGTACGAGGCAGCCGAAGAGGCCATGGCAGAGATCCTGTTGGAACGGGCCCGTAACGGGGATTGTCCGATCCAGTACGGGGAGCTGAGCAAGCTCCTGGAGGAGCAGGGCCACAACGTTCCGGCCCACAGTGTGGAGATGGATCTTCTCTTGGCCGACGTCTCCCGCCAGGAGAGCCCTGACCGCAAGAAAGCCATGCTCAGTGCCATGGTGGTGTTCAAGGACCCGAACAAGCGGGAGCCCGGCGCGGGGTTCTACCGCCTGGCCCGAGAGGAGTTCGCTCGCAAGGGCGACAACGTAACCATCTGGGGCGAGGAGATGGAACGCCTGGCCCGAGACTACAGACAGGGCTGATGACGGGCCCCAGCCGTCGGGCTGGGCCTTGCTGCGTGTCTGGTGTTCTCCACGGTGGGAAGAGCGCCCCTGGGTTCGGACATCCGAGGCCGCGTCTCGTTGCCCAGAGCCTCGTGAGCGCGCCGTCAACGGACCCGACGGGTACAACATCGTCGTGCGGCTCCAGCCCGTCAGGGCCGGTGCTGCGGTAGTGGTATCAACCCCGCTTTTCATCCACCAGGACCAAGATGATCAGCCCTGGAGGTAGTCCAGGGCTGATTTGGTTTGCCTAGAGCAGTGCTCGGAACGGGTTCTCTTCGAGCGGTTGGGGGCGCTTCGGTTCCGGCAGAGGCTTGGGTGCTGGTCGGTAAGCGTCAAGCCGGACAACCGTTGCGCGGTTCTGTTCACGCTCCGCGCTGGCCGGCTGCGGCTCAGCGTGACGGGAAGTGTCCCGGTTCCTGTTGCTGTCCGTGCTGGCCGGCTGCGGCACAGAGTCACCGGAACTGTCACCGCGGAGTGAGGAAACGGTGGCCGGTCGGCCCGTCTTACCCGACCGCTCCACGGTCACGACGATTCCGGGAAGTGCCTTGACGTCAGCGGCCGTTGCCCCGACGAACGGGAGAACCTGAGAGGACGTGGCCCGTCCCCCGTGCATCTCGATGCGGGCCCGGACCTTATCGGCGAGACTGAGCGGCTGTCGCTTCACCTTTGAAGACGCCGCCCCCTTGGTGATCCGTACGGCATCCTGTACCGACCGCCGAACCAGAGTGAAGGCAGCGGACAGCATCTCTTCCGTGATCTGATGGGAGCACTCGGACGCTGCCAGGCAGGCGGCAACCCTGAGCGTCTGTTCTGCGGTCCGCTCGATGAACACGGCCTGTCCCTCCGGAAGGGACTCACCCAGGATCCGGGCGTACCGACGCACGATCCGCCACAGGTGCGACGATGTTGACGCCCGGCGCCGACGACCCGACGGAGGCATCAGAGGTCGCCTGATCCGCGTACGACAACAGCCCCCGGCGTCGCGCCGGGGGCTGTGTTGTTTGTGCAGGTCAGTGGCTGTTTTCAGTCAGGCATCTGCCCAGGATTCCCCCAGCATGACGCCCAGGAACGGCCCTGATCGGGCCGCAACGGGCAGAAAGCCGAAGGTGTCCCTCCGGACCTTCGAAACAGCTTCTGACCTGCAAAAACCCTACTAGGGAAGGTTCCTTGCCATCACGATCCGCTGAACTTGGTTCGTGCCCTCATAAATCTGCGTGATCTTGGCGTCGCGCATCATGCGCTCGACCGGGTAGTCCCGGGTGTAGCCGTAGCCGCCGAGGAGCTGGACGGCGTCCGTGGTGACCTCCATCGCCACGTCCGAGGCGAAGCACTTGGCGGCGGCGCCCTGGAAGGTGAGGTCGCTGTCGCCGCGCTCGGACTTGGCCGCCGCCGCGTAGGTGAGCTGGCGGGCCGCCTCGATCTTCATCGCCATGTCGGCGAGCATGAACTGGATGCCCTGGAAGTCGGCGATCGGCTTGCCGAACTGCTTGCGCTCCCGGACGTAGTTCTTGGCGTAGTCGAAGGCGCCCTGGGCGACACCGAGGGCCTGGGCGGCGATGGTGATGCGGGTGTGGTCCAGCGTCTTCATCGCCGTGGCGAAGCCGGTGCCCTCCGCGCCGATCATGCGGTCGGCGGGGATGCGGACGTTGTCGAAATAGACCTCGCGGGTCGGGGAGCCCTTGATGCCGAGCTTCTTCTCCGGGGCGCCGAAGGAGACGCCCTCGTCCGACTTCTCGACGACGAAGGCGGATATGCCCTTGGAGCGCCTCTCGGGGTCGGTCACCGCCATGACCGTGTAGTACTCGGAGACGCCCGCGTTGGTGATCCAGCGCTTGACGCCGTTGAGCACCCAGTGGTCTCCGTCACGCACGGCCCGCGTCTTCATGCCGGCCGCGTCGGAGCCCGCCTCCGGCTCGGACAGGCAGTACGAGAACATCGCGTCGCCCTTGGCCAGCGGCCCGAGGTACTTCTTCTTCAGCTCCTCGGAGCCGGAGAGGATCACGGGCAGGGAGCCGAGCTTGTTCACGGCCGGGATCAGGGAGGAGGACACGCATGCGCGGGCCACCTCCTCGATCACGATGACCGTGGCGAGCGCGTCCGCGCCCGCGCCGCCGTACTCCTCCGGCACGTGGACCGCGTGCAGGTCATTGGCGACGAGGGCCTCCAGCGCCTCCTGCGGGAAGCGGGCCTCCTCGTCGACCGCGGGGGCGTACGGCGCGATCTTCGCCTCGGCCAGCGAGCGGATGGCGTCGCGGAGCATGTCGTGCTCCTCGGACGGGCGGTACAGGTCGAAGTCAGCCGATCCGGCCAAGGTCTCACGCTCCAAAGACGCTGTGCTGACGCTAATTACCGTTAAGTAACCCAAATTTTAGGGGTACGCCCACGCGAGTGATACGTGAGCTTGGCGACAGCGGGAAAGTTGCCCGTCGAGGGGCCCGGCTATGCTCGGGCACCGATTCACCGCCGCGCACGCCCGTCGGCCGACACCACCCACCCGGGGGCGGCGTGATGCGCCGGCGCCTATTGGACGGGAGCACCCATGAGCCTCAAGATCACAGTGATCGGCACCGGCTATCTCGGCGCCACACACGCCGCGGCCATGGCCGAGCTGGGGTTCGAGGTCCTGGGTCTCGATGTCGTCCCCGAGAAGATCGAGATGCTCCAGCGGGGCGAGGTCCCCATGTACGAGCCGGGACTCGAGGAGCTGCTGCGCAAGCATGTGGCGGGTATCGAGGGTTCCAGCGGGCGGCTGCGCTTCACCCTGGACTGGGCCGAACTGGCCGAGTTCGGCGACATCCACTTCGTCTGCGTGAACACCCCGCAGAAGCACGGCGAGTACGCCTGCGACATGTCGTACGTCGACGCCGCGATCGCCTCGCTCGCGCCGCATCTGAAGGCTCCGGCCCTCGTCGTCGGCAAGTCGACCGTGCCGGTCGGCTCCGCGGACCGCCTGGCCGCCTACCTCGCCGAGCACGCGCCCGCGGGCGGGGACGCCGAACTGGCCTGGAACCCGGAGTTTTTGCGGGAGGGCTTCGCCGTCCAGGACACGCTGCACCCCGACCGGATCGTGGTCGGCGTGCGCAGCGAGCGGGCCGAGAAGCTGCTGCGCGAGGTGTACGCGACCCCGGTCGCCGACGGCTCGCCCTTCGTCGTGACGGACTTCCCGACCGCCGAGCTGGTGAAGACCTCCGCGAACTCCTTCCTCGCCACCAAGATCTCCTTCATCAACGCGATGGCGGAGGTGTGCGAGGCCGCGGGCGGCGACGTGGCCAAGCTGGCGGAGGCCATCGGCCACGACGACCGGATCGGCAAGAAGTTCCTGCGGGCCGGGATCGGCTTCGGCGGCGGCTGTCTGCCGAAGGACATCCGGGCGTTCATGGCGCGCGCGGGCGAGCTGGGTGCCGACCAGGCGCTGACGTTCCTGCGCGAGATCGACTCCATCAACATGCGCCGCCGCGGCCAGATGGTCGAGATGGCACGCGAGGCGCTCGGCGGCGGCTCGTTCCTCGGCAAGCGGGTCGCCGTGCTCGGCGCCACCTTCAAGCCGGACTCCGACGACGTACGCGACTCGCCGGCGTTGAACGTCGCCGGGCAGATCCACCTTCAGGGCGGCCAGGTCACGGTCTACGACCCCAAGGGCATGGAGAACGCGCGGCGGCTCTTTCCGACGCTCGGGTACGCCGGCTCCGCCCTGGAGGCGGTCCGGGGCGCCGACGTCGTGCTGCATCTGACGGAGTGGCGGGAGTTCCGCGAGCTGGACCCGGCGGAGCTGGGCGAGGCGGCGACCTCCCGGGTGATCCTCGACGGCCGTAACGCACTCGAACCCGAGCTGTGGCGCCGGGCGGGGTGGACCTACCGCGCCATGGGACGCCCGACCGCGTAAGGAGAAGGGTGACGCCGGTCCGGCCGAGGCTCAGTCGGCCGGACCGGCGTCCTGTTGCATTCTGCACCACGGCCCAGGCGCACGAGCGGCACCTGCTCAACCCTGCCGGTCGTACGCCTACTTCGCCCGGTATCGCCGCATTTTCGCACGTGCCCCGCACACCGACATCGAGCACCAGCGGCCCTTCCCGGCCGGGCTGCGGTCGTAGTACGCCCAGTGGCAGTCGGGCAGTTCGCATGCCTTCAGACGCAACCAGGTGCCTTCGGCGAGCGCTTCGGCGACGGCCGCCGCCACCCGGGAGAGCAGAGCGCCCGCGTCGGCGGGGGCGAGGGACGCCGAGCCGTCCCGCTCGTCGACGGCCACCAGCAGCGGGGCCCGCGCCAGCAGCGCGCCCAGGGGTGTCACCTCGCGGTGCGGGGGGTGACCCGCGTGCGCCAGGCAGACGGCGCGCAGCGACTCCCTCAGCTCCCGTACGTCCGCCAGACCGGCTTCGGTGACGCCGAACTCCGCGCGGCCTTCCGGCGTGTCCAGACGGTCCTCACCCGACTCCAGGTCCACGGTGTTGACCAGCGCCTCCAGCAGGGCGAGGCCGCCGGGCGCGGGGGCTCTGTCCGTCATCTCTGCGACCTCTGCGACCTCATGTCCGCGACGTTACCTGTCCACATCCCCCTTGCGACGTTACCCCCAATCCGCAAGCATGGGGTAACGAGGTTACCGGTTGCGCTGCTTTACCGGTAACTCCGGAATGCGGACTGTGAGGAGGAATCATGGCGCTCGCCAAGCTGGACGTCGTCGTCCTGGACTGTCCCGACCCGCACGCCCTCGCCGGTTTCTACGCCGAGGTGCTGGGCGGCACGGTGGAGGGCGACGGCGACTGGGTGGACCTCAAGGTGCCCGGCGGCCCGTCGCTGGCGTTCCAGGCCGCGCCCGGGCACGTACCGCCGCAGTGGCCGTCCCCCGACGACTCGCAGCAGTTCCATCTGGACCTCGCGGTCGACGACCTGGACGCGGCCGAGAAGGGCGTCCTCGCGCTCGGCGCCCGGCCGTTGGACGCGGAGGACCGCTCGCGCACCTTCCGTGTTTACGCGGACCCGGCTGGGCACCCGTTCTGCCTCTGCGCCTGCTGACGCAGGTGCCGGATCCACGAGGAGGTCACCATGGCACAGCCCGTCGCCCGCATGTGGTCCGTCGTCCTGGACTGCCCGGATCCCCGCGCGCTCGCCGAGTTCTACGCGCAGGTGCTGGGCGGAACGGTGGAGGGCGACGGCGACTGGGTCGACCTGCATGTGCCCGGCAGCCACAAGCTCGCCTTCCAGCGCGCGCCCGGGCACAAGCCGCCGGAGTGGCCCCGGGACGACGCCGACTCGCAGCAGCTCCACTTCGACCTGGCGGCGGGTGACACCGTGGAGGCGATCGAGGCCGCCGAGGAGAAGGTGCTCGCCCTCGGCGCCCGGCCGCTCGATGTGAACGACCTGAACGGCAAGCGGGACTTCCGGGTGTACGCGGATCCGGCGGGGCACCCCTTCTGCCTCTGCCGGGTCGAGCGCACACGGGCCGTCTGAACGCCGAGGGCCCCGCCGAACCGCTCGGCGGGGCCCTCGGACGGTGGACGGCTCAGTTGCCCGTGACCGTCACCTTCTCGTCGTTGTTCAGCTCGCCCACCAGCGTCTTGACCTTGGCCTTGTCCCACAGCAGGTTGCCGCCGGCGGAGCCGGAGACCGGCATGTTCATCGACGTGCCGTCGCCGCCGCTGACCCCCTTCATCGCCCAGAACATGGACCCCAGGTCCAGCAGGCCCATGTCCTTGTCGACGATCAGGGAGTCCAGGCCCGCGCTCATCGTCGGGTAGAACTTGAAGGGGTTGAGGACCGTGGTCGGGGTCGCGACCTGGTGGGCCAGCGCGGAGAGGAACTTCTGCTGGTTCTTGGTGCGCTGGAGGTCACTGGCGGCGAAGGCGTGCCGGGTGCGGACGAAGGCGAGGGCCTGCTGGCCGTTCAGCGTCTGCTTGCCCGTCTTGAAGTCGGCACCGGAGTACTTGTCCTTGAAGCCCTTGTCGATGGTGAGCTCCACACCGCCGACCGCGTCCACGATGTTCGCGAAGCCTGCGAAGCCGATCTCCACGTAGTGGTCGATGTGCAGGCCGGTGTTGTACTCGACGGTGCGGACGAGGAGTTCCGGGCCGTCCTCCGCGTAGGCCGCGTTCAGCTTCACATGGCGGCCCGTGCCCTGGTAGACCTTCCCGGACGTGGAGCCCTTGTACGTCGGTATCTCGACGTCCGAGTCACGGGGCAGCGAGATCAGCGTGTCGCCGTTGCCGCCGACGTGCAGGATCATCATCGAGTCCGTCCGCTTGCCCTCGGCGGACCCGGTGTGCAGCTTCTTCTTCTCCTCGGCGGACATGCCCGCGCGGCTGTCGGAGCCGACGATCAGGTAGTTGGTCCCCTGGCCTGCGGCAGGCCGGTCGATGACCTTGGAGAGGTCGACGTCCCGGTGGAGCTTGGAGTCGGCCCAGAAGTACGTGGCCACCGTCGTCACCACCAGCACGGTGACCAGGGTGATCGCGGTCCACTTGATCCGGCGTCCCCAGTTCGGTGCCGGGCGCATGGCCCCCGGTCCAGTGCCGCCCGGCCCCTGCGGGCGGCCGGGCGGCGCGCCGTAGACCTGGCCGGTGTTGTAGCCGCTGTCGTAACCGCCGTATCCCTGGTCGTACGACGGCTGCTGCGGCACCCCGCCGTACGGCGGCGCGGCCTGAGGGCCTCCCGCCCCGCCCGGCGTGCGCCGGACCTGACGCATCACGCGCGCGCCCTCGGGCTGCGCGCTGGTGCTGCCGCGTCCGTAGCGGTTGCCGCGGCTGTCCTCGGACCATCCCTCGGGCCTATCGTTCATGCGCCCCAGTGTGCCGGGTCCCGGTATGGGCCGTACAAGGGGTGGCGAAGAACGGGGTCAGGGCTGTTGCGAAGCCGACACAAAGTCTCCGCCTCGGGGCCCCGGCATAAGGTGGACGGTATGACAGACCAGGCCCCCGCCTCGGAATCAGAAATTCCGGGCGATACCGCGGGTGACATACCCGGGAAGCCCACCTCCGCGTCCCGCACCACCCTCAGCCACATCATGACCCACAGCGACACCAACCTGCTGGGCACGGTGCACGGCGGTGTGATCATGAAACTCGTCGACGACGCGGCGGGCGCCGTGGCCGGCCGGCACTCCGGCGGCCCGGCCGTCACCGCGTCGATGGACGAGATGGTGTTCCTCGAGCCGGTCAGGGTCGGTGATCTGGTCCATGTGAAGGCCCAGGTCAACTGGACCGGCCGCACGTCGATGGAGGTGGGGGTGCGGGTGCTGGCCGAGCGCTGGAACGAGTCCACGCCGCGCACCCGGGTCGGCTCCGCGTACCTCGTCTTCGCCGCGGTCGACGCCGACGGCAAGCCGCGGCCGGTACCGCCGGTCATCCCGGAGACGGAGCGCGACAAGCGCCGCTACCAGGAGGCCCAGATCCGCCGCACCCACCGCCTGGCCCGCCGCCGCGCGATCAAGGAACTGCGGGAGGAGAGGGCGGCCCAGGGCTACGAGGACTGAGGGGCGCCCTCGGCCGCGAGGGCCGAGGGCGGCGCCCGGCCCTGAGGGCTGAGGTCTGCTCAAGGTCCCGAGGGCCGAGAGCCGCTCAAGGGCCCGAGGTCTGAGGGCGGCGCAAGGTCCCGAGGACCGACAGCCGCGCAAGGCTGCCGGGACGAAGGGCCGCGCAGGGCGACGAGGGCGGCCACCCCCTACGGGCACACCACCTCGTCCCCGGTCATCACCGCGGGCCCCGGTGCCGGCGTAGCCGACGGTGGTGCCGTCCTCACCCGTCGTACCTCCTTGAAGTCCGCCCCCGCGATCACCTTCAGCGTCGGCCCCTGCCCCGGTGTGGCGCGCAGCTCACTGCCGGGCAGGGCCGCCGCGAGGGCCTTCGCCGAGCGGTCCCAGCGCGGGTCGTAGACCACGACCGTGCGCCGCGCCGCCTGGGCCGCCGCGTTCACCGGCTGCCGCGTCGTGCGGAACCCGGTGGCCGTCAGCCCGTCGTCCACCCGCTTGCCGAGCCCCTCCGTGGACGTCCCGTTCTCCACCTGTACCCGGACCTGACGAGGGTCCACGTCGATCTCGACCGCGGCCGGGCCCTTCCGCTCGGGCCGCAGGGGCGGGGCGAGCGGCTTGTCGTCGTGCAGGGACGCGAACAGCGCCCGCGCCTTCGCGTCGTCCCACTTCACCGTCGAGCCGAGTCCCTTGACCTCGTAGGCCATCTGCCCGATCGGCACGGTCGCGAACTCCGAGGAGCGCGGCGAGAAGTCCCGCATCACCCGGCCCAGGCCGAGCAGCTGGTCCGTGCCGAAGCCCGGGTCCGCGCGCACCGAGCCGAGCGCGGCCTGGGCCACTTCCCGGAACCTCAGCGGGTTCAGCAGGACGCCGGAGGAGGTTGCCCGGTCGATCAGCGCCGCCAGGAACTTCTGCTGCCGCTGCATCCGGCCCAGATCGGAGGCCCCGTCGACGTGCCGCGAGCGCACGTACTGCAATGCCTGGCCGCCGCTCAGGAGATGGGTGCCCGGGGCCAGGTTCAGTCCGGTGTAGGGGTCCTTCAGCGGCTGTGTGGTGCACACCCGGACACCGCCGAGCAGGTCCACGGTCCTCATGAAGCTGATGAAGTCGACCTCCAGATAGTGGTCGATCTTCAGATGGGTCATCTTCTCGACGGTGTGCACGGTCAGGTTGGGGCCGCCCTCCGCGTACGCCGCGTTCAGCCGGATCGGGTGGGTGCCGCGCTGCTGCGCGGTCGTCCGTTCCGTGTGCGTCGGCACCTCCGCGTAGGAGTCCCGCGGCAGGCTGACCACGGTCGCCCGGTCCCGGTCCGCCGAGAGGTGCACGATCATGAGCGTGTCGGTGCAGTGGCAGGGCGCGCCGCCGAGACGGAACCGCCGCCGCTCCTTCTCCGTGATCTTTTCGCGGCCGTCGGTGCCCACCAGCAGGACGTTCATGCCGTGGCCCGCCGCGGGACGGTCCTTCATGTCCTGGAAGGGGTCGACGCGGCCGATGCCCTCGTCGAGGCCGGTGATCACCGCGTGCCCGATGCCGGCCGAGGCGAGCACCACCACGGAGAGCGTGGTGACCGCCCGTGTCGTCCAGCCGGTCTTCCTCCGCCCCGCCGGCGGTTGCCGGGCGGGGGAGCGGCGGGCCGGCTGAGGGCGCGCGGGCGAGCGGGTCGGCGTGGGCACGGGGGAGACCTCCGCGGAGCTGGATGGGGTATCCCTGGGCACCGTAGGCCGACAAGATCCGGGGCCCCCGGCGGCGCCCGGGCGGCGCGCACCGGTGTCCCCCGTTCGCGGTAACGTGAGCCTCCTATGAACGCCAATCCCGACGTGCGGCTCCCCGCCGTTTCCGTGATCATGCCGGTTCTCAACGAGGAGCGGCATCTGCGCGGAGCCGTCCAAGCGATCCTGGCCCAGGAGTACGCCGGTGAGATGGAGGTCGTGATCGCTCTCGGTCCGTCCACGGACCGCACGGACGAGATCGCGGCCGAGCTGGTCCGGGAGGACCCGCGTGTGCACACGGTGCCGAACCCCACCGGCCGGACGCCGGCCGCGCTCAACGCCGCGATCAAGGCCTCCCGCCATCCGGTCGTGGTGCGCGTGGACGGCCACGGCATGCTCTCGCCGAACTACATCGCCACCGCCGTCCGCCTCCTGGAGGAGACCGGGGCGCAGAACGTCGGCGGCATCATGCACGCCGAGGGCGAGAACGACTGGGAGCACGCCGTCGCCGCGGCCATGACCTCGAAGATAGGTGTCGGCAACGCCGCTTTCCACACCGGTGGCGAGGCCGGTCCGGCGGAGACGGTCTACCTCGGTGTCTTCCGGCGCGAGGCCCTGGAGCAGCAGGGCGGCTACAACGAGGAGTTCATTCGCGCCCAGGACTGGGAGCTGAACTTCCGTATCCGCGAGGCGGGCGGGCTCATCTGGTTCTCGCCGGAGCTGAAGGTGTCCTACCGGCCCCGGCCGAGCGTGAAGGCGCTTGCCAAGCAGTACAAGGACTACGGGCGCTGGCGTCATGTCGTCGCCCGCTACCACGAGGGCTCCATCAACCTGCGCTACCTCGCCCCGCCGACCGCGGTCTGCGCGATCGCGGCCGGCGTCGTGGTGGGCGCCGCGCTGACCCCCTGGGCCTTCGTGATCCCCGGCGGCTATCTCGCGGCGATCGTCCTCGGCTCCGTTCCCGCGGGCAAGGGTCTGCCGCTGAAGGCGCGGCTGCGGATCCCCGTCGCCCTCGCCACCATGCACATGTCGTGGGGCTGGGGCTTTCTGACGAGCCCCAAGTCGCTGGCGAGGAAGGTCATCGCGTCACGACGGCCGGCGGTCGTCGCCTCCCGCTGAGCACATCGGCAACCGGGTCTTCGGGTCCCTCTCCACGACGGAGGGGGACCCGACGCGTCGGGATCACCAGGTGTAGCCGGGGTCCACCTGCATGCACTGCTTGGTCGCGCCGTTCAGGATGTTCGCCGACCGCGGGGTCTTGTCGTCCTCCCTCGGCGCCTTGTACGCGGTTCCGGACCGCCAGTCGGCGCCCACGACCAGGGTGACGCCGGAGACATCCGTGGACTTCACCACCGAGCCCGCCGGAACCCCCAGGACCTTGGCGACCCGCTCGGCGTCGCCCTTCAGATCCGCGCTCGGATAGCGGATGACCGTCTTGTCCTCGGAGAGCGCCGTCGAGGTGTCCGCCCGGGCCTCCGTGAAGCCCTTGCCGACGAGCAGTTGGGCCACCGTGCTCGCCCGTCCGCCGACCGAGGCCAGCACGGAGGTGCGGGTGCCGTTCTGCACCTGGACCGCGATCTTGTCGTCGCTGTCCGTCGGGGCTGCCGTCGCCTCGGCCGTGGTCTTCTTCTTCGTGCCCTTGCCGTCCAGCGCGATGTCCTCGCGCACCAGCCGGAACAGCTTGTCCGCGTCGCCCGGCTTGGGCACCACGCGCTCCCCGGCGTACTCGTACGGCATCGTCGTCATCGTGATGCGGTCGGTGGGCACCTTCTTCAGCTCGGTGCTCAGGTCGTAGAGCCTCGCGACCGAGCCGATGCCCTTGTCGACGGTGAGGGCCGCGGTGGCCGTCTCGGCGAGCTTGCGCAGCTTGTCGGGGTTGCTCAGTGTGGCGTTGGCGCGCAGCTCGCGGACCATCGCGCTCATGTACTGGTGCTGGGCCTTGGTGCGGGCGATGTCGCTGCCGTCCTCGAACCCGTAGCGCGTGCGCAGCCACTGCAGGGCCTGCGTGCCCTTGATGTAGGTGGTGCCCGCCTTCAGCTTCAGGCCCGAGCCGTGGCCGGAGGAGGTGTGCGAGTAGATGTTCTTGTCGACGCAGACCGGGACGCCGCCGATCGCGTCGGCCATCGAGACCACACCCGCGAAGTCGACCATGATGAAGTGGTCGATGTGGATGTCGGTGAGCTTCTCCCAGGTGGCGACCGTGCAGCCGGGGCCACCACGGCCCAGGGAGTCGTTCGTCATCGCCTGCGTCGACGCCGGGTAGACGTGCCCCTTGGAGTCGGTGCACCGGGGTATCTGGAGCAGGGTGTCACGCGGCATGCTGACCACCGACATGTTGGTGCGGTCGGCGGAGAGGTGCAGCAGGATCTGGACGTCCGCGCGCGGAGGCGTCCCGAAGGTGTCCTTGGCGCCGCCGAGCAGCTGGTTCTCCTTGGAGTCCCGGGCGTCCGACCCCAGGAGGAGGATGTTCAGCGGGGTCTGGCCCGCGGCGTTCGGCCTCGACGCGGCCGCCCGGTCCTTGGCGTCGCCGATGTTGAGGTCGTCCTTCTTGAGGTTGTCGTTCAGGTGCTGGTAGTAGAGGTATCCCGCCCCGGCGGTGCCGAGTATGACGACCGCCAGGACCGTCGCCGACCAGCGCAGGACGCGGCGTCTGCGGCGCGGGCGCCCCGCGTCGGCCCGGCCCCGTCCGCCCCCGCCGTCGGCCGGGCCCCGGCCGCCCGGCTCGGTGGGCGGACCGCCCTCGCCGTCCCGGACGACGTCGCCGTTCTCCTCGCGCGGACTCCCGTCCCAGCCCCGTTCACCGGCGTCCCGTACACGTGGTCGCTCCCCCTTTCCCCGCACACTGCTCTGCACCACGTTGCTGCCTCCCCACCCTGCACCCGACAAACGGGTCCGTCCCGCGGTCCGGGAGTCGCCTCGCGCCTGCCCGGGATTGTGGCCGTGGGCGGGGCGCGCTTCGCGCCCCGCCGATATGTACGCGTCCAGTTGGACGCTTGGCACGCCCGACGGGATGTACTCCGGCCGGGCTGGTCTTCCCTCGTGTAAGACGCGTGGCAGGCCGCTCAGGTCACTTGGCGCACTGAACCTTGTCCGCCGTGGACTTGCTGTCGACTTCCGGCGCCTTGGTCGGGGCCGTCAGCGGCACCCCGGCGCCCTTGAAGTCCTTGCCGAGGGTCAGCACGATCGCGGGCAGTCCCTGGGCGTTCTTCTCGCTCTTGCCCGGCTTCAACGCCGAGGCGGGCAACCCCATGAGGTCCGCCAGCTTGCGTGCCTGGTCGGCCTGGTCGGGGGCGTACTCGAGGGTGGTCTTGCCGAGCGTCACACCCGCGTTGCCGAGTTGGCTGGACTTGGTCACACCCTTGGTGTTCTGCAACCAGTTGAGGGTTTCCTGTGCGCTGCCGCCCGGGGCGCCGCCGTTGTAGATGTCGACGCGGATGTCGGAGGCGGCCGAGCGGGAGCCCTTCAGCCGGGCGTTCACGGCAGCCTTGTCCTGGTTCTGCTTCTGCTTGACCGCGGTGAAGGAGACGTCCGCCCTGATCGCCTCGAAGACCTGGGGCGCCTTGCCCGGGTTGAGGACGACCGTCTTCTTGACCGCCCCGTCCGCGGGGTTGTCGAGCACCGGCACCGTCGTGAACGTCAGGTTCTTGGGGTTGAGCTTGCCCAGCTCCAGACCGAGGTCCTTCAGCTTGCCGATGCTGTCGATCTTGGAGTCGACGGTCAGTGCCTTGGTGGCCGCCTCCGCCACGTCCAGCATCTTCGTCGGATCGGTGAGCGTGGAGTTCGACTTCAGCTTGCGCATCAGCGCGCTGAGGAACTGCTGCTGGAGCTGGATCCGGCTCAGGTCACCGCCGAAGCCGACGGCGTGCCGGGTCCGCACGAAGGCCAGCGCCGTCTCGCCCTCGATGTTGTGCGTGCCCTTCGACAGCTTGAGGTGCGAGTCCGGGTCGTCTATGTCCTTGCCCAGACAGACCTCGACCCCGCCGACGGCCGACGTCAGCGTCTTGACCGCGTTGAAGTCGGCGACCATGAAGTCGTCCGGTGTGATGCCGGTCAGCTCGGTGACCGTGCGCATGGTGCAGCTCGGTGTGCGGTCGTCCTGGCCGAGGCTCGTGTTGAAGCGGACGCCCTTCGTGCCGGGGATGACCTTGGTGGTGCCGTCGGCCTGCTTCGTCGGGCAGTCGGGCACGTCGACGATCAGGTCGCGGGGGATGCTCAGGGCGGTCGCGTTCGAGCGGTCCTTGGAGACGTGGAGAAGGATGTTGGTGTCGGCGTGCCCGACGCTGCCGGTGTCGCCGTATCCCGTGTTGCCCTTGCCGGTGCGCTTGTCGGTGCCGATCAGCAGGATGTTGATCGCCTTGTCCTTCTGGAAGCCACCGGTGCTCGCGCCGTCGTCCGACACGGACGTGATGTTGTCGTTGAGGTGCTTGATGTAGAGGTAACCCGCCGCGGAGACCGCGACCAGTACGAAGGCCATGCCTCCGCCGGTCCACAGCAGCGCCTTCTTCGCCTTGCCCTTCCTGGGCTTCGTACGCCCCCGGCGGCGCCCCGGCGGCGGCTCCTCGGGAGCGCCCCGGCGCCGGCGCGGGCCCGGGACGGTGTCCGGTGGCGCCGTGTCCGGAGCCGGCCTCCGGGGACCGGGCGCCGTGCGCGCTCCCCCCGAAGCCCCCGCCGTGGGAGTGCCCCGGCGGGGTCTCGGCACGGCCGACTGCGGTGCGGAAGGGGTCAGTCGCAGTTCGTATTCGCCGGTGTTCGGGTTGAGCACCCACTGGTCTGCGGGATCGATGTTGTCCGCCCGCCCACGGCCTTGCGCGTCCACGGTTGTCCGAATCCTCCGTCGGGGCCACGCGGCGCCTTCCCCCTCGAGGCGCTCGGGTCTTTTCAACCAGTGCGTGACCCAGGGCGGACCTCATGGGTATGGCACCGGATCGCTCACACTATCCGCCCAGTTCAGCGTCCAGCGACGGCGGTGACAAATTCCACTCCCCTACAACCGGGCAATTCGTCCCAATTCTCAGAGAGTTCTTAGCTCACGCGTTCCCCGCCTTGGGGCGCACTTTACTCGCACGCGTCCTGTGCGGCCGTGTTCCCGCGGAAAGTGGGCGGGGGTTCGGGACTCCGTCGCGGCACTCCGGGACCAACCGGCGGCTTTCCTCCGGACATTCCGTCGTCGTGCGACTGCACGCCGTCACCGGAACCGCCCCCCTTGTCGCTCGTTTTTGCGGGCGAATCGCCTGGAACTTCCTTCGTCACCTCGACGGGCTGGTCCGCGCGCAGCCGCGCGAAGAGTTTCCGCGCCGCCGGTTCCGCGAGTTGGTCGCGATTGGCATCGCCCGGGTACGGGGTGCGCGGCACGGTCAGGAACTGCACGTGTTCGGCGTTGAGGCTCCGCAGCCCCCGCACGAGCTGGTAGAGCCCGCGCAGACTCGCGAGGGCCGGGTCCGTGGTGAGGGCCGAGGTGGCCGCGTCCAGCACGGGATACAGCTTCACCGGGTTCAGCAGCACGTCATTGCTGCGCGCCTTGTTGACCAGTGCGCCGAGGAAGAACTGCTGGCGTTCCATTCGCTCGGTGTCGCTGCCGTTGCCGAGGCTCTTGCGGGCGCGTACGTAGCCGAGCGCCTGTTCGCCGTTGAGTGTCACCCTGCCCGCGGGCAGCTTCAGCCCGGCGGCCTTGTCGTCGATCGGCTCCTTCAGGCAGACAGCGACGCCGTGGAGGGCGTCGATCAACTTCTTGAAGCCGTTGAAGTCGACGACCATGTAGTGGTTGATCCGGATGTTCGTCAGCTTCTCGACGGTGCGCACGGTGCAGGCGGAACTGCCCGTCGCGAAGGCGTGGTTGAACATCGTGAACACCGGTTCGGTGCGGCTGCCGTCCCGCCGTCGGCAGCTCGGCACGTCCACCATGAGGTCGCGGGGCAGGGACACGGCGGTGGCGGTGCGCCGGTTCGACGCCAGGTGCAGCAGGATCGCGGTGTCGGACCGCTCGGATCCCATGTCACGCCCGTACCGGCCGTTGCCGTCGCCCGACCGCCGGTCGGACCCGATGATCAGGATGTTCTGCGCGCCGCGCACGAGCGCGGTGGGCCGCTCCTTCTCGTACCGGGCGAGTTCGGCCGCGGCGTCGTTGTCCGCCGTGATGTTCGAGCTCAGCTTCTCGTACGCGGCCCACCCGAGTCCGCTGGTCCCGAGCACGACCACGGCGAGACCGAGCGCGGAGCGGCGCACCCAGCGCCGGCGTCGGCGTGGTGGCCGCCACGGGGTGCCGTGGATGGTCACTGCGGGGTGCACCCCCTTGCGGCGTACGAGCGTGTCCGGCTCTTACGACCATGGCCCGGGACGGGGCCGGGGGGCGGCTGATGCTGGTCCGAACGGGGGAGGGCGCGCCCCGGCCGGGCGCGCCCCGGCCGGGCGCGCCCGTGCGGGCACGAACCACGCGAGACGGCCGCGGAGGGCCGCTCAGCGGGCGGGGGCGGTGGCCGTGACGCGTTCGCTCTCGATCCGCTGGGCGAGCGCGTCCTCGCCGAGCCGCTCAAGGTTCCGGCAGAGCACCACCGAGCCCCCGGCGGCCAGGGGCGCGTACAGCCCCGCGCTCAGACCCTCCCATGTGTCGTACGGCAGCCCGGACAGCAGTCGTGAGCCGGGGCCGGTCAGGCCGAGGGCGGGCGCGTCGGCCCGGGCCCGCTCCACGACCTCCCCGCCCGTGTACTCCGCCCCGGCGACGATCAGCGCCGGCGCCTGCGGGTCGACGCGCGCGTACGGCTGGAAGCGGTCGCCCTGGCCCGGCACCTCGGCCGCGTAGTCGAGGAAGCCGTCCGGGGGCTGCGGGAAGCGGCCGCCCAGAGGCCGCAGGGCGAGGGCGACGCGCTCCCCGGAGCAGGCGCGCGCCTTCTCCAGCGTGTCGGGACCGCTGACGACGAGGTCGGCGGCCGCCGCGTCGCCGCCGAGGTCCGCGACGACGCCGACGGACGCGCATGCGAGCAGCCATGCCGCCGTCTGCCAGTGAGCGGGCAGCAGCAGTGCGACCCGGTCGCCGGGCTCGGCGCCGAGGTCGCCCTGGAGGAGGTTGGCGGTCTTGGCCACCCAATTGGCGAAGGTCGTCACGGACAGTTCGACGCGTTCGCCCGTGGCGTCGTCGTAGAAGGTCACCAGGGGGCGCGAGGGGTCCGCGGCGAGCGCGGAACGCAGCAGGTCGGCAGGGGTGCGGTCGGTGGCGTTCACGCGCGCAAGCGTACGCGGGGGCGCTGCCCGGGGGTGGAGCGGCGGGTGGGCGACGAGCCACCGGTTCGGCCGAGCGGATCCGACGACCCGTCAGTTCCTTGATGGACATATATGTCTGACTATGTCCAATATCTGGGGCATGCGTGGATTCCTTGCTTCCTCGATCGCTGTCACCTGTGCCGTGCTGACCCTGCCCCTTGCGCCCCCGGCCACGGCGGCCGGGCCGGTCGCCGGGTCGGCCGTCCCCGGCAGCACCCAGTCGCTCCCCCTCGTGCCCCTCACCGGCTCACGGGCCCCCGGGGCCGCGGCCGAGCGCGGGCTCGCCCCGCGGACCGTACGTTCCTTCTCCCTGGTCGGTGTCGTCTGGGACGACCCGGCCGCCGAACTCCACGGCCACGTCCGGATCCGCACCCGGGCGCACGGCACGGACCGGTGGTCCGGCTGGCAGGAGCTGGAGGCGCACAACCAGGACCACGGCCCCGACCCGGACACCGGGGAGGGCCGCTCGAACCGGATGCGCGGGTCGACGGCGCCGCTGTGGGTGGGTGACTCGGACGGCGTGCAGGTGTGGGTGCGCGCGGAGGTGGCCGGCCCGGGCGCGACCCGCGTCCCGAAGCTTCCCGAAGGCCTCCGCGTCGAACTCGTCGACCCGGGCAGGGAGCCACGGGAAGACGCCCCCGCGCAGACGCCGTACCCGCACGGGGACCCGGGAGTGCCCGGTGCCGGCGCGCCCGGCCCTGGCGCGGGCGCCTTCGGCACTGCGCCGAGCGCCGGGGCGATCGAGTCCGTCGTCGACGGCGGTCTCGCTCCCCTCAACGCCCTCGAAATCCCGAGGCCTTCGAAGAAGCCGACGGCGACTACGGACCCGGCGCGGTCGACGCAGCCGACGGCGAAGGCGTGGAAGGCGTGGAAGGCGGGCGAGGGGGCCGCGACGGCGGGGCGCCCGCAGCAGCCGTACGTCGGCCCGCGGCCCCCCATCGTCTCGCGCAGTGGCTGGGGCGCCGACGAGAGTCTGCGCGAAGGAGGCTTCCTCTACACGAACACCGTGAAGGCGGCCTTCGTGCACCACACGGCCTCGGGCAACAACTACAGCTGCTCGCAGGCCGCTTCCCTCATCCGCAGTATCTACCGCTACCACGTGGTGAGCAGCGGCTGGCGGGACATCGGCTACAACTTCCTCGTCGACAAGTGCGGAAACATCTACGAAGGCCGTGCGGGGGGCGTGGAGAAGCCCGTCATGGGCGCCCACACCCTCGGGTTCAACGGCGACACCACGGGGATCGCCGTCATCGGCACCTACACCGGCACCGCCCCGTCGGCCGCCGCGGTGGACGCGCTCGCCCGGCTCACCGCGTGGAAACTCGGCCTCTTCGGCAGGGATCCGCGCGCCAAGACATATCTGGTGTCCGCGGGTGGCAATCTCTACGCAAAGGGCGAGAACGTACGACTGAACGTGATCTCCGGCCATCGGGACGGCTACGCCACTGAGTGCCCCGGAAGGCTGCTCTACGGTGAACTCGGCCTGGTCCGCTCCGCGGCGGCCCGCTACCAGGGTCGCTGAGGGCGGGGGCGGTCGCGGGACGTCGTGGGGACCGCTCGCGGGGCGGCGTACGGTGACGGCACGACACCGAACGACGTCCCTTACGAAGCCGTACGAGTTCATCCGCACGAAGGAGTGCGGGGGCGTTTCCCCACACAGCCGTCGAAGGACACCCCACTGTCGTCGAAGGCGCCTCTAACGGTCCTCATAACGCCTTTAGCGGTCCTCATAACACGGTCTGCATACACTGGCCGGCCGATGGACAGTTCGGCCGGTCCCGGCAGGAAGCAGAGACGACAGGTGACAGAAGCGATCCTCCTGGTCGGCGGCAGAGGCACCCGGCTGCGCCCGCTCACGGTGCACACCCCCAAGCCCATGGTTCCGGCGGCCGGGGTCCCCTTCCTCACGCACCAGCTGGCGCGGGCCAGGGCGGCGGGGGTCGAGCACATCGTGCTCGCCACGTCCTACCTCGCCGAGGTGTTCGAGCCGTACTTCGGTGACGGTTCGGCCCTCGGCCTCAGGCTGGAGTACGTGACGGAGGAGGAGCCGCTCGGCACGGGCGGCGCCATCCGCAACGTGGCGAGCCGCCTCCACTCGGGCCCCGACGACCCGGTTCTGATCTTCAACGGTGACATCCTCACGGGCCTGGACATCCGCGCCCTGGTGCACACCCACGAGTCGACCGGCGCGGACGTCTCCCTCCACCTCACGAAGGTGACGGACCCGAGGGCGTACGGCCTGGTCCCCACGGACGAGACGGGCCGGGTCACGGCGTTCCTGGAGAAGCCGCAGACGCCCGAGGAGATCGTCACCGACCAGATCAACGCCGGGGCGTACGTCTTCCGGCGTTCGGTGATCGACACCATCCCGGTGGGTCGCCCGGTCTCGGTGGAGCGGGAGACCTTCCCCGGTCTCCTGGCCGCCGGGGCGCATCTCCAGGGCATGGTGGACTCGACGTACTGGCTGGACCTGGGCACCCCGGCCGCCTTTGTGCGCGGCTCGGCGGACCTCGTCCTCGGCCGGGCCCCGTCGCCCGCGGTGCCCGGCCGCTGCGGCGACCGCCTCGTCCTGCCGACGGCGTCGGTCGCCACGGACGCGAAGCTGACGGGCGGCACGGTGGTGGGCGAGGGAGCGTTCGTCGGGGAGGGCGCCCGGATCTCCGGCAGCACGCTGCTCACCGGCGCGGTGGTGGAACCGGGTGCGGTCATCACCGACTCCCTGATCGGCGTGCGCTCCCGGATCGGCGAACGCTCGGTCCTCACGGGCGCGGTCATCGGCGACGGCGCGGTGATCGGCGCGGACAACGAACTCCGCGACGGGGTACGGGTCTGGTGCGACGCGAGGATTCCCGCGGGCGCGGTGCGCTTCTCGTCGGACCAGTGAGGACGGGCGGGGCTTGGCCCGGGCCCGGGCCCGGGCCCGAGGTCCGGGGTAAGAGCCGGGCAACGGTCGGGTGAGAGCCGGGGGGCGGGCCGGAGGCATCAGCCCGCCCCTCGGCCCCCGGCCCCTGCTCCCGGTCCTGCGACCGCCCGACGTTCTTTACAGCCTCTCGATGTCCCCTACAGGCGCCCGATGTCCCCGCGGCGCATCCGCGGTGCCCGCCGCGGCGGTACACAGCCGCTCAGCAGGATCAGTCGCGCCGCCCGGTGCCGCTGCCCCGCGTACGGCTCCAGCAAGGACAGCATCACCTCGTCGTCCGCGTGCCGGTCGCCCGCGAGAGCGAATCCCACGATCCCCGGCAGATGCAGATCCCCGACGGTCACCGAGTCCGGTGCCCCATGACTGCGCTGCACGGTCTCCGCGGAGGTCCACGGCCCGATCCCCGGCACCACCTCTAGCCGCGCCTGCGCCTCGGCGGGCTCCATCCCCGTCGCCTGTTCCAGGCGTGCCGCTACCCGCACCGCCCGCAGGATCGTCGACGCCCGCTTGTCGTCGACACCGGCGCGGTGCCATTCCCACGACGGGATCAGCGCCCAGGTGCGCGGGCCCGGCATCACATGCATCCGCCCCGGCGCGGGACCCGGCGCCGGTTCCCCGAACTTCCGTACGAGCAGCCGCCACGCCCGGTACGCCTCGTCCGTGGTGACCTTCTGCTCCAGGATCGACGGGATCAGCGACTCCAGGACCAGGCCCGTCCGCGTCAGCCGCAGCCCGGGGCGCCGCTTCGACGCCAGCGCGAGCAGCCGGTGCCGCGGCTCGAACGCGTCGGGGACGTCCGACGCGCCGAGCAGGTCGGGCAGTTGCTCGAGCAGCCACTCCGCCCCGGGCCCCCAGGCCTCCGCCTCGGCGATCCCGCTCCGCAGCGCGACCCGCAGGGTGCCCGGCCCCTGAGGTGTGCGGGTGGCCCGCCACACCGATCCGTCCGGGGTCGCCCGGAACGTGGGGTCCCCGGGTCCGCGCCGCAGCGGTCCGAGCACCAGCCCGAGGTCCAGCGGTCCGGTCGGGGCCCAGGCCCGCCGCCGGCCCGGCGCCGTGACCTGCCGTGGCACACCGGTGGGTACGACGACATCCCCGCCACGCAGGGTCGTGGGGGTGGGGCGGGGAGGGAAGCGTCCGGCCACGGAGAGGGTCCTAGTGATGCGTGGGTGTCTTAAGAGAGTAGAGCCGGACGGACCGCACGGGGTGACTGTCCGCACATCGCGCTGCCGGGTGTTCCGGCCGCCCGCGCCCGGTGCCCGGCGGGCTCACCGCACCTCGATGAACGCTCCCGGATCCCGCTCCGGCCGGGGCCTCGGCTCCTCGGCCGGATGCCCCACCGCCACGGCGCCCATCGGCTCCCAGGTGCCCGGCAGCCCCAGCACCTCCCGTACGACATCGCGGCAGAACATCGTCGACGACACCCATGCCGAGCCCAGCCGCTCCCCGGCGAGCGCGACCAGGAGGTTCTGCACGCCCGCGCCGGTGGCGACCACGAACATCTCCCGCTCGGCCGCGTCCCGCCGCGCGTCGCCGTATGTGTGGGAGCCATCCATGACCATGCAGGGCACGACCAGGTAGGGAGCGTTGCGCAGCACATCGCCGCGCCGGATCCGCTTCGCGATCGACTCCTCGGTCTTCCCGTCCCGCCGCAGATCGGCGATCCACGCCTTACGCATCGCGTCCAGCAGCCGCGTCCGTGACTCCCCGGACTCCAGCAGCACGAACCGCCACGGTGTCGTGTGGTGCGGTGCCGGCGCGGTCACGGCGGCGGCCACCGCACGGCGTACGGCACCGGGGTCGACGGGCTCGTCGGTGAACGCGCGCACCGTGCGCCGCTGGGTCACCGCCTCGCGTACCGCCTCGGAGGTGCCCAGCCGGAACATGTCGTCGCGCGCGCCGCGCACCATGGCCCGCGCACCCTCGCCGTCGTCCCCGGCCACCATGTGCGGCAGCCCGCGCACGACGGCGACGGGCAGACCGGCGGCCTTGCCCTTGACCAGGTCGCCGGCCGCGGCCAGCTCGTCGGCGGTGGCGACGACGGTAGCGCTCAGCGGATTGCCGTGTGCGTCCGTGCCTCCGCGCAGGTCGTCCAGGACCCGTACGCCCGCGGCCCCGATGGCCACATCCGTGAGTCCGGTGCGCCAGGGCCGTCCGAAGGTGTCCGTGACGACCACGCCGACCTCGACGCCCAGCGTGTCCCGCAGGCCGTCCCGGACGGCCCGCGCGGAGGCGTCGGGGTCCTCCGGCAGCAACAGCACGGTCCCCGCGGGGGTGTTGGAGGCGTCGACCCCGGCGGCAGCCATCACCAGGCCCTGCCGGTTCTCGACGATCCTGAGCGGTCCGCGCCGGGCCACGACCCGCACGGTCTCGGCGTCGATGGCGGCCTCGCGGTCGTCCGCCGGGACGACGCGGCCCTCGGCCTTGGACACGATCTTCGACGTGACGAGGAGCACGTCCCCGTCGGCGAGCCCGGGCTCCGCCATGGCGATGACCTTCGCCAGGTCGTCGCCCTCACGGATCTCGGGCAGCCCGGGCACGGCCCATACGCGGTAACCGTGCGCACCGCCGCCGCCGACGCCCCCGCCCGGTCCGGCGTCGTCCCCGGCGGGGCCGGTCTCCGACCCGCCCGGTCCGGTGCCTCCGGCCGGTCCGCCGCCCGCTGCCTCGCGCCCCCGAAGCCCGTCGCTCAAGCGGCTCGCACCTCCTCCGCCAGCGCCAGCGCCTCGCGGGCCATGCGGGCCGTCGCCTCCAGGTCGGTCATCAGCAGGGGTACCGCGCGGCAGCGGATGCCCGCGGCCTCTACGCGCTCCGCGGAGGCCGCGTCCACCGTGTCGACGAGCCAGCCGTCCAGCAGGCCGGAGCCGTAGTGCTCGGCGACCGCCGCGGCCGTCGCCTCGACACCTACCGCCGCGAGCACCTTGTCGGCCATGCCGCGCACGGGCGCGTCCCCGACGATGGGGGACAGGCCCACCACCGGCACCCCGGCCTTCGCGATGGCCTCCCGTATGCCGGGCACCGCGAGGATCGTGCCGACGGACACCACCGGGTTGGACGGCGGGAAGAGTACGACATCCGCCTCGGCGATGGCCTCCAGGACGCCCGGCGCCGGCTTCGCCTGCTCGGCTCCGACCGGAACGACGGCCTCGGCCGGGACGGAGGCCCGCAGCCGCACCCAGTACTCCTGGAAGTGGATCGCCTTCCGCTCGCCGTCCAGCTCGACGGCGACATGGGTCTCGATACGGTCGTCCGACATGGGGATGAGCCGGACCCCTGGCTTCCAGCGGTCGCACAGGGCCTCGGTGACCGCGCTGAGCGGGTAGCCCGCGCCCAGCATCTGCGTCCGCACGATGTGCGTGGCGAAGTCGCGGTCGCCGAGCCCGAACCACTCCGGCCCCACGCCGTAGGCCGCGAGCTCCTCCTTGAGGTGGAAGGTCTCCTCGGCCCGGCCCCAGCCCTGTTCCTCGTTGATGCCGCCGCCGAGCGTGTACATCACCGTGTCGAGGTCCGGGCAGACCTTCAGCCCGAAGAGGTGGATGTCGTCGCCGGTGTTGCCGATGACGGTGATGTCCGCGTCGGGCACGGCCCGCTTGAGACCACGCAGAAACCGGGCACCGCCGATGCCGCCTGCCAGAACCACAATGCGCATTGAGACAGTGTGTCAGCCGCCAGGCCGACTCGTTGAGGGCGGTGGTCGGGCGACCGGGGGACGGTCTCGCTGGCGGCCGCGACCACGCGTGAGCGGGTTGTCGACGGACGGCCGCCTGGCTCAGGTGGTGACCGTGTCCATGGGGCCGCGCTCCGCCGCGCACGCCGAGACGGGGGCAGCGCCGGTCGCGCGGGACGGAGACGGGGAGAGCATGGACATCTCGGTCAGGCCCGGGAAGTACACGTGCAGGCTCACCGCCGGCTCCAGCGCGTCGTTCACCACTTCGTGCACGTATCCCGGAGCGAACACCCTCTGCGCCCCTACACCCAACGCGCGGGTGCCGCGCTCCGTGCGCTCGGTCAGTGCGCCGTGCAGGACGGTCAGCACGCCGGACGAGCGCCCGTGGTCGTGCAGTCCGCTGCCCTGCCCGGGGACCCAGGACAGCAGCCACACCTCGTAGCCGGGCCCGGTGCGCAGCCGGTGGTACCAGCGGGACGTCGCGTCGTAGCGCACGAGGTGCTCCCACTGGGAGCGGTCGGTGGCGATGGAGCGGGCGAGGCCGGCGAACTCGGCCACGGTGGCCGGGTGCTCCCGCGGCGGCTGGAGCAGGTGCGGTACTTCCAGGATGTCGCCGGCGATCTGCAGGTCGCTGTCGCTGTTCATGGGTGCGGTGGTTCCTCGGCGAGAGTGCGGGGGGAGGGGGCTGGATGGCGCGAGTCGTCCGCCCGGGTCGCGGGCGTGGCGGGAGCCCTGGTGCGGGCGCGGAACAACAGCCGAGTCGGGTGGACTTCAGGGGCGGCCGGAGCGAAGAGGCAGGCTCAACAGCCGGAACAGCAACAGCTACAGCGAGCGCGGGCAGCACCGTGGGACCCGGCGGAGCGGGTCTGGGTGAGTGCCGAGTTCGCGAGCATGCCCTCTAGGACATCGGTTCACACCTCCCCTGTCAACTTGGGGTCCGGAATGTGGGAGGTGTTTCACCTCATCCGGTTCATCTCGCAGATGAAAGGTTTGTGCACGGGGGGTCCGGGACACATGGAGCGCACCACCGGGCGCACGAACCTCGTTGCGATCCCGTGATCCGACTGTGATCCGGTTCGCTTCGCGGTACGCGTCGGAACGAGATCGAACGCGCGGACGTCCTCCCCCATGACGGGGTGGCAGCCCGCCGGAGGCCCTGTCGGGTGTCTGTGTTTATGCCGATTTGAACACTTTCCGCATAGCCTTGGTTCCGCAGAGTGAATAAGGGGCCCAATAGCAGATCTCGGCTTGACTGGCCCGGATCGGCACACTTGTAATTTCACTCGTGTCGTTCAGCCGGAATCGGTAACGGCTACATCACGGGGACGCGAAAGACTGACGAGGGGCGCACATGACCGAGCTGGTGCAGCAACTGCTGGTCGACGACGCGGACGAGGAACTCGGCTGGCAGGAGCGCGCGCTGTGCGCCCAGACCGACCCCGAGTCCTTTTTTCCCGAGAAGGGCGGCTCCACCCGCGAGGCCAAGAAGGTCTGCCTCGCCTGCGAGGTCCGCTCGGAGTGCCTCGAATACGCGCTCGCCAACGACGAGCGCTTCGGCATCTGGGGCGGCCTGTCCGAGCGTGAGCGCCGCCGTCTGAAGAAGGCCGCGGTCTGACGCGGGCCGGCCGGAGGCCTCCGGCCCCCTCGCCCGGACAACGGCCCCCGGCCTTCTGCCCAGACGTCACGACGGCCCGTCGCAGGTGGGTTATCCACAGGCGGCGGGCCGCTGCGCTGCCCAGCCGATAGTGTGGTCGCTCGTCCGAGACGCCCCGCTGCCCCCGGTGGGCACAGGCGTCCACCGCAGTCCATCGAACCGGGGCCCGTACCTCGATGTCCGTGCACAGCCATACGGCAGCCCATCAAGGCACCGCTGCCACACCTGAGTTCCCGCGTCACGTGGTCACCGCGGTCCTCGTCGCCCACGACGGCGGCCGCTGGCTGCCCGACGCGCTCGCCGGGCTGCTCGGCCAGGAGCGGCCCGTGCAGAACGCGGTGGCGGCCGACACCGGCAGCGCCGACGACTCGGCCCAGCTGCTCACCGACGTGCTCGGCGGCGACCGCGTCCTGCACCTCGCCAGGCGCACCGGTTTCGGCCAGGCCGTCGAGGAGGCCAACCGCACCGCGGCCGTGCTGACCCCGGAGGACCTGCCCTACCTCAAGCGCCCCAGCGGCTGGGACCCCGCCACCCGCAGCTGGCGGGACGACGCGTACGACCTGCCCGAGCTGCCGTACGGGGAGCCGGTGCAGTGGCTGTGGCTCCTGCACGACGACTGCGCCCCCGAACCCGACGCCCTGGCCCAGCTGCTGCGGGTCGTCGAGAACGAAATGGAGCTGGGCCGCGACGACGTGGCCGTCGTCGGCCCCAAGCTCCGCGGCTGGTACGACCGCCGGCAGCTCCTGGAGGTCGGCGTCAGCATCGCCAACTCCGGCCGCCGCTGGACCGGCCTGGACCGCCGCGAACAGGACCAGGGCCAGCACGACCACGTCCGCCCGGTGCTGTCCGTGTCCACGGCCGGCATGCTGATCCGGCGCGATGTCTTCGAGCAGCTCGGCGGGTTCGACCGGCACCTGCCCCTGATGCGGGACGACGTCGACCTGTGCTGGCGCGCCCACGCCGCGGGCCACCGCGTCCTGGTCGCCCCCGAAGCGGTCGTACGGCACGCGGAGGCGGCCTCCCGCGAGCGCCGCACCGTCGACTGCGCCGGCCGCACCACGGCCTCCCCCCACAAGGTGGACAAGGCGGGCGCCGTCTACACCCTCCTTGTCAACGCCCGCACGGGACAGCTGCCCTGGGTCCTGCTCCGCCTGGTCCTCGGCACCCTGCTGCGCACGGTCGCGTACCTGGTCGGCAAGGTGCCCGGACAGGCCGTCGACGAGCTCCGCGGCCTGCTCGGAATCCTGCTGCGACCGGAGCGGATCATCGCAGGGCGGCGCAGGCGTGGCCGCCCCCAGGTCGACAAGGGCGAGCTGCGCCCGCTGTTCCCGCCCCCCGGGGCGACCATCCGCGCCACCGTCGAACAGGTCGCGAGCAACCTGGTCGGCCGCTCCGACCCCGAGGTCTCCTCGGCCGGCCGGCACGGCGGCGGCCTGGAGTCCGGACCGGGCGGCGACGACGCCGACTTCCTTCAGGTCGAGCAGTTCGCCCGGGTCAAGCGCATCGCCCGCAAACCCGGCCCGGTGCTCTTCGTCGTCCTCCTGCTCGTCTCGCTCGTCGCCTGCCGCGCCCTGCTCGGCGGCGGCTCGCTCGCCGGCGGCGCGCTGCTGCCCGCGCCCGCCGACTCCTCCGAACTGTGGTCGCGCTATCTCGACGCCTGGCATCCGGTGGGGGCCGGCGGCACGCAGTCCGCGCCGCCCTACATCGCGCTGGTCGCCCTGCTCGCGAGCCTCCTCTTCGGCTCCACCGGACTCGCGGTGACGGTGCTGCTCGTCTGCTCGGTGCCGCTGGCCGGATTCACCGCCTACTTCGCCTCGCGGCCGCTCGTCGAGTCCCGGCTGCTGCGCGCCTGGGCGTCCGTCGTGTACGCCTTCCTGCCCGCTGCCACCGGCGCCCTCGCCGGCGGCCACATCGGCACCGCCGTCCTCGCCGTCCTGCTGCCGCTCCTCGCGCGGGCGGGCATCGCGGCCGCCGGGCTCGCCCATGCCTCCGGCGCGCGCGGCAGCTGGCGCGCCACCTGGGCGTACGCGCTGCTGCTGACGATCACCACCGCGTTCACGCCCATCGTGTGGCCGATCGCGGCGGCCCTGGGCCTGGCCCTGCTCGTCATGCGCAGGAACGCCCTCCTCGCCTACGCGCCGCGCCTGCTCGCCCAGTTGGGCACCCCGCTGCTGGTGCTCGCCCCCTGGTCGCTCACGCTGCTACCCCACGGCTTCTTCCAGGAGGCGGGTCTCGCCTACGGCAAGAGCGCGGCCTCCGCCTTCGACCTGCTGGGCGCGAGCCCCGGCGGCCCAGGCACGGTCAACGGGCTGATGCTCATCGGCATCGTCCTTGCCGCGCTGGCGGCCCTCATGCGCGGCGAGCGCCAGAGGGGCATCTGGACGGCGTGGGCAGCGGCCCTGGTGGGGCTCGTCTTCGCGGTTGTCTCCAACGGCTCGACATGGGCCGGACCCGCGACTGTCGTCTACGGCCTCGCGCTGCTGTCCGCCGCCGCGATCGGCGCGGACGGCGCCCGGGCCCGGGTGGCCGAGCAGAGCTTCGGCTGGCGTCAGCCCGTGGCCGCGCTCATCGCGTTCGCGTGCGCGGCGGGCCCCCTGCTGCTCGCCGCCGGGTGGATGATCCGCGGTGCCGACGGGCCCGTGGAGCGGCGCGACCCGGTGCAGGTGCCCGCGTTCGTGGCCGAGGAGGGCGGCACCAGCGACCAGGCCCGCACCCTCGTCCTCGACGGCGAGTCCACCGCGCGCGTGGGCTACACCCTGGTCCGCGGCTCAGGCGCCCGTCTCGGCGACGGCGAACTCGCCGCCGTGGACGGCGAGAACAAGCGGCTCGACAAGGTCGTCGCCAACCTCGTGGCGGGCTCCGGCGCCGACCAGGCCGACGAACTGGGCGGCTTCGCCGTGCGGTACGTCCTCGTCCGCAAGGGTGCCCCGCGGGACGTCAGCCGCGTCCTGGACGCCACGCCCGGCTTGTCCCGGCTCAGTCAGCAGGACGGCAGCGCCCTGTGGCGGCTGGACCGGCAGGTCTCCCGCGCCGCGATCGTCGCCGGCTCCGCCGCACCGCAACCCGTCGCGGCCGGACCCGTCGAGATCCACACCAGGATCCCGTCCGGCGCCGCGGGCCGTGTGCTGCGGATCGCCGACACCGCCGACGCGGGCTGGACCGCCACGCTGGACGGCAGGCCGCTCACCCGCACCACGGTCGACGGCTGGGCCCAGGGCTTCGAACTGCCCGCGTCCGGCGGCACGTTGGACGTCACCTACGGCACCCCGTTCGGCCACAGCGCCTGGCTGTGGGCGCAGGGCGCGCTCGCCGTCGTCCTCGTGGTGCTCGCCCTGCCCGGCCGCCGCCGGGACGTCGACGACGACCTTCCCGAGGAGCGGGCCGTGCCCGCGCAGGACCTCGCAGGCGAGGGCCGACGGGCCCGTCGGCTGCGCGCCCAGGCCGAGGCGGAGGAGGCGGGCCAGGACACCGACGCCCCGCCCCCGGCGGAGGAGGCGCTCGAGCCCGCGGCGATCCCGCAGCAGCACCCGTACGGGGAGTGGGACACGACGGGCTACGCGGACACGGAGTACGGCACATACGGCGCCGAGCAGTACCAGGGCGGCCAGGAGTATGCGCCGGGCCCGTACCAGCAGCAGCCCTACCCGGCCGACCCGTACCAGGGCCACCAGTACGACCCGTACGCCTACGGCAACACGGCGCCGTACGACCCGACGTACACCCAGGGCTACGCCGCGCCGTACGACCCGGCGCACGGCACCGACAGTGAGCGCCCCGACGGGAGCCAGCAGTGAACCGCACGACCCTGTCCCTGATCGCCGGTGTGACCGCGCTCGCCGCCGTCACCGGGTTCGCGGCGCTCAACGCGCCCGACGCGTCCGGCGGCGACACCGCGAAGACGGCCGCCCGGCTGCCCGTGGAGCAGACCCGGCTGCTGTGCCCCGAGCCGAGCACCTCCGACATCGCCGACACCACGTACACGTCGTTCACGCCCGTCTCCAGGGGAGCCGGCGGCAGCGGCAAGGCCCAACTCACCCCGGCCGGGAAGCAGTCGGCGGACGGCGCGGGCACCGGCAAGAGCGGCGGCAAGGACGGGAAGGGCCGCAAGCAGTCGGGGGCGCCGGCCGTGACTCCCAAGGAGCCCGGCACCCCGGTCACCGGGGACGGCTCGGGCGCCGACACGCCCGCGCTCATCGGATCCGCCGAGGGACGCCTCGCGCCCGGCTGGACGGTCCAGGAGACCACCGAGGTCGCCGCGGGTGCCGGCCGCGGGCTGCTCGGCACCAACTGCACCGCCCCGGACACGGAGTTCTGGTTCGCGGGCGCCAGCACCGCCGCCTCCCGCACGGACTACGTGCACCTGACCAACCCCGACGACTCCGCCGCGGTCGTCGACATCGAGCTGTACGGCAAGGACGGCGACCTCAAGTCGACGGTCGGCGAGGGCATCACGGTCCAGCCGCACTCCAGCGAGCCGATCCTGCTGTCCACGCTCACCGGCGCGCGGGAGCCCGATGTCACGGTCCATGTGGGCGTCCGCAGCGGTCGCGTCGCCGCCGCCGTACAGGCCCTCGACGACAAGCTGGGCGGCGACTGGCTGGCCGCCTCGACGGACCCCGCGGGGTCCCTGGTGCTGCCCGGTATCCCCGGGGACGCCACGGACGTCCGCCTGGTGGCCTTCGCGCCCGGCGACAACGACGCCGACCTCAAGGTGCGCCTCGCCTCTCCCTCCGGGCAGATCACCCCGGCCGGCAACGAGACCCTGCATGTGAAGGCCGGGACGACCACCGCCGTCGACCTGGGCGACGTCACCCGCGGCGAGGCGGGCTCCCTGGTGCTGACACCCGGCGACACCCCGGTCCCGCTGGTCGCCGCCCTGCGGGTGGTGCGCGGCAAGGGCGCCGACCAGGAGACCGCGTTCATCCCGGCGACCGCGCCGGTCGGCACCCGCGCGTCGGTCGCCGGCAACAGCGCCAAGGGCACCACACTCGCGCTGAGCGCCCCGGGCGCCACGGCCAGGGTCAGAGTCACCGCGTCCACGGGCAGCGACGGCGGAACGGCGGCGACCAAGGAGTACACGATCAAGGGCGGTACGACGCAGGACGTGGACGCCCCGGTGCCGAGCGGGCTGAAGGGCACATACGCGCTCACCGTCGAGCCGCTCTCCGGAGGGCCCGTCTACGCCGCCCGTACGCTGAAGACGACCATGGAGGGCGTACCGGCGTTCACCGTGCAGACCCTTCCCGACGACCGGGGCACGGTGGCGGTGCCCGAAGCTGACCAGGACCTCTCCGTGCTGCTGAAGAAGTGACGGCCCGAGAGGCCGCCGCTCCTTCAGGCCGGTCAGTCCTCGCCGTAGCGCGGATCCACCGTCTCCGGCGTCAGCCCCAGCAGCTCCGCCACCTGTTCCACGACCACCTCGTGGACCAGAGCGGCACGCTCGTCGCGGCCCTTGGTGCGGATCTCTACCGGGCGGCGGTAGACGACGACACGTGCCCGGTGCCCGTCACCGGCCGGGAGCGTGCCCCCGAGGGGCACCGCCTCGTCGCTCCACGCCTGGCCGGGGCCGTCGAGGCGCGGCACCTCGAGGATGAGGAAGTCGATGTCGGCGAGCTGCGGCCAGCGCCGCTCCAGACGCTCCACGGAGTCCTGCACCAGATCCGCGAACGCCTCGGCGCGGCTCGCGGCGAGCGGCACCTGGGGCGGCGCGATGGGTCCGCGCATGCCTCTGCCGTGGCGATCACGGCGGCGGGGCCCGGGTGCGGCGGCGCGGGGCGGTACGGCGTTGTCCATCACTGACGAAGCGTAATCCCCGCACGGGCTCGGCGCCCGGCCCCACACGACCGCGCGCCCCCACCCCGCCTGTCCAGTCGGCTCGCCGGACATGCCGCCGGTTGTCCGCCGAGCTGTACGGCATGTCGCAGGATGACCATTTCAGCCAAGGTTGGGCTCGATTCCATATCCCTCCCGGACCGCCGACCTCATGAGAATTGACGAGGTTTGTACCAAGTGGTGACCGATTTCAGGGGGGACCGAGACCGGCCCCGAGGCCTCCCCGCAGGTCACCAAGGCCGGTCGGGAGGAGTGTGTGGGGCGTTTCACAGCACGACACGGTGGAGTGACCTGAGGGAGAGTCGTCGCGGCCCGCTCAAGAGTGCGGTACCGTCCAACGTCGTGAGCCCTGTACGTCGCTGTTCGCGCACCGCTTGCGGCCGACCCGCCGTCGCGACGCTGACGTACGTCTACGCCGACTCGACCGCGGTCCTCGGCCCGCTCGCCACCTACGCCGAACCCCACTGCTACGACCTGTGCGCCGAGCACTCCGAGCGCCTGACCGCACCGCGCGGCTGGGAGGTCGTCCGGCTCCTGGACGGCTCCGCCCCCGCGCGTCCCAGCGGCGACGACCTGGAGGCGCTCGCCAACGCGGTCCGCGAGGCGGCCCGCCCGCAGCAGCGCGCGGCCGAGGCGAGCGGCGGCAGCGCCCGCACGGCGGACCCGATGGAGGTCGCGCGCCGGGGTCACCTGAGAGTGCTGCGCTCACCGGACAACTGAGCCCTCGGGGCCTCGTCCACGAAGCCCCGGTATGAACTCCGTGGGAACTGGTCTTCGAGCCCGCTGGACCCCCCACCGAGGGTCGGTCGCAGCAGGTAGTTTGGGGCCATCGTCAAGACCTCAGGAGGGTTGGCCGTGGCTGCTGATCTGTCGCAGATCGTGAAGGCGTACGACGTACGCGGTGTCGTCCCCGACCAGTGGGACGAGTCGCTGGCCGAACTCTTCGGGGCGGCCTTCGTCCAGGTGACCGGCGCGAACGCGATCGTGATCGGTCACGACATGCGGCCCTCCTCCCCGGGACTCTCACGCGCCTTCGCCCGCGGGGCCGCCGCACGCGGCGTCGACGTCACCGAGATCGGCCTGTGCTCGACCGACCAGCTGTACTACGCGTCGGGCGCACTGAATCTGCCGGGCGCCATGTTCACCGCCTCGCACAACCCGGCCCAGTACAACGGCATCAAGATGTGCCGCGCGGGCGCCGCCCCCGTCGGCCAGGACACCGGCCTCGCCGAGATCCGCGCACTGGTCGAACAGTGGGTGGACGAGGGCGCTCCCGAGCCCGTGCGGACCCCCGGGACGGTCACCCAGCGGGACACGCTGGAGGACTACGCGGCACACCTGCGCTCCCTCGTCGACCTGACCTCCATCCGGCCCCTGAAGGTCGTCGTCGACGCCGGCAACGGCATGGGCGGTCACACCGTGCCCACCGTCTTCGCCGGGCTGCCCATCGACCTGGTCCCGATGTACTTCGAGCTGGACGGCACCTTCCCCCATCACGAAGCCAATCCGCTGGACCCCAAGAACATCGTCGACCTGCAAAAGCGCGTCCGCGAGGAGCACGCCGACATCGGCATCGCCTTCGACGGCGACGCCGACCGCTGCTTCGTCGTCGACGAGCACGGCGACCCCGTCTCGCCGTCCGCGGTCACGGCGCTGGTCGCCGCGCGCGAGCTGGCCAAGCACGGCGGCAAGGGCACGGTCATCCACAACCTGATCACGTCCTGGTCCGTGCCCGAGGTGGTCCGCGAGCACGGCGGCTCGCCCGTCCGCACGCGTGTGGGCCACTCCTTCATCAAGGCCGAGATGGCACGCACCGGCGCGATCTTCGGCGGGGAGCACTCCGCGCACTACTACTTCAAGGACTTCTGGAACGCCGACACGGGCATGCTGGCCGCGCTCCACGTCCTGGCGGCCCTCGGCGGACAGGACGGCCCGCTGTCCCAGCTGGTCGCCGAGTACGACCGCTACGCCGGGTCCGGGGAGATCAACTCCACCGTCGACGACCAGAAGGGCCGCCTGGCCGCGATCAAGGCGGCGTACGAGGGCCGTGAGGGCGTGGCCATCGACGAGCTGGACGGCCTGACCGTCTCGTCCGCCGACTGGTGGTTCAACGTCCGACCGTCCAACACCGAACCGCTGCTCCGCCTGAACGCGGAGGCGAAGGACGAGGCGACCATGACGAAGATCCGGGACGAGGCCCTGGACATCATCCGCGGCTGACCGCCGACCGCGCTGCACGGCCGGAGCGGGCGCCCCTCGCGAGCGGGGCGCCCGGGGCCGCGCCGCCCCGCCCAACCCCCGTATGCCGGCCCGGCGGCGGTAGTCTGACCAGGCCAAGCGCACTCGCTTTGAAGGGACCCCTCATGCCGCTCGAAGCCGGCCTCCTGGAGATCCTCGCCTGCCCGGCGTGCCACGCCCCCCTGAAGGAGGAGGACGGCGAGCTGGTCTGCACCGGCCGGGACTGCGGCCTTGCCTATCCCGTCAGGGACGGCATCCCGGTCCTGCTCGTCGACGAGGCCCGACGCCCCGCCTAACGGACCCGGCGATCGGAGACTGCCGCTCATGCTCGACGAATCGCTGCTCGACGACCCCGACGCGTTGGCAGTCGCCGACCGCCGAGCCCTGCTGCGCGGCGCCGCCGAGGCCGGCGCCCGGGTCCGCACCGCCGTGCGGCACGCCACCGAGGCGGGGATCAACGAACTGAAGCCCGACGGCCGCCCCCGCGCCCTCCTCATCGCGGGTCCCGGCACCGCCTCCGTGGGAGTGGCCGAACTGCTCGGCACCCTCGTCGGCTCCTCCTGCCCGGTCACCCGCATCCACCCCACCGGTGTCGCCCCCGCCGCCGGCGCCCTGCGCTGGGACCTGCCCGGCTGGGCGGGCCCCGTCGACCTCCTGCTGATCGCCACGCCCGACGGCAGCGAACCGGGTCTCGGGATCCTCGTCGAGCAGGCCTACCGGCGTGGCTGCACCGTCGTCGCCGTGGCCCCCGTCGGCTCCCCGGTCACGGAGGCGGTGACCGGTGCGCACGGCCTGTTCGTCCCGATGGCGACGGCCCCGTACGAGCAGGAGGAACCGCTCGCCGCGTCCGCGCCCGGCGTGCTGTGGGCCCTGCTCACCCCGCTGCTCGCCCTCCTGGACCGCACCGGGTTGCTCTCCGCCCCGCCCGAGGCACTGGGCAAGGTCGCCGACCGCCTCGACCAGGTCGCCGAGCGTTGCGGCCCGGCCATCGCCACCTACACCAACCCCGCCAAGAACCTCGCCGCCGAGCTGGCCGAATCGCTCCCGGTGATCTGGACGGAGGGCGTCTCCGCCGAGCCGGCCGGCCGCCGTTTCGCGGCCGCGCTCGCCGAGCTGGCCGGCCGCCCCGCGCTCACCGCGCAGCTGCCCGAGGCACTGGCCTCGCACAGTGTCCTGCTCTCCGGCCCGCTCGCCGCCGGCGCCGACCCCGAGGACTTCTTCCGGGACCGCGTCGAGGAGGCACAAGCCCTGCACGCGCGCGTGGTGCTGCTGCGGGACCGCCCCATCGGGGGCCTGAGCGCCGCCCCCGCCGCACGCGAGCTGGCCCTCACCCACGACACGGCGATCAGCGAGCTGGAACCGGAGGACGGCAGCGAGCTGGAGACCCTCGCGGAACTGATCGCCATCACAGATTTCGCCGCTGTTTACGTGGCGCTCGCTTCGGGGGCCTGATCTTGGCTGACGCCGCCTGACCGGCGCCCGCCGAACAGCGTACGTACGGAGAAAAGACACCCATGGATCGCCTCGACAACACCGTTCGCCCCTACGCCTGGGGATCCGTCACCGCCATCCCCCGGCTCCTCGGTGTGGAGCCGACCGGTGAGCCGCAGGCGGAGATGTGGATGGGCGCCCACCCGGGCGCGCCCTCCCGAACCCCGCGCGGCCCGCTCAACGAGGTGATCGACAAGTCCCCCGAGCAGGAGCTGGGAAGCCGCACGGTCGCCAAGTTCGGCCCGCGGCTGCCCTTCCTGCTGAAGATCCTCGCCGCCGGCGCCCCGCTCTCCCTTCAGGTGCACCCGGACCTGGAGCAGGCCAGGGCGGGCTACGCGGACGAGGAGCGCCGCGGTATCCCCGTCGACGCTCCCCACCGCAACTACAAGGACGCCAACCACAAGCCCGAACTGATCTGTGCCCTGACCGAGTTCGACGGCCTGTGCGGCTTCCGCGCGCCCGAGGAGGCCGCCGAGCTGCTCGCGGGCCTCGACGTCGACTCCCTCAAGCCCTACGTCGACCTGCTGCGCGCACACCCCGAAGAGGCCGCCCTGCGCGAGGTCCTCACGGCGGTCCTGTCCGCCGACCCGGAGGAGATGGCCCACACGGTCACCGAGGCCGCGACAGCCTGCACCCGCCTCGGCGGCGCCTACGCCGCGTACGCGGACATCGCCCACCACTACCCCGGCGACCCCGGCGTGATCGCGGCCATGCTGCTCAACCATGTCCGGCTCCAGCCCGGCGAGGCCCTCTTCCTCGGCGCCGGCGTCCCGCACGCCTATCTGAACGGCCTCGGCGTCGAGATCATGGCCAACTCCGACAACGTCCTGCGCTGCGGTCTGACCCCCAAGCACGTCGACGTCCCCGAACTGCTGCGCATCGTCCGCTTCGAGGCGAACGACCCCGGCGTGCTGCGCCCGGAGGCGTCCACGGACGGCGAGGAGGTCTACGAGACCCCCATCGACGAGTTCCGCCTGTCCCGCTACGTCCTGCCCGAGGGCGCCGCCCCGCACGCCCTCACCCGCCCGACCCCGCAGATCCTGCTGTGCACGGCCGGCTCCGTACGCGTCGGCGAACACCTGCTCGCCCCTGGCCAGTCCGTCTTCGTACCGGCGGACGAACCCACCGAGGTGTCCGGAGCCGGCACCCTCTTCAGGGCCACCGTCGTCGCCTGACCCGCAGCCGTACGCCGTCCCTTCCCCGGTCCGGCGCGGCGCCGCCGGACCCGGCTGCAACAATGACCCACCGGCAAAGGACGGGCAAAGCCCTGGGCGGGGTACGCGAGTACACGACCAGGGCGGCACGGCAACGAAGGGACAACGCGAACACATGAGCGCGTCAGGCGGCACCAGGGCGATCGTGGCGGCACTCGGCGCCAACCTCGCGATCGCGGCATCGAAATTCGTGGCGTTCGCCTTCAGCGGCTCCTCCTCGATGCTGGCCGAGGGCGTCCACTCGCTCGCCGACTCCGGCAACCAGTTCCTGCTGCTGATCGGCGGCAGGCGGTCCGAGCGCGCTGCCACCCCGCAGCATCCGTTCGGCTACGGCCGCGACCGCTTCATCTACGCCTTCCTGGTCTCGATCGTCCTCTTCTCGGTCGGCGGCATGTTCGCCATCTACGAGGGCTACGAGAAGATCCGGCACCCGCACCAACTCGAGCACTGGTACTGGCCGGTGGGCGTCCTCGTCTTCGCGCTGATCGCCGAGGGCTTCTCCTTCCGCACCGCGATAAAGGAGTCCAACGAGCTGCGCGGAAAGCTCTCCTGGGTACAGTTCGTCCGCCGCGCCAAGGCACCCGAGCTGCCGGTCGTCCTCCTGGAGGACTTCGGCGCGCTGATCGGTCTGGTCCTCGCCCTCGGCGGTGTCGGCCTCGCGCTGCTCACCGGCGACGGCATCTGGGACGGCATCGGCACCGCCTGCATCGGTGTCCTCCTGGTCCTGATCGCCCTCGTCCTAGCCGCCGAGACCAAGTCCCTCCTCCTCGGCGAGGCCGCCGGCCTGGACGTGATCAAGAAGATCGAGGCGGCGACCGTCGACGGTGAGACGGTCACCGGCATCATCCACATGCGCACCCTCCACCTCGGTCCCGAGGAGCTGCTGGTCGCCGCCAAGATCGCCGTCAGGCACGACGACACGGCCGCGCAGGTCGCCGCCGCGATCAACGCCGCCGAGGCCCGTATCCGCGCCGCCGTCCCGATAGCGCGGCTCATCTACCTGGAACCGGACATCTACAGCGAGGCCGAGGCGGCCAAGGGCCCGGACCCCGAGGCAACGCCCGGGGGACCGGCCCCGACCCCCGGCCACTGACCCTCACATATGGACGGGCCAGGGCGGTGCGGGCGGGGTGACCCGCCTCCTCCGCACCGTCACGGCCGCGATTCCCAGGCCGAGCCCCGTGGCGGCCAGGACCAGTCCGAGCAGCCCGCACACAAGCCAGCCCAGAAGCCGGGCCGGACCTCCGACGACGCGCCCCTTCACATCGCCGACGGCCACCGTGCCCTGGTGACCGTCGCCCGCGAAGAACCGTGAGTCCACGGAGTTGACCCGGTGGTCACCCAGCACGAACAGCCGGCCTTCGGGCACCTTCACGTCATACGGCCGGTGCACACCGTCGGCGATGCCGTCCTTCACATACGGCTCCTGAAGCGGCCGCCCGTTGACGGTGATGCGTTCCTCCGTGCCCGCGCCGCAGCACACCACATGGTCGCCGCCCACACCGATCACCCGCTTCAGCACGGCCTCGCCGGAATAGCGGTCCGGCGTCGCGAAGAGGACGACATCCCCTCTGTGTATCTCGTCCCCATCCAGCCGCTGCACGACAAGCTGCCGGCCGACGCCATACGTGGGCTCCATGCTTCCGCCCCTCACCGTGACCCCCGTATAGGCCGTTCGCACATACAACAAGGAGCCCACCAACAAGATCAGCCCCAGTGGCAGCGTCAGCCACGCCCAGAGCGCCAGTGCCCGGCCCTTAGCCATCGCCAACCCCTCCCCGCGCGGCGCATCCGCACGCGCAGAGAGAGGCTAGCGACAGTCTGCGGATCACCTGCGCGGGGCGCGGCCCCTCGCCTGACACCTTCCTCACACGGGACGCCGCCTTGGACGCTCCTTCCGGCGCCCCGGACTCCGGGGCACCTCCCCTCGGGAATCCGAGCACAAAGACACGGAAACATCCTGCTCATCCAGGTTTGCCGACTTCCGCCGGGCTGCCCCGGGCACCGCGCGGCCCTCTCCGCCACGTCCGGGGACCGACGTGATGTGTCCGGAGGCGGACTGGGGACCGCCGGGTCCTCCGGTGTAGCTTGGGACGGAGCCAGACGTCGCTGCTGATGGCGGTCGGGCGGCCCCACGCGGGCCGACCGAGGGAGAGAGGGCCTCCGACGGACTGCGCTGCGCGCACGTGGGCATGCCTGTGTCCTCTTCGGGCACCCCTGTGTCCGCCGCCGCGCAGACCAGCCCTACCCACCTCGACCCGACTCCGAGGAGCACCTCGCAATGACGACTGTCGACAACCGACAGGACTTCAAGGTCGCCGACCTCTCCCTGGCCGAGTTCGGCCGCAAGGAGATCACCCTCGCCGAGCACGAGATGCCCGGTCTGATGGCGATCCGCAAGGAGTACGCCGAGGCGCAGCCCCTGGCCGGCGCCCGCGTCACCGGTTCCCTGCACATGACCGTCCAGACCGCCGTGCTCATCGAGACCCTGGTGGCGCTCGGCGCGAAGGTCCGCTGGGCCTCGTGCAACATCTTCTCCACCCAGGACCACGCGGCCGCCGCCATCGCCGTCGGCCCGAACGGCACGCCCGACAACCCCCAGGGCATCCCCGTCTTCGCCTGGAAGGGCGAGACGCTGGAGGAGTACTGGTGGTGCACGGAGCAGGCGCTGACCTGGCCGGACAGCCCCACGGGCGGCCCGAACATGATCCTGGACGACGGTGGTGACGCCACCCTCCTCGTCCACAAGGGCGTCGAGTACGAGAAGGACGGCAAGGTCCCGGCCGTCGAGACCGCCGAGTCCGACGAGCACCGCGTCATCCTCCAGTTGCTGCACCGCACCCTGGGCGAGAGCCCCCAGAAGTGGACCCAGCTGGCCTCCGAGATCCGCGGCGTGACCGAGGAGACCACGACCGGCGTCCACCGCCTGTACGAGATGCAGCGGGACGGCGTCCTGCTGTTCCCGGCGATCAACGTCAACGACGCGGTCACCAAGTCGAAGTTCGACAACAAGTACGGCTGCCGCCACTCCCTGATCGATGGCATCAACCGCGCCACCGACGTCCTGATCGGCGGCAAGACCGCGGTCGTGTGCGGCTACGGCGACGTGGGCAAGGGCTGCGCGGAGTCCCTGCGCGGACAGGGCGCCCGTGTGATCGTCACCGAGATCGACCCGATCTGCGCGCTGCAGGCGGCGATGGACGGCTACCAGGTCACGACCCTCGACGATGTCATCGACAAGGCCGACATCTTCATCACCACGACCGGCAACAAGGACATCATCCTCGCGTCGGACATGGCGAAGATGAAGCACCAGGCGATCGTCGGCAACATCGGCCACTTCGACAACGAGATCGACATGGCCGGCCTCGCCAAGATCCCCGGCATCGTCAAGGACGAGGTCAAGCCGCAGGTCCACACCTGGACCTTCCCCGACGGCAAGAAGATCATCGTGCTGTCCGAGGGCCGCCTGCTGAACCTGGGCAACGCCACCGGTCACCCGTCGTTCGTGATGTCCAACTCCTTCGCGGACCAGACGCTGGCCCAGATCGAGCTGTTCACCAAGCCCGACGCGTACCCGACCGGCGTGTACACGCTGCCCAAGCACCTCGACGAGAAGGTCGCCCGCCTCCACCTGGACGCGCTCGGCGTCAAGCTGACCAAGCTCCGCCCCGAGCAGGCGGCGTACATCGGCGTCGACGTCGACGGCCCGTTCAAGCCGGACCACTACCGGTACTGACCGAGCCCTGGAGCAGGCCCCCGCACCCCCGTGCCGGCGGCCTGCTCCATTGGCCCGACCGGCGGGACCGGTCGATGCCCGGACCGGGCAGACTGGCCGACGGCCGGACCATGGCGGACCGGCCGGACCAGCCCGTCACACCCCAGGACCCTCATGCCCCGCGGCCGATATTCGCTTCACGACCCGCACGACGACACCCTCCTCGCCGAAGAGCACTTCCAGTGCGCGCCCGGCCCCTCCGGCTGGCGCTATGTCTCCCAACTGACCACCCCCTCCGGCGATCACGCCGGATCCGTCGACCTCGCCCTCGACGACCTCGGCCGCCCCATTCGCCTCGAACTCCACGCCGGCGGCTGGCAGGTGCGGGGGGCCGCCCTGGAGGGCGTCACCTGGGTCCGCACCGACCCCACCGGCGCCCATGCCGCCGAAGGCAATGTCCCCGCCCACGCCTTCACCGGCACGTCCCCCGCATTCCTCGTCGCCACCGCACGGCTGCTGCGCCTCACCCCCTCCTCCGCCGCCACGCGCGTACGCCTCGTCGCATTCACCGATCCGGTCCTCGCCCCCCGCACCGTGGACCAGTCCTGGGCCCTGATCGCAAGAGAAGCACACCCCACTGACAACGACCCTCTGATCGTCGACGAATACCAGGTCACAGCCCTGGACACGGGGGAGCGGCACACTGTCCACATCGCCGGCGACATCGTGCTCGCCGCGCCCGGCATCGAGCTCGAACACCTCGAGTCACCGCCGACGGCGTTCACGTGACCAGGCGTGCGGCGGACCGTTACGCGGGCGGCACGAACCCGGTGGAGCGGCGGTCCGCCGACGGTGCGGCGGCCTGCGCGGTCGCGGGCCGCCCGTCCTCCAGCCGGCCGTCAGCCGACGCCCGAGGCCGGCCAGTGGGCTGCGGACGGCCATACGTCTGCGGCCGGGCGGCCGTCCCGGACCAATCGTCCACGCCACCCACGCCGGCCACGCCGGTCTCTGCGCTGTCCCCGCGGTCCACGTCGTTCGCCCCGGGAGCCGACCACGTGCTGCCCCAGCCCTGAGGGGCAGGGGCCTGCCGAGGTGCCGGAGCGTGCCCGTCCGGCATCTGCTGCGCCTGCGGACCCACCCCTGCGGCAGCCTCCTCGGCCCGGCCACCCTGCGCCCGCCGCGCGTCCCGGGCCTGGCGTTCGTGCACCACCGCCGCCAGATACGCGGCCGGCGGGACGCCGTGCGGCGCGGGCGTCCCCGCAAGAGCCGCGAGATCCGAGGCGAGACGCTCCGCCATCGCCCAGCCCACCTGTGGATCCAGGTACCGCATCCGCGTCAGGTATTGCCGGATCGCCAGCCACAGCCCGTCCGGAACCGCCGAAAGGTCCAGGTCGGAGAATCGCCCGGCAAGCCAGGGCGGCGGCGGGGGCACGAGGCCCATGCGTCCCGCCGGCACTCGCTCCCGCACGACCAGCGTGCCCGCGAACACATCCCCGAGGCGCCTGCCCCGGGCCGACACCAGCGAGGCGATGCACGCGACGACCCCGAACGTCATCAGGATCTCGACCACACCGACCGCGCCCCGGACCAGCGCATGGCGAAACCGAATCGGTCCTCCGTCGTCCCGCACCACGCGCAGCCCACAGGCGAGCTTCCCCAGCGAACGGCCGAGGCTCAGGGTCTCCAGCGCGATCGGGCCGCCCACCGGCACGAGGATGAAGACCGCGATCGACACCGCGATCTGCGCGGCCTCGTCCAGACCCGACGCCGACGCCACAAGACCGATCATCACGATGACATAGGCGGTCAGCGCCACCACCAGGTCGAGCATCACCGCGAGCGCTCGGCTCGGCAGTTTCGCCGGGCGCAGCTCAAGCGCCACCGCCTCGCCCGTCACCAGTCCACTCATGCCAGCCGTCCTTCCCCTGAGCCACCCCGGGATACGACAGTCTGCCAAGCTGAGGACACATCGCGCTCCAGTGCGACAAGCTGACACGCAGTACGAGAGGACGAGGAGCAGCCCGACCCATGGACCTCGATGTGTTCGTGTCCGCCCACCGCGCCGAGTGGGACCGCCTCGAGGCCCTGCTGCGCCGCCAGCGCCGACTCACCGGAACCGAGGCGGACGAACTCGTCGCTCTCTACCAGCGCACTGCCACCCATCTCTCACTGATCCAGTCGAGCGCGCCGGATCCCCAGCTCACGGGCCGGCTCAGTCAGCTGGTGGCACGCGCGCGCAGTGCCGTGACGGGCACACGCCGTGCCTCATGGCGCGATGTCACCCGCTTCCTCACCGAGGGCTTTCCCGCCGCGGTCTACCGCTCGCGCCGCTGGTGGGTGCCCACCGCGTTGCTCTCCACGGTGATCGCCGCGCTCCTGGGGTGGTGGATCGGCACCCACCCGGAGGTCCAGTCCTCGATCGCCGCCCCCGGCGAGCTCCGTAACCTGACGCGCCCCGGCGGCGAGTACGAGACGTACTACTCGAGCCATCCCGCTGCCGCCTTCGCCGCCGAGGTGTGGACGAACAACGCGCGGGCCGCCGCGATGTGCCTGGTCCTCGGCATCTTCCTGGGCCTCCCGGTCCTCTGGATCCTCTTCGAGAACATGCTGAACCTGGGCGTGGGTGTCGGCCTGATGTCCTCAGTGGGCCGTCTCGACACCTTCCTGGGGCTGGTCCTCCCGCATGGCCTCCTGGAACTGACCGCCGTCTTCGTGGCCGCCGGAACGGGTCTACGACTCGGTTGGACACTGATCGACCCGGGCCCCCGCACCCGCCGCAGCGCTCTCGCGGAGGAGGGGCGGGCGGCCCTGGGGATGGCGATCGGACTCGCCCTCGTTCTCTTCGTTTCGGGCGCCATCGAGGGCTTCGTGACCCCGTCCGGCCTTCCCACCTGGGGGCGGATAGGGATAGGTGTCGCCGCTGAGCTGGCCTTTCTCGCGTATGTGTTCGTCCTGGGCGGCCGCGCGGCACGGGCTGGTGACACGGGGGACCTGGAGGCGCACGAACGGAGCGCGGCCGTCCCTACGGCGGCGTGACGCGGGGTGACCTGCCGGATGTGCGTCGCCCTTCGTTGACCTGCTAGTCTCCTCTTCGCCGCGCAAGACCTGTTGACACGGGTCGAGCAAGGAGGTAGATTCGAACAGTTGCCTGGAGGTGGACCTCTCCACCACGGGACCTTGAGAACATCTACCCGCTTCCGGAATATCGATCCGATCGACTCAGATTGATCGTGGTCGACTCTGCGGAGCACCTCCCGATGATTCAGAAATGGGCGCCGGTCAATCGGCCCCGAAACCTCTGATAAAGTCGGGAAAGCCGGAAAGGGAAACGCGAAAGCGCGGGAACCTGGAAAGCGCCGAGGAAATCGGATCGGGAAGATCTGATAGAGTCGGAATCACC